>CAZEXY010000006.1:0-33124 GCA_964516345.1 uncultured Anaerolineae bacterium
ATCCAGCGCGGAAAGGGAGTTGGTTATCATGGGGACGATCTGTTGGCCCCATACCCGCCTCCCTTGACAAAGAGCAACTTCCCTTGTATAATAGGTTATAGTAACGCGAGTTACTGAATCGCATCACCAACCGAACAAACGCTCTCTGGCGAGGAAACCGATGAAGAAAGTGACGAGTCAGGATGTGGCCAAGCTTGCTGGCGTGTCCAGAACCACAGTGTCACTGGTGCTCAACGATGTTCCGGGCACTCATATCCCAGAGAGCACCAAACAACGGGTCATTGATGCTGCGCGCAAGCTTCACTATTACCCTGCTGCTGCGGCTCGATCTCTTGCCAGTGGGAAAACCCACGTTATCGGGTTGGTGCTCTGCGAAGGACCGGACAAGGTATCCGCTGACGCCTTTCTGCCGGATGTAATGAGAGGCATAGCAGATGAGGTTTCCAGCCACGACTACACACTTCTATTCCATACAGGTGTCGCCCCTGACGACCCAAATTCTTATATGAAGCTGGTACGTGGCCACCATGTAGATGGACTAATCGTTTCGGCCCCCCGCTCGGACGATCCAAACTTGCTGGAACTACACAGAAGCGATTTCCCTCTGGTTCTGCACGGCCAGCTTCCAGGGTCCGACATACCCTCAGTAGATGTGGACAACGTAGGGGGAGCAGAAAAAGCTGTGAATCATTTGATAAGCCTCGGTCACGAAAGAATCGGGCTGATAACCAATGCACCGGTTTCGTTTACCTCCGCAAATGCAAGGCTCAAGGGCTACAGGAACGCCCTTGAAAAGGCCGGAATACCTTTCAACGAAAGTCTCGTACGGTTTGGATACTACCTTCCGCAAACCGGGTACAGGGCTATGATAGAGCTCCTGCAGTTGCCCGAACGTCCCACAGCAGTCTTCGTAGCCAGCGACGTAGTGGCTATGGGTGCCCTCGCTGCAATCCACGAGAGGGGTTTGAAGATACCTGATGACATAGCCATCGTGGGGTTCGACGATATCTTTGCCTCCGCTTACACTATACCGGCTTTGACCACCGTACGCCTCCCCGCATACGATCTCGGGAAGGAAGCTGCCAAGTTGCTCTTCAGAGTAATGGGTGGGGAAAAGCTGGTGGAAAAGCAGATATCCCTAAAGACGGATTTGGTGGTGCGCAAGTCGTGTGGAGGGAAAGGTAAGAATTGATGGAGCTCGAGCACATCTGTTTTTCGCTGTTTACTAACGCGTGTTACCATGAAAGGCAAAAGGAGGTGGTGTGGAAGGGAAGAACACGGCGGATTTTTTAAAGGGCGAATTTGCAAGCACTGACTTTACATTTCAGAAGAAAGGAGAAGGTAAAATGAAGAAGAGAAGATTGGTTTTCGTCAGCGTGTTGCTCGTCTTCGCCATGATACTTGGCGCATGTGGAGGAAAAGCAACCCCCACGCCGGTTCCTACCAAGGCACCGACGCAAGCTCCTACACAGGCGCCTACCAAAGCTCCCACAAAAGCTCCTACCACGGCTCCAACAAAATCACCGACAAAGGCACCGACCAAACCGGCTGGAGGAGCAAAGGTGGACGTGATGGCGGTGTGGGGCGGCGAGGAGCTGGACAGTTTCAAAGCAGTTTACAGCGTGTGGGAAAAGGAAACGGGAAACAAAGTCCAGTACGAAGGGACCAGGGACCTTACCGCTGTCCTCAAAACCAGAGTCGAAGGTAACAACCCGCCAGACATCGCCATACTCCCGAACCCCGGATTGGCCATGGAGTACGCCAAGCAGGGTAAACTCGTCCCACTGGACGGCTTCATGGACATGAACCAGCTCAAGAAAGATTACGCCAAAGCGTGGCTCGACGTAGGTACGTACAACGGAAAACTCTACGCGATAGTCTTCAAAGCGGCCAACAAAGGGACCATCTGGTACAGTCCGAAAAGATTCAAGGAAAAAGGATACCAGATTCCAAAGACGTGGGACGAGCTGCTCTCCCTTTCTGACAAGATAGCAAAGGACGGCGGAGTGCCTTGGTCCATTGCCGCCGAATCCGGCAGCGCATCCGGGTGGCCTCTCACCGACTGGATAGCCCAGATCGTACTCACGCAATCAGGGCCGGAGGTGTACGACAAGTGGGTCAAGCACGAGATCCCATGGACCGACCCCGCCATCAAGAAAGCATTCCAGACTTTCGGAGAGATAGCAACCCACAAGGGATGGGTGTTGAACGGCGTAGACGGCATCCTGGCTACGAACTTCGTCGATGGTTCCTATGCGATCATGGACGGCAGTGCGTACATGTATTACCTTGGCGATTTCACTCAGGGGTTCATCGCCAAGCAATACCCGAAAGCCGTCCCCGGGAAAGACTACGCTTTCTTCCCGTGGCCTACCATAAATCCCAAATACGCCGGCGGCATAACCGGCGGATGCGATGTCGTGGTGATGTTCAAGGATACTCCAGCAGCAAGGTCCTTCATCGAATACCTCGCAAGCGCCAAAGCCCAAGAGATTTGGGCAAAGCGCGGCGGGTATACGTCACCGAACAGGTCGGTACCGCTCAGTGTGTACCCGAACGACATAGCCAGAGATTCAGCGAAGATGTTGACGACGGCCAGCGCGTTCCGTGTAGGTGCCGGAGATCTAATGGGAGGAGCTGTACAACAGGCATTCTGGAAAGGCTCCCTGGAATATGTGCAGCACCCAGACAAACTCGATGATATACTAAAGCAGATAGAAGCCAAAGCCGTGGAACAGTACGGTAAGTAATTCCGAAAGCGGGGAGCGGCCTACCGCTGCTCCCCGCGTCGGGAAAGGGGTTCGCATCATGTTCAGGAAACCCGGTTTTCTTCCCTGGTTGTACATAGCACCAGTTCTCACGATCCTGGCGGTCTACCTGGTGTATCCAGTCTTGAGTACAGCTTACTTGAGTTTCTTCAACGCAGATTCGACCAAATTCGTAGGGTTGGAAAATTACATCTATCTGTTTACCCATCAAGACACTCTGACCGCATTCAAGAACAACCTTCTCTGGTTGATATTTTTCACATCCCTCACGGTATCCCTTGGCTTGCTGATAGCCGTTTTGGCAGACAAAGTCAGATACGAGTCCGCGGCGAAATCCGTCATCTTCCTGCCGATGGCGATCTCCGGTGTGGCCGCAGGCACCATATGGAAATTCATGCTGGACTTCAACCCTCGAATCGGTTTGTTGAATGCAATCGTCAAGGGAATCATCCACGCTAGGCCTATAGCGTGGTTACAGCGGTATCCGATCAATACTTTCGCCTTGATAACCGTCGGGATATGGATGTGGACGGGATTTTCCATGGTCATACTCTCGGCCGCCATAAAGAGCATACCCAGAGATATCATGGAAGCGGCTTCAGTGGACGGAGCCACCGAATGGCAGAAGTTCTGGCATATCACTCTTCCGATGGTGAGCACCACCATCATCGTCTTGACCACCACACTGGTCATAAATGTTTTGAAAGTCTTCGATATCGTATATGTGATGACCGGAGGCAATTACGGCACAGACGTGATAGCCAACAGGATGTTCAAGCTGTTCTATGTCGAAAGCCAGTTCGGTCGTTCTGCCGCAATAGCTGTGGTCTTACTGCTCTTGATCACCCCTGTGATGGTGGTGAATGCCAAATGGTTCCAGAAATGAACGAAACCACCTGGAACCCCAGTAATGCAATCATTGGAGGAATTTGGCAATGAAGAAAATAAGTCGCTCTCTTTCCAGGGGACCGTTGCACGTCACCATCCTGGTGATATGCGCCTTGTGGATATTACCATCGTTCGGGCTGTTCGTCAGCTCCTTTCGCCCGGCCAGGGCGGTAAGGTCTTCCGGCTGGTGGACCGCCATAAAACCTCCTTATCAATTCACTCTGGATAGCTATCTGGATGTGTTGACCGGTCAGACGAACTACCGAGAGCATTGCGCCGAGCAAGCCAGATCCGGCGGGCCTGGATGTTCCTTCCTGAAAGATTTCATTTCGTCCGGTGGACTCGGACGGAGTTTCTTGAACAGCTTGATCATATCGATACCCGCTACCATCCTGCCAATACTGCTGGCCGCTTTTGCAGCTTATGCCTTCGCCTGGATGGAATTTCCCGGCAGAGATTTGCTCTTCCTCGTAGTGGTTGGTCTGCTGGTAGTGCCGTTGCAGATGACCCTGATACCAGTGCTCAAACTCTACACCAGATTCCATCTAACCGGCACATTCATCGGAATATGGCTGGCTCACACGGCCTACGGTCTCCCGTACGCCGTCTACCTCTTGCGCAATTTCTTCGGCGCTCTGCCGAAAGACCTGTTCGAATCCGCTTTTCTGGACGGTGCTTCCACTTTTACGGTGTTCACGAAGCTGCTCATCCCGCTTTCGGTACCATCTCTGGCATCGCTGGCTATCTTTCAGTTCATGTGGGTCTGGAACGACCTGTTGGTGGCCCTCACTTACCTCGGCGGCAACCCCAGCGTGGCACCCATAACCGTGCCTATAAGCAATCTCGTGAGCTCCATGGGGGCAGGGTGGCATCTCCTCACCGCTGCTGCTTTTATCTCAATGGTGCTACCGTTGGCCGTATTCCTCGGTCTTCAAAGATACTTCGTGCGAGGCATTCTCGCCGGTTCCGTAAAAGGATAAGTGCATATGCTCGACAGAGTCGAAGTTCCGGAAAAACGATTGGAGGATTATCGCCAGATAGCAGGTGATCGTGTAGTGGAGGAAATAGTGTCGCTCGCCGAACCTCTGCGCGGAGCCCGCGTGCTGCACATAAATTCCACTTCTTTCGGCGGCGGCGTGGCCGAGATATTGAAAACGCTCGTCCCCTTGATGCGGGACATCGGCCTCGATGCTGAATGGCAGGTAATAGAAGGGAGCGAGGAATTCTTCAACGTCACCAAAGCAATGCACAACGGACTACAGGGAATGGATGCACCGTTCACCGAAGAGATGAAAGCTATCTGGCGTGAATACAACCAGCTAAACGCCAGTAAGCTCGAAGGTGAGTACGATTTCGTCATCGTCCACGATCCACAACCAGCCGGACTGCTTCGATTCACGGGAGGAAATCATGGCAGAATATGGACCTGGAGATGCCACATCGATACTTCTCACCCCAATATGAAGTACTGGAACTTCCTCGCACCGTACATATCCGAATATCCGTCTCTCATTTTCACCATGAGAGAGTACGTAGGCCCGGGAATCGATCCACCACACCTGAAGATTATCGCGCCAACGATAGATCCACTTTCACCGAAGAACATCCCCATGAGCCAAGAAGAGGCTTGGTCTGTGGTGTCCGGGTACGGCTTCGATCCATCTCGCCCGATGATCGTGCAGGTGAGCCGGTTCGATCCGTGGAAAGACCCCCTCGGCGTCATAGATTGCTACCGTATGGTGAAAGAAGAAATTCCTTCCGTACAACTCGCTCTGGTCGGATCTATGGCTGCCGATGATCCGGAAGGGTGGGATTTCTACGACAAAACTGTACGCCACGCCGGAGAGGATTACGACATCCGCATCCTCCACAATTTCCACGGAATCGGAGATCGAGAAGTCAATGCCTTCCAGACCGCGGCAAGCGTGGTGGTACAAAAGTCGGTACGCGAAGGCTTTGGCCTGGTGGTTACGGAGGCGCTGTGGAAAGGCAAACCAGTGGTCGGTGGTAATACGGGAGGAATCCCATTGCAAGTTGTAGACGGCGAAACAGGTTTTTTGGTGAATAGCGTAGAAGAATGTGCTGAGAAGGTGTTGTTCCTCCTTTCGCACCCGGACGCGGCATCCAGAATGGGCTCAGCCGCCAGAGAACACGTTCGCAAACATTACCTTTCCACCCGACACCTATTGGATTACCTGAGGATGTTTACCGAGCTAAGAACCGACTGAATCAAGGCTCTGGGGGAACTTTTCACGTAATCATCTTTATCGCCTCTGCCAGGCTCAGTCGGTTCACGTGCCTGACGGCCGGCATCGCCGACAGCAGCATCACGACCAGGATGCCCGCGGCGGAAAGAAGGTAGCTCAGGGGCTCGATCCTCAGGTAGAACACGAACAGGTCGGAATTGAAAGTTCCCATGGCGTAATACGAAACCAGCCATCCCAGGACGAGCCCGGGCACCACCGTCAAAGCCCAGAGTATCAGGCTCTCCATCGTTATCAACCATGCGATCCGGCCACCGCTGGCCCCTATGGCCCGCATGGTGGCGTACTCCCGCTGCCGCTCCAGCACGCTCACCGTCATCGTGTTGAACAGTAAGGCAAACGCCAAAGTCACGGCGAACAGAAAAATTATCCCCACGAAAGCATCGTACAGACCCATGAACGACCTGATGTCCTTCATCATCCCTTCCTTGATCTGCACATTGGCCGCACCGGGGAGGTGATACAGCTTCTTCTCGATCTCCACCCGTTGCTCGGGGGCCACGTCGAGGTACAGGGCGTTGAATACTTTCATCCCCACCATTTTCTGCACCCTCTCGAGGGAGACATAAGCCACCGCGGTGATGTATTCCCGGGATGTCCCGCCGATTTCGAGCTTCATGCTACCGAAAGGAGTAGAAACTTCCACCTCGTCCCCTTCCCGGAGCCCCATTTTCTTCGCCATGTACTCCGTCAGCACGATCCGATTCCCGGACAGCGCACTGGATAGCTCTTTCGTCCGCCCCACCAGCTTGATCGGCGGCATCTTCGTGTCCGGCTCGACGGCATACAAAAGCACGCTCTGCTCTTTGCCGTTGGCCTTGATGGTGACCGGAATCTCGATGTGCTCCTCCACGTATTTCACGCCTTTCCAGGAAGCCACTTCCTTTTCGGTCTGCTCCGTCTGCGGCGTGCTGAACTGCACCAGCATATCCCAGTTCTGCTCGAACCCCCGGTCGAGGAGAAAATTCATCGAATCCATGAATGCAAAACCCAGCACCACCAGCATTATGGAAAAGATCACACCCAGCCCCGTTCCGATCGATCTCCGGCGTACGCGGAACACATCCCGAACCGGCAAACGAAGCCAGAACGGCAACCGGATCAGGCGTTCGACGATGGACTCCCGCCCTTTCACCAGGACGGCTGAGGGATCGAACCGCATGGCAATGGCGGGCGGAACTTTGGCCGAAGCCCTCGCAGGCCCGATGCTCCCCAGAACCACGAAGACGGACATGAGCAGAAGCCCCCCGGCCCACAGGTCGGGGTAGATACTGGTTTTCACCAGCGGGATTCCAAGCTCTCCGGCGTACACTTTGGTGATTGCCATCCCCAGAGGTTGGCCTGCCAGAATCCCAAGCACCGATCCAACGATTCCGATAGCCATGGCGTAAGACAGGTAGTGCAGCATCACGACGCCATCACTGTACCCCAGGGCTTTCATCAAGCCGATCTGCGGACGCTGAGCATGGACTGCCCGGCTCAGCATGATGTAGACCGCCATCGCCGCCACGAAGAGCATCAGCGCTGGAATGAGGTACGCCGTTTCCTTGAATCCCTCCAGATCGAGCCCCAGGGCTTCGTTGGAAGGCTGGTGCTCCCTGGGTGTGATGGAGGCGATGCCGTAAGGAGAGAGCACTTCTTTGATTCCACCGATTGTCTCGTCCCGGTCGACCCCCGGCGCGAGCAGGACTACGATGTCGTCTATCTTGCCTTCCATGCCGAAGAGACGTTGCACTTCCGGAAGCGGTGCAAAGAGCACGGCAAACGTCCTGGGCGAAGGAAGCACATCCTGTTTGCTCCTGCTGACGATGAGATATTCCGGGCTGGATGCCACGCCTATCACTTTCAGGGCCAGTTTTTTGCCGTTGACGATTGGCGTGACCTCGTCGCCGGGGTGGAGATCGTAGACTTTGGCGAAATGGCTCTCCAGCACCACCACGTTCGTATCACCCGGGCGGAAGTACCTTCCTTCGTTGATATGAATGCTATCCACGGCCGGCTGACCGTCCATGGGCAGGCCAACGAACCGCGCTCGGATCGGCTCTCCGGATGGGAGATCGTACCCGGTATCGATGATGAGCCTTCCGGTCGCCGCTTTCACCCCCTTCGTCCTGACCACTTTCCCCACCACACTCTCCGGTGCAGCACGGATGGAGAAATCCACATCGGCGAAGTGCAGGATACTGTAGACGTAATTGTACGACGTCGATAGATCCCTGTACGCTCCGTCCATGGAGATCAGCCCGGTGATCCCCAAAGCGATGATAATGGCAAGGGCCAGGCTCTGAGCCCATGCGGACTTCATGTCTCGAATCGTCTTCTTGAAAAGGATATTGTTCATCTTCCCCCCGATGTACCAGTCGGGCAAAAGCCCTCTGAATCAGGATTCTGTGGGTGAGAGAGTGGCTGGCTGGGTAGGTGACGCCAGCGCCATCACCCCCCACTGATTCTGCTTCACATTTCACCTTACTTTCAGTATGCCTCTCAGGTTTGAGAGGGCGAAATGCTCAGGCACCGCTACGCCTTTACCATTCCAGCTCCTCGACCGGCGCGGGCCGCGGGTTCACGACCGTCTCCTTGATGGTCCCGCTATGCAGCCGCACCACCCGGTCCGCTATCGGAGCGATGGCCGTGTTGTGCGTCACGAGCACTACCGTCGTCCCCTGTCGGCGGTTCAGGTCCCGCATCACCCGAAGGACGCTTCGTCCCGTTTCCACGTCCAGATTCCCCGTAGGCTCGTCGCATAGCATCAGCGGCGGGCGGTTCGCCAGAGCCCTGGCAATGGCAACCCGCTGTTGCTCACCGCCGGATAGCTGCGAGGGGAAATGGTCGGCCCTATCCCCCAAACCTACCATCTCCAGCAATTCCTGAGCACGTCTCTCCATGCCGCTGGCTCTGCCGTCCACCAGCGCCAGCGCGAACTCCACGTTCTCCAGCGCCGTCAACGTAGGGATCAGGTTGAAGAACTGGAACACGAACCCAACTTTCTCCCGCCGGTACCGGGTCAGTTTCCCATCGTCGTAGCCGGTGATATCCTCTCCCTGGACGACCACACGGCCCGACGTGGGCCTGTCCAGCCCGCCGATGAGGTTCAAAGTGGTGGTCTTGCCAGAGCCAGAAGGCCCCAGCAGCACGATGAACTCCCCCGAAGCGATCTCCAGGTCGAGTCCCCTCAGAGCGTGGACGGTCACCTCGCCCATGGGGTAGTCTTTTGCAACGTTCTCCAATCGAATGACCGGCTCACTCATTTTGCAACCTCCTGAGTTGCGTGTATTCCCATCTGATTCGACACTGCAATCAACACCTCGCTGGCCACGCCAAAGTCCGAGATCGACTCACGTCCTACGATCTCGAACCCGACCTCGGCGATGTAAGGCGAAAAAACAGGAGAACGAGAACCCGGGCATATCAAGGAGCCTCGCAGCCTGGCCCGTGAGCCCTTTCCCCTTCATTGCTTATCCCATCCCTTGCGCCCAGTCTCTTCACCTTTCTGATAGAACGTTCGAACTGCGTAAGTCCCAACAAGATTTTCGAACACCCTCCGCGTCGTCGCGTCCCGGTGGGCGCGTCGACTGACGAGCCGGCAGCCCGCTCTGCACGTGGAAGGGCCGCGCTTCGAAGCAGCTCGTGAATCTACTTTCACTTTCCCCACACAATTGCTTGGGCGCCGTCGAACGGGTAATCCGGGGAAGGCTCAGGGCGAATTCTCCTGACGAGACGTCCCACACCGTCGACAATCAATATCTCCCACCTACCGCCGTCCAGGCGGTGGAGCATGACCAGATAACGTCCATCAGGAGACCACGCAGGCGAGACGAAATCCTGCTTGTTTTCGGAAAGGGGATCAGGTTTCGTCAGGATTCTCAGATCGCCCGCTTTAGAGACCAGCACGACCACCCATCCCTGAGGAAGCCTGTACTGTGCCACAAGCTCGTCTTCTTGAGGCCGGACCCACGGCAACAGCAGCCACGGCTTCTCCAAGAACTGCTTCGGGGACGAACCCACGGAGGTAACCGCCAGCCCGTGCTCGTTCTGGTACAGCACATTCCCGTCTCGCAGAGGGTTGGGCGCAAAGCTGTGGTAATCGGATGGCAAATCGGTATAGACACCCTCCGGGAAAGTGACCACGGCAAGGTGCCACCGTTTGTCCTCCGGTATATCCCAGCACCTGTTGATGAAAGGTATGCACTTGTGCTGTGCCGGGCGGGTTTCATTTTGGATGCTGAAGTAAAGTCTGTCTCCGTCCGGAGACCAGCGCGGCGTCCTTACGTCGAAGCCGCCAAAGAGCAATCTCTCCGTTCCGGCCTTCAAGTTCCTGATCCAGAGACCTTTCTCACCACCGCCGCGAACGAACGCAAGGCGTTCGCCATCGGGCGAAACCGCAGGCTCGATCCCGCCCGTCACGAATTCCACATTTCCGGAGGCCATATCGAGTCTGTATATCCCCCAACCGGAAACGTAGAAGAACTTTCCTTTGGGTGTGCGCGTTCGTCCAGACGGGACCATGGAGGGAGACGGCGACTTGGCCATCTCAGGCACGGAATCGAGCTTGCCCAGCACGCTCACGTAACTCCCGGATACCCACCCTTTCTCACCGTTTTCCGCTGCAACGTAAAGCCACGTACCGGAGGAATCCCTACCGAGAATCCGTACCACTTCACCGCCGTTCAGATACCCGGAAACGGGAGACGAAACGCCCGGTTTCTCGTGCACCCTTAGCTTCAACGGGGTGACCACACCGAACACGTTCCGAGGAGTCGAGGTGGGGGACGGGGTCGGAGCACCGGGCGTAGCAAGAGCGGGAGAGGGGGTCGGAACGAGCGGAGATGCAGGTACACCGGGTGTCCCCAACGCCGAAGAGGCAAAAGGTATCGGCGTGGCGGTAGGAGGAAGCATCGCCGCTGTGGTTGCCTGAACCGTCCCCGCAGGAGCACTCCTGCCCGTGCATCCGGACAACGCAAGTATCACGAGGAACACCGAAATCGCTATCGCTTTTCTACTCATATCTCAATGCCTCGATGGGATTCAAAGATGCAGCCCTGGAAGCAGGGTAAATCCCGAAGAACAATCCAACCGCTATGGAAAACCCGGTAGCCAGGGCCACCGCACTCACCGTCACGGTGGCATGGAACGAACCGATGGCTGCCGACACCCCCATAGCTCCTCCAACGCCGAGCAATATACCCACCACGCCACCCAGGAGGGAGAGCGTCGTGGCTTCTATGAGGAATTGGAGGAGAATGTCGCGCTTCTTGGCTCCCACCGCCTTGCGAATGCCAATCTCTCGCGTCCTTTCGGTCACCGAAACGAGCATGATGTTCATTATCCCGATGCCGCCCACCAGCAGAGAAATGGCAGCAATAGCCCCGAGAAACAGAGTAAGGATGCGCGTTATGTCGCCAAAAATGTTGAGCAAATCCTTCTGGCTGATGACGGTGAAATCGTCTTCGTCGCCGAGCTTGATATTGTGCCTCTCCCTCAAAATCTCGGACACTTCCTCTCGCGCCCTGTCCATGGAAAATTCGCTGGTAACCTGCACGTTGATCAACGAAACCAGCCTTTCCCCTCTGCTGTTCTTCATGTTGGGAAACAGCCTTTCGCTGGCAGTGGTCAACGGAACGTACAACTGCTCGTCCACGTTGTTGCTGCCCATGCCGCCTTTCGATTCCAACGTGCCCACCACCCTGAACAGGATATTCCCCACCCTTATCTTCTTTCCTACCGGATCTTCTCCTTCGAACAGATCATCCGCCACCTTGCTGCCGAGTACGGTTACCCTTGCGTTGCTCAGCAGGTCCTCTTTGGTGAAGAACCTGCCGGAAGCCAGCCTGAGATTTCTGACAGAAAGATAGTTGGGCTCCACTCCGAGCACGGAAAACCTCCTGGCATGTTTCCCATAGGAAACCGATTCCGCCCCAAGAAGTACAGGCGATACCGCCACCACGTCAGGAGCCTTGTACGGATCGAGCAAAGCCTGAGCGTCATCATAAGTCAAAGAAGGCAACAGCCCTCTGGTGCTCGGACCTTCCTCCATAGATCCAGGAATGACGAACAACAGGTTGGTGCCGATCCCTTGAAGCTGCTGTGTTATGTAATCTTGCACCCCCTGCCCCACAGCGAGGAGGGTTATCACCGCAGCAACCCCGATGATTATGCCGAGCATGGTAAGGAAGGAACGCAGTTTGTTTACCATCAACGCTCTGATGGCTACTTTGAAAGCCTCCCAGTATTTCACTTCTCGACCTCCACCCCGTTCAAGTACACGTCTTCCCCGGCCCTGAGGGGATTCCGCACCTCTTCCTCGTGGGTTATCAACCCATCCTTGAGATGGATGATGCGCCTGGTGTGTCTTGCTATTGCAGGCTCATGGGTGACCATGATCACTGTAATGCCGAGTTCCTGATTCAGGTCTTGAAATATCTTCATCACCTCCGCCCCAGCTTCGGAATCGAGGTTGCCCGTGGGCTCGTCTGCCAGAATCAAGCTCGGGTTAGTCACCAATGCGCGAGCTATGGCAACACGCTGCCTCTGTCCGCCGGATAGCTCGTTCGGATGGTGATGAATCCGATCCCCAAGTCCGACTTTCTTCAAAGCCTCTACGGCACGTTCCCGCCTGTTGGAAATCCCGGCGTAGATCAAAGGAAGTTCCACATTGTGAAGGGCCGAGACCCTGGGAAGGAGATTGAAATTCTGGAACACGAACCCGATCTTCCGGTTCCTGATCTCGGCAAGCTTGTCGTCGGAAAGGGAGGATACATCTTCTCCATCCAGAAGATAGGTCCCGCCGGTAGGCTGGTCGAGGCATCCTATTATATGCATCAAAGTGGACTTGCCGGAACCGGAAGGCCCCATTATCGAGGTAAATTCCCCTCGATGTACCACTAAGTCTATACCCCGCAGTGCGTGGACCTCGACTTTTCCCATCCGATATATCTTGGTGATGCCCATCAACTGTATGACCGGAGCGTCGCTCACCATCACCCTCCACCGAACATTATTTTCCGAAGCCTTTCTTCCTGATTCTTCGGAACCAGGATCACCTCATCCCCCTCTTCGACTCCCGAGATCACCTGACTGTACTGATCCCCCCTGACTCCGAGTTCGACGTACACTTTCTTCAGCTCACCGTTCGCTTCTTTGTAAACGTAAGCCTTGCCGTTGCCGGGATCGATGCGAACGTACTTGTTGGGAATCACGAGCACATCCTTCAGTTTCCTCGTGATTATGCTCACGTTGGCGCTCATGTTCGATTTGAGAGACCGGACGCCGAGAGGAAGCTCTATCCTGGCTTTGTAAGAATTCACGCCGTTGACCAAAGTGCCCACAGGGGAGACGAACGAGACTTTCCCTTCGATCCTGACTCCGGAAAGAGGAGTGGGCTCGACTATGGCTTCCTGGCCGGTCTTCACCTGCGCCACATCCATTTCGTCTATCATGGCATCCACGTAAAATCCTTTGGAGGTGTCTATCAATACCGCCGCCGGCTGCATGGCTGACGGAACGTCTCCCTCGCTGACGTTCAACAGGGCCACAGTTCCGGAAAACGGAGCCGTGATGTGAAATCCATCGAGAGTGCTCTTCGCCTGCTCGAGGGCAACCCTGGCCTGCTCGACCTGAGCTTCGGCGGCCTCTATGTCCTCCCTGGAAGGTGTATTCTCCAGCCTGGCAAGCTGGGATTCGGCCTGCATTATCTGGGCCTGAGCCTGGGCAAGCTGAGCATCGTCGGGAGGAGAAACGACCTGGCGGTATTTTGCAAGCGCAGCCTGATAATTTATCGTCGCCTGCTCCAATTGCAGCGACTGCGGGAGCATGGCGACGTTCGGGAGATACGCCACCTTGTCATACGCAGCCTGAGCCTGCTTCAAGCTGGCTTTCGCAAGCTCCACCTGGGCCTTCGCGGCATCGATCTGATCCTTGGTCGGGCCCCGCAGAAGCTTTTGATATGACTTCCTGGCGCTCTCAACGGCGGCTTTTGCCGCTGCTACTTCTTCAGGAAGAGGACCTTTCTTCACTTTCTCGAGCTGGGCTTCCGCCGCCTTCAACGACGCTTCTGCGCGGCTCACGGCCAGTTTCTGCTGTTCGTCCTCCAGGGAAGCAATCAAATCCCCCTGCCGCACGGCATCCCCTTCCTGAACGGCCAAGATGGAGACCCTGCCAGTGCCTTTGAAATACAGGTTGGCTTCCCTGATCGCCTTTATCGTACCCGTGGCATCCACTTTCTCTTCGAGATTTCCTCGTTTCACCACGGTCCTTTCGAAACCCTGAATCGATCCTACGGCTCCGTTCCCCTTGGACCGCACTTTGAACCAGAAAACCCCTGCCACCGCTACCACCACGAGAAAGATCACCAGCAGCGTCCGTTTTCGCATGATACCCACCTCTCGTCCGGGATATTTTCACACAATGAAACGAAAACAGGTGACTTTTTATTCGGAAGAAGATACCATGAGCGGCAGCTTGCCAATGATGGAAACACGAACACATATGCCGCTGATGCTCGCAGAGGAGTGAAGATCGTTCTGATTCGATCTCTCTACCCGTGAGGATCAGCATCCTCTGCGTTCTACATTACGAAGAGGATTTCACGCCAAGCCCGGCTTCCACAGCCTTCGCCGCGGCAGCGGACCTCGTGTTCACTTCCAGCTTCTCGAAAATCGATCTGAGATGCCGTTTCACCGTGTTCGTAGAGATCACGAGCCTTTCGGCTATCTCTTTGTTGGTCATCCCTCGAGCGAGCAAATCCAGAACTTCGCGCTCCCGTGCCGTGAGGAGATCGAGGACGTCGGATCGACCAGAAGCAGCTTCAGCCACCGTCTCGAGGAAACTGGAACGGTCGAACGCCTGTTTTTCGAAGTATGCGAAGACTTTGTAACCGGCGTACAGCTTCTTCACCGCCTCACCATCGGCCGTTCCGCTCACCACGACGGTTGGGATGGAAAATCTCGATGTTTCTTCGAGCACCTCACGGCCATCGGCGTTTCCGAAAGGAGAAACGGAATTCGCGAGGGAAAGGTCCACCACCGCGAGGGTGAACCGCCTGCGTCGGAGCAATCCGAGTGCTTCTCCAAGGCTTGCACACGATCGCACGGAGAACCCGGCGTCCCCGAGCATGTCGGCAAGCACCTCTTTCCATCCGGGATCGTCTTCGACGACCAGCGCCGTTCCTCGAAAAGACGAAGGAGCACGAACCCCCGAACGTAGGTTCCCCCCGGCCGAAGATCCGCCCGAAGCCCGAAGAGGCGGTTCTGCCAGAGCTTTCCTGACCAATTCACGGAACCCGGATCTGCTGAATTTTTCCTTCTGCAGGCACGTGTAAGCTCCGTGCTCCTTCATGGCCTCTACGGCAACATCGACGGTGGTATAACCTGAAAGCAGTATGGAAACACATCCCGGATCGTGCCGCTTGAGCATTTCGAGAACTTCAAGGCCGTCTTTATTCCTGTGATCTCCGCTGAGGGAAAGATCGGCGAACGCTATCCTGTGCGAGCGCTTTAGTATGACCTCCAGAGCAGAATCGAGGCCGTCCGCAGAATCCACCTCGAACCCCATGTCCCGGAGCATCTCCGTGAGGATCTCACGCCACGAGCGATCGTCCTCCACGATCAAAGCCCGCAGACCTTTTCCCCTCATCCTTCCACCTCCGCCGGCAATTCGAGCACGAAAGTCGTCCCGTGTCTGCCGTCGCTTTCAACACGCACGCTCCCCCCTATCCGCGCCATCATGGTTCGAACCCACCACAAACCGAATCCGAGGTTTCCCTTGCCTCCTCCATCTTTGCCCGAGAACTCCGGATCGAAAATCCTTTGCTGGAAGTCACGGGGAATGCCGGGGCCAGAATCGCTGACGATCACCTCGACCCACCCTTTCGATTTCGATCTGCCGGTGACGGTTATCTTACCTCCACCACCCATAGCCTCAACAGCGTTGGAGAACAGGTTCAGGAAGACGAACGCAAGCCCCTGCCTTCCGGCGATGACCCTGGGAAGGCCGCCCACGTCCACCTCGATTTCGACCGAATCCGGGGGGCGCAATTTCTCGATGGCCTCGAGCACCGTGCTCCCGACGTCGACCGGCACGAGCGTCATTGGACGCAACAGGGAGAGGTTCTCCCGCACAGCCTCCATCGCTTCTTTGGAACTGCGCTCGATCTCGTCGAGGTTCGTTTCGAGGTATGGGTGGGAGGAAAGGACATCTTCGCACTTGTCCCTGATCCCTTCGATTCTCACCGGGATCAGGCCGATCTTGTTGTTGAGGCGATGCAAGAGATTGGCGGCAATATCTCCAACTGCAGCAAACGTCTCGGCCACCGATTTCTGCTCCTGCGCCACGCGCAACCTCTCACGGGTGGTTTCGGCATCGATCGCGAGGGCGGCGTAATGGGACAGCATGGAAAGGACTTTCTTGGCCCAATCCGATTTGGCAAGGAAAGTTCTCCCGGAGCCGAAGACGCTCAAAGCCCCCACGACGCTGCCATCGTTGAGGACAAGCGGGGATGCAATCGCCTGCCCCCATCCCCTTTCAAGCGCCAGCCCGGGCAAGAAGAATCTCGAATCGGAAGCCACATCCTCCGACACCACCAATTTCCTGGAAATTATGCAGCTTCCCACGAAGCTCCCTTCGATGGGGATGTTCCCCTCCCTACCAAGGCGGAAAGTGGATGCCTGTGGAACCAAAGCATCACCTTGCAGCACCCATACTGCGCAGTCTTCCGCCCAGAGCAAATCCCGTGCTTTGGTTATCAGCCTGCGGAACACCTCCCCGGGAGGCTCTTTCAGCAATACGTAAGTGATCTCCTGAAGAGCATCCAGAAGCCTCGCCTCCTGGATGGCTATGACGGCCTGGGTGGAGAGCACCTGGAGCAAATTCTTGTCCTGGTCTGTGAAAGCCGCCACCTGAGGGCTTTCCAGGTTCAGCACCCCTTCCAATCTTCCGCTCGCGTCTATCAACGGAACCGTGAGCTCCGAACGCATCTCCAGATCGCGGTACAGGGGATAGTAAATCCTGTTCCACGGTTCCCTGGTGACATCGTCGATCAGCAAAGGGGTTCTGTGAATGGCCGTCCAGCCCGTGACGCTATGCTCGTCTATCGGGAGCTCCTCCGCCCTCGGTACACCGAGGTTCTCCCCGGCGACGGCTTTCGTAACGAGCTTTTCGCCTGCTTCGTCCACCAATCTGAAGATGCCGTATCTGGCCCCGGTCACATCGAGGGCCATCTCCAGGATGGATTCGAGCGTCTCCTCGAGAGACTTGCGTGACGATATCAACAATCCCGCACGCATCAACCTGGCGAACGCTTCGTCCATTCCGGAACCGACGTCCCTCTTCATCGTTCCTCCCGACAATCGAATAACACTTTCACAAAAAGTATAAACTCTCTCCCAAAGAATGCCAAACACGCCGGATACGCACGAAACAGCCACCGGATAATTGCTCAAATGCGAACATTGGATATAATTGAAAGTGTGTTTCAATTATAAAGAACGAAAGGTCGTCGATCCATGATGAAGGAACGGGAAGTGATCGAAACTCTGAGGGCGAACGGATACAAGATAACGAAAGCACGTTATGCGGTGATCCACGTGCTGACCCGTAACCGGAAGAAGCTGACAGCGCAGGAGATCCTCCGGCAGGGGCGCTCGGAGGACCCAAAACTCGGAATAGTCACCGTGTACAGGACTCTGGAGCTGCTGAGCGAGCTGGGCGTGGCGAAACGGCTGCACGGCGACTCCGGCTGCCATTCCTACGCGCTGAGCGAACCGGGCGAACACAGACACTATCTCATATGCAAAGGATGCGGCGCCGTAATGGAGTTCGACGGATACGAAGAAATGAGCGTCTTGCTGAAGAAACTCGAGGAAAAAACCGGCTTCCAGATCACGGATCACTGGCTTCAGGCTTTCGGCTATTGTCCACAATGCAGATCGAAACTGAAGAAGGAAATCGGAGGTCGAACGAAATGAAAAGAGTAATCAACATCGTACTGCTGACTCTGATCGTTTCGGCCGGCATGTTGAGCGGGTGCGGCCAGGGAGCAAATGCTCCCGGCACCGGGAAGATGCTCGTACTGGCAAGCATACCACCCCTGGGAGACTTCGCAAGACAGGTCGGAGGCAACCGGGTCGAGGTGAAAGTTCTGGTTCCGCCGGGAGCAAGCCCGCATACGTACGAGCTCAAACCCTCGCAATTGAAAGATCTGAGCCGCGCAAAGGTTCTGGTGCTGGTTGGGCTTGGGCTCGAATTCTGGGCAGACAAAGCGATAAAGGCCGCCGACAACCCCGATCTCATCGTGGTAAGGACATCGGACGGGCTCGAGATTCTCCAAGGGGAGGGCGGAAAAGGGAATCCACACGTGTGGCTCGATCCAGTCAACGCGATTCATATGGTAAAATCGATACGGGATGCTTTCATCAAAGCCGACCCCGAAGGGAAGGAGATCTATCAGGCCAACGCCGACGCATACATAAAGCAACTGAAATCGCTTGACCGAGAAATCCGCGAACGCGTTCAAGGATTCTCCCAGAAGAAATTCATCGCTTTCCATCCGGCATGGGTCTACTTCGCAAAGCGATACGGACTGACCCAGGCAGCGGTCATAGAAAGCATCCCCGGCAAAGAACCTTCGCCGGACGACATCGCCAGGATAATAGAGATCGCAAAGGAAACGAAAGCGCGGGCAATATTCGCCGAACCTCAATTTTCTCCCAAGGCGGCGAAAATAATCGCAGAGGAATCGGGGGCGAAAGTCGTCTTCCTCGATCCGCTCGGCGGAGTGCCCGGACGCGAAACTTACATAGAGCTGATGAAATACGATCTCTCTCAAATGGAAAAGGGGTTGAAATGACGGAAAGCGATTTCGTAGTGGAGCTTGAAAACGTATCGGTGATGTACCAGACCCATCTTGCGCTCAAGAACATCACCATGAGGGTACGCAAAGGGGAATTTCTGGCACTCCTGGGCCCAAACGGAGCCGGGAAAAGCACCCTGATAAAGACCATACTTGGACTGATGGAGCCGATATCCGGAAAGGTCAGGGTTTTCGGAGTGCCGCCCAGGAACCTCGGCGATAGGAGGACGTGGATAGGATACGTCCCCCAGGTGACCAATGTGGATCCGAATTTCCCCGTGAAAGCGTTCGACATCGTGCTCATGGGTCTCTACGGTAAGATCGGGTTGTTCAAACGTCCGACGAAGAAGCATCGGGAGAAAGCGATGCACGCGATGGAAATGGTGGGAATGCAAGATTTCGCGGACCGCAGGTTCGGCGCTCTTTCCGGAGGGCAACAGCAGAGGCTGCTCGTGGCAAGGGCGCTGGTCGTGGATCCCAAACTGTTGTTGCTGGACGAACCAACCACCGGGGTCGATACGGCCACGAGCTCCAGCATCTACGATATCCTGTCCAGACTGCATCGGGAAGGCATCACGATCATCCTCGTCTCGCACGACGTGGGAATAGTATCGCAGTACGTGGACAAGGTGGCCTGCATCAATCAGTCGCTGGTGGTCCACGGCAAACCCGCCGAAGTTCTGACGGAAGACGCGATAGATCGGATGTACGGGTGCGACGCCATGCTGTTCATCCACGGTCCTATGCCGCACATGGTCGTGAAAAAGGAAATGGCAGGAGTAATCGGCCTGGAGGATCTGAACAAAAAGAGGAGCGAGAAATGAGCATCCTGACTTACACTTTCATGCAAAGGGCTCTTGGAGCATCCTTGATCATAGGAATCATTTGCGCAGTCATAGGAACCTACGTGGTGCTGAGGGGGCTCTCGTTCATAGGAGCCGGGATAGCGCATGCGTCGTTCGGAGGAGTTGCGCTGGGTTTCCTGCTCGGAATCAATCCGTTCGTCAGCGCAATAGTCTTCTGCCTCCTGACCGCATGGGGAATCGGCTGGACGAGCGAGAACGGCAAACTCAAAGAGGACACCGCCATCGGGGTTTTCTTTGCATCCACCATGGCTCTGGGTGTATTCTTTATAGGGATGATGAAGGCCTACAACCTCGATCTTTTCGGGTATCTGTTCGGGAACGTGCTGGCGGTAACCAAAAGCGATCTCTTGTTGAGCGCATCGCTGGGAAGCGCCGTGCTCATCACGGTGTTCCTTCTTTACAAAGAGCTCCTGTTCATAACATTCGATCAGGAGATGGCACAGGTGACAGGAGTGCCTGCCAGGGGGATTTACTACCTTTTGCTGGGTCTGATAGCCATAACGATCGTGATTTCGATCAAAGTGGTCGGCATCATCCTGGTGTCGGCGCTGCTGGTGATACCGCCGGCGTCCGCGTATCAGCTAACGGAGGATTTCAACAAGATGATGCTCCTGGCCGTGCTGATAGGGATTGCAAGTTCTTTGATAGGGCTCTTCCTTTCCTACTGGCTCGACGTGGCGTCCGGTGCCACGATAGTGCTCACCGCCACGACGATTTTCTTTGCAGCCTCGATTCTATCACCCCGTAGGAGGCACCTGAAGCGTCGCAAGCGGAACCTGTTGAAAGAACTGGGACAAACCAACAAATGAGGTAGGACCTATGAAGCACCTTACCATCGGAGTCGCCGGAGGAACCGGCTCGGGCAAGACCACCGTGGCAAACAGGATACTGGAACTGGTGGGCGCAGAACGAATAGCATACCTGCCGCACGATTCTTACTACAAGGACTTGAGCCATCTCCCGTTGAACCTTCGGAAGCAAAGGAACTTCGACCACCCTGACAGCCTCGACAACGACCTGTTTGCAAGACATATACAGGCGCTACGGGAAGGACAACCAGTGGAAGTGCCACTTTACGATTTCACCACGCACACCAGGCGGAAAGAAACGAGGACGGTGTACCCGAGCAGAGTACTCCTGGTGGAAGGGATTCTGCTGCTGGCGCTGCCGGAGATCAGGAAACTCCTGGACGTGAAGATCTTCGTCGATACCGACGCCGATATCCGGTTCATTCGGAGGCTGAAAAGGGACATCCACGAAAGGGGACGGACGGTGGATTCGGTGATCGAGCAATACTTGAGCACGGTGCGCCCCATGCATCTGGAATTCGTAGAACCGAGCAAGCGCTACGCCGACGTCATCATACCGGAAGGCGGTTTCAACACCGTAGCGCTGGAAATGGTGGTGGCAAGGATACAGGAGATGCTAAAAGAATGAGCCAGAGGCATCAGTTCTTCGCCAGAAAGATGGTTTGGGTCGGATATGCAAACTCTATGCCCCTTTCGGCGAATTCCTTCACCAGCATGAGATTGATATTCTGCTGAGTGTCCATGTATACGTTGTAATCCGGGATGGTAACGTAGTAAACGATCTCGTAGTTCAAGGAAGAATCCCCAAAGGATTTGAAATGACACCTGTCGAACCGGGTATTTTCCTGCGACTCTATTGATTCCCGAACGATATCCGGTATGGCCTTTAGCTTCTCGTAAGGAGTTTCGTAAGTCACCCCGATCGTGAACACCACCCTCCTCTCCTTCATCCGTTTGAAATTTCTTATCCGGCTGGAAAGGAGATCCGTGTTGGAGAAAATCAATTGCTCGCCAGAAAGGCTGCGGATCCTGGTGCTCTTCAGCCCTATCTTCTCCACCGTACCGGAGTAATCGTCCACGACGACGAAATCGCCTATGACGAAAGGCTTATCGAGAACGATGGACAACGCGGCAAAGAGATCCCCCAAAATGCTCTGGACGGCCAGGGCAACCGCCACGCCGGCGACCCCAAAGCCTGCGATTAGAGAACTGACATGTACCCCGGGTATGTTGTCCAGCATCAGGAGGAGAAAAGTGCTCCAGATGGCTATCTTGCCAAGGAATCCAAGGGCGCTTATGGCCGTGGCTTTCTCCCCGTCCTGTTCTCCGGCTCCCGCGGAAAGCAGGTAAGAAAGCAAGGCATTGCTCCAAACAGCCCCCTGCACAAGCGAAAGGATCACCGTGACGGTGGAGACTATTCTGGCGACCTTCTCAGGCAGGGATAGAACGAAAGCTCCAGCGTACAGGGAAACCACAAGCAAAAACCACCCTCTGGTCTCTCTCACCAACTCGATCACCAAATCATCGAGGGTGGATTTCGTCTTCTCGGCAAGTTTCAAAAGGCGCTTGACGAAGAGCCATTTGACAAAGGAAAGACCCACCCACGAAGCCAGAACGATCAGCAGAGCGATCCCCCACGTCCTGATGGAGTTGTGGTAATACACCTTGTCAAGGAATTGCAGTGAAATCATAGATACCCTCCGCTTTTCGAACGAACCACCTCCCCGCTGAACTACCGGCGGGGAGGTGGTATTCATCGAAGTACGCTGAGGTCAAATCACTTCCATCTCTTTCCCAACACGCTCGAAGGTCTCCAGGATTCTGTCGAGTTGCTCCTGGGTATGAGTCGCCATGTAGCTGGTTCTCAAGAGCGACATGTTGGGAGCGACTCCGGGCGGGATCACAGCGTTGACGTAAACGCCAGCTTCGAACAGAGCCTTCCACATAAAGATCGTCTTCATCTCGTCCCGAATCACGATGGGGACTATGGGGGTCTGGCTGGGCCCCGTGTCGAACCCGAGCTTCTTGAAATTCTCGCGCATGTATTTCCCGATCTCCAGCAGTCTCTGTATCCTCTCCGGTTCCTCCTTCATCACCTGAAGTGCAGCCTTCGCGGCAGCGGCATTGGGCGGAGAAATGCTCGCGCTGAAGATCAAAGATCTGGCATGATGCTGGATGTAGTGGATTATGTCGGAATCTCCAGCGATGAATCCGCCAAGGGAGGCAAAAGATTTGCTGAACGTACCCATGATCAAATCGACTTCATCCGTGACGCCGAAATACGCTGAAGTCCCATGCCCGCCGCCCAACACCCCGATACTATGGGCATCGTCTACCATGAGTCTGGCGCCATATTTCTTGGTGATCTCGAGCATCTGCGGCAACGGAGCAATATCCCCGCCCATGCTGAACACACCATCCGTGACCACAAGCTTTCCGGCGCCATCGGGAATGTTCTTCAACACCCTCTCGAGATCCGCCATGTCGCCGTGCTTGAACCTTACCATCTTTCCGCGGCTCAACATACATCCGTCGATGATGCTGGCGTGATCGTCCTTGTCGGTAACCACGTAATCTCCCTTTCCAACCAGCGCAGATATGGTGCCGACATTCGTCTGGTAGCCGGTGCTGAACACAAGAGCGGCTTCCTTCCCAACGTACTCCGCAAGCTCCCTCTCCAGTTCCACATGTAGCGTGAGAGTGCCGTTCATGAACCTGGAACCGGTGCAGCTCGTGCCGTACCGGTTCACGGCATCGATGGCGGCTTGCCGGACCTTGGGATGCGTGGTCAGGCCGAGGTAGTTGTTGGATCCTGCCATGATGAATCTCTTGCCTTCATAGACGAACTCGGTTCCTTCCGATTCCTCGAGGGGTATGAAGAAGGGATAATAGCCAGCCTCCATAGCAACTTTGGCATCGGTGAATTTGTAGCACTTGTCGAAAATATCAGCCACCGCCAATCCTCCTTTCCTATCTGCAATCGAACGAAGAAACAGCACAAGGAAGGGAATCGAACGTCCCTATCCAACGAAATCATACCACACGGGGCGATATCGCCCAAATCCGCAGCAGAACCAAGGTGCCGATGGCGACAACGGAGAAGCGACAACTCCCCCGATTCGTGTATCACAAACCAGCGTGGTAAAATACACCTGCTGATTCAGGGAAACTCTGGAAGTAAGGAGGGAGGCTCCGTTGCCCATACACTTTTCTGAAATAACACCGCAAGAGGCCGTCTCAGAGACGGGATATCGAATACTGCAACTGTCGGCAACAAACTACCTTGCCCTGAAGCGAGGCAAAGATACCGTCGGGGTGCTGGCACTGGACGGAGCGGAAGCTGGGCTCTTCCTCTCAGTCGAAGCAGACCGAGAAACACTCGAACTCGTCAGGTCGGAGGCGTCTTCCCGGGGTGCCGAGATCTCCTCGGTAGTAACCCCGCTCGGGATCGCCGCTCCGGATCGATTCGAGCAAGGCAGGGAATTGCTGACCTGGCGACGCACCCCGGAGGACGGCCCACTGCCCGACCCGGAGGAGAAACTTGAGCCGGCACCGTTATCCGTGGTGGAAAAGAACTTCTCCAGATGGCATTCGACCGCTCCGGCGTGGAGCAAGAGGCAAAAAGCAATCCTCAGAGCCCCACGGATATTCAGGAAATCCTTGCACCTCGATGCCATTCGGCAAACGGGAAGAATCACGGCGTACATCCTTTACGCCGTGCATGGGAACGAGATCGTGGTGCTGGACGCCGCCGTGGATCCGGAGATAGGCGTCGTGAAGGCAGGAAGACCGGTTTTCCAGGCGCTCTATCTGACCTACCAGGAACACAATGTCATAGCGCCATCGTTCCCGGTCGACGATCCCATGAACAGAGTTTTCGTGGCCATGAGATACCACGTCGTCAAAAGGTGTCAGGAATGGCTCGCCAAGCCCGCAGGAGGGGATATTGAGGAAAGTGCTTAGCTTCTTCACAGGGATGATCGCAGCATTTGGCGCTTTCATGGTAGGCGCTGAAGCGGCAGCGAGGATCAAAGCCGATGACTTCGTGCCGCCGGAAAACGTACCGCCAAGATCTACCCAGCCAGACGATCCATCGCTCACAGGAAAAGAGCTATGGGTGGCATTGGGAGATTCCGTGGTGTACGGGAGCAAAGTGCCGGAGAACTCCGCCTGGGTCAGCGTACTCCAGGAGAACATACGAACCAGATGGCAGGACGCCGAAAGAAGCATCATCAACGCCGGCATCCCGGGAGAGACTTCGGTCATGGCGATCTGGCGAGTCTCGAGGGACGTGACATCTTACATGCCGAAGATCGCCCTGGTGGCCTATGGACTGAACGACGCCATGCTCGTCCGTTCCGTCCAGGACAAGGCATGGGAAAAGCAGTTCTGGCTATACCACGGAAGCTTTCCGAGGTCCTGGCGAACTTTCTGGAAAATCAAGGAGAAGATATCTCCGGAAAGCGAGAGTGACGAAAGCTCCGCGCCAAGGGTTTCGCCGGAAGCCTTCGAAAAAGCCCTCTCGGCCATAGTGGACAGGCTTCATCTTTCGGGGATCAAAGTGTACCTGCTCACGACCCCTCCGACGGATGAACGGTTCCAGCGAGCATGGCCTGAGAACAAAAGAGCGTACCAGAAATCGTTGATGATGTACTACAACCAGATCATCAGGAACATCGCAAAATCCAGGAACGCCGGACTGATCGATATCTTCACCCGATTTCCCAAACAGGGACTGGATACCCTGCTCGGGGAAGACGGATTGCATCCAAACGCCTCTGGCCATTCCATGATCAGCGAAATCGTGCTGGAGCAGCTCATCGAAGATGCCGTGCTCCCGGAACCTCCGCAAATGGTCCTGAAGAAAGGAGGATGAAATGAGGATCGTCATCACAGGGCACAAAGGGCAACTCGGCAAATCCCTGTGGAAACTGCTCGAAGAAGGGAACAACCTCCTTGGCCTCGATATTCCGGAGCACGATATCACCGAGCCAAAGATCATCGATGCCATCGTGGACTTCAAACCTCACCTCATACTCCACCCGGCAGCGTACACGAACGTAGACGGATGCGAAGAAGACCCAGAGACCGCGTACAGGGTGAACGTGCTCGGCACGTGGCACATAGCTCTGGCGGCACAGACGACGGACTCCCCTATGCTCTACGTGAGCACCAACGAAGTGTTCCCGGGGGACAGAGAGATCCCTTACTTCGAATGGGACGAACCGAGGCCGATCAATGCGTACGCCAGGAGCAAACTCGGCGGAGAGCGGGTGGTGCAATCGTTGCTAAACAAATTTTACATCGTCAGAACTGCGTGGGTATTCGCCCCCGGAGGGAACAATTTCGTTTCTAAGATAACAAGGGCGGCGGAGAAATACGGAGCTCTCAAAGTGGTGGACGACGAGTTCGGAAGCCCTACCTACGCCCCCGACCTTGCGGAGGCGATCGTGAAACTGACGAAAAGCGACATGTACGGCATCTACCATTTCACGAACTCCGGCGTCTGCTCCCGCTACGAATACGCAGTCGAGATACTCAAGCTCGCAGGCATGGAAAACGTGCCAATCACGCCGATACCCAGCAGTCAGTGGAAGCGTCTCTCCACGCCTCCGAAGCGCTCGATACTCGCCAACATGGCAGGCGCTTCCATCGGGATAACTTTACGTCCCTGGCAGGAGGCGCTCGCCGACTATTTCGAGAAACTCGAAGAAGGAGATTGACCGATGCAGAACGAAATCTCCCCCACCAAGATCATCGTCAGCGACCTGCACCTGGGAGCCGGAGGAGAATCCAACAAGCTCGAGGATTTCACCAGCGACCGTGATTTCCTGATATGGGTCAACAGACTCACGAGAGAAAGCGAACAACTCCGCCGTCCGATGGACCTCATCATCAACGGAGACTTCATGGAAATGCTCCAGGTGCCTGCCCTGGAAGAATTCGACCCCAAAGCCAAATATCCTCCGGAGAACTACGAGGTACGAACGGAACTGGACGCCGTGAGGAAAGTGAACCTTGTGATAAAGGGGCATCCACAAGTGTTCCAGGCCCTGCACAACTTCGTCTCAGGCGGGAATCCGCGCCGGAGGATCGTGATTCTATGGGGCAACCATGACCCCGAACTCTACTGGCCGAAAGTACAGGAGAAGATCGTCGAAGCAATCGGCGCAAAGCCGGAAGATGGGACCGTGATCTTCCCCGGCTACAAGTTCTTCGAAGACGGTGTTTATGTCGAGCACGGCAACCAGTATTCGGAGCCATACAACCGCTTCGAGAATCCGGAAGCCCCTTTGGACCGGCGCTACCCCACCCGGCTGGAAATCCCGAGCGGATCGGAATTCGTCATGCGCTTCTTCAACGACATAGAACGAGAAAGATACTGGATCGACGGAGTCAAGCCGCTGGAATCCCTGGTGTGGTATGCCCTGAGTTACGACACGAAATTCGCACTCAGCCTGATCCCGAAACTGCTGGAGGCAGCCCCTCTGCTCACGGGCAAATCGGCGTACGTGGCATCAGCCCAATCGCCTGACACGGCGGCGCTGGCTTCGGAAATCTCGGACCACAAAGGGAAAGAACAGACCGTGCGCGCTCTGCGGGAAGACAAAGTTTACAGAGCGGCGTTCTACAAGCGGGTCAGGAAAGCCCTGGCTGCAGCAGGCTACGAAGATCCATGGAGAGGGGAATCCCCTGATTACGACATCCCGCACCCGGCCGAAGGAGGGTCGAGGCTCGAGGCTCGAATCCTGGACGATCTATCCAGGGCAGCCGAGAGAATAGCAGAAGAATCCGGGGCAAAAGTCGTGGTCTTCGGGCACACCCATCAGCCCCTGGAAGCATGGCTCCAGAATGGAAAGAGATACTTCAACAGCGGCACATGGGTCTGGAGAGGAGATTTCAGCACATCGGGGCCTTTCACCTGGGAGGACCTGTTCAAGCATCCGGACAAATACGCAAAGATGAGAGACCTCACATACGTGAGGGTAGATTACAGGAAAAACGGGGAACCCAAACCGGCGCTGAAAAGGGTTGGCTCCGCTCCACAGCCCATTCCGAGAGGCAGGCTTGGCTGCATAGGGGCTTTGTTTGCACCGCTGGTGGGACTCATTTCCAAACTTCGTTCCAAGTGACCCGGAAGGCGATGGAGTCCGCCCCAACCGCCTCCTTCCGAGGCTGATGACTCCTGAGATTCGTTCAGGAGGTATCGACAATGTACAACGTGCTGTGGGTTGGCATCGGAGGGTTCGTGGGAGCCATACTCCGATACGCCGTGAGTGGATATGTTCAAGCCGCATCGAAGAGCATCGATTTCCCATACGGGACCCTCTCGGTGAACGTCCTTGGGTGCTTTTTCATAGGACTGCTTTCCTTCATCGCAGAGGAGAAAGGTGCCCTGACCCCTCAGGCGCGTATGCTGTTGCTGGTAGGCATGTTGGGAAGCTTCACCACGTTTTCCACATTCAGCAACGAGACGATGGAGCTCTTCAGATACAGCGAAAGCATCCGGGCGCTCCTGAACCTTGGAGCTCACATAACTTTCGGCCTGGCGGCGGTGTGGCTTGGGAGAACCATGGCTTACCTCATCTGGAGATGACGACAAGGAGAGTGCAAAATGATGACCGAAGAAGGAAGTCTCCTGCGGATATTCATTGGGGAAAGCGATCGGTACAAAGGTAAACCCCTGTACGAATGGATCGTGCTCCGCGCAAGGGAGCAAGGCCTTGCAGGAGCCACCGTTCTGCATGGGATCATGGGGTTCGGCAAGAGCAGCAGGATACACACCAGCAAGATACTCCGATTGTCCGAAGACCTGCCGATAGTGGTCGAAATCGTGGACAGGCGAGACAGGCTCGAAGCTTTTCTCGACAGCATAGAAGAAGCCATTCAAGGGGGACTCATAACGCTGGAGAAAGCCGACGTCAGGTTCTACGAAGGAAGCAGGAAATGAACCCGTTTGCCGAAATCCTTATAGCGTCAGCGGTGGCATCGGCAATAGCTGCAATCTTCGCCGCCTACCGCAACCGCAGGCTTTATTCCGTGCTCAAGCCCCTAACGACCATACTTATCATCGGAGTTGCCGTCGCATCGGCAAGACACTCCGGCTTTTACCAGATAGCGATGATAGCGGCGCTCGGCCTGTGCCTCCTGGGCGATATCCTGCTGCTCGACGATGCCACGTTCCTGTGGGGGCTCGTGAGCTTCCTATTCGGGCACGTGTGCTTCATCGCCGGATTCACCTACGAAAACTCCATTTCGGGAGGAATACTCGCCGGTGCATGGGCGCTTGCGCTGCTGGCGGCATACGGCGTAGCGATCTACCTCCTGCTCTCACCCGGCCTGCAAAAGATGAAACTCCCCGTGGCCTTTTACATGGCGGCCATTCTGGTCATGTCATGGCAGGCGATAACGTTCGGCATCAATATCCGGGGAGCAGCCTGGCTGGCATCCGCGGGCTCTCTGCTCTTCGTTTCATCCGATTCCATCCTGGCGTTCAACCGGTTCAGGAAGAATTTCTACTTCGCCGAACTACTCGTACTTTCCACCTACTGGACTTCCCTGATCCTGATGGCGCTCTCCATCTCCGCCGTAAAGTAAGGGCAAGCCGCAGCGCACCTCATTCTACCGGACCTGCTGAAGCACACCTTCGGAAAGAAAGCTGCGCGCCTGAGTAACTCCTATGGTGCAAATGGAGAGATAGAGGTTGATAAAATCCGGCCGGTTCCGGGTGGGCGATGGCAATGCCATCGCCTACCCAAAAAGGGTGAGAGCGCCTTTACACCTCTCGAAGGTCAAATGTAATGGTGCTCCTTAGCCCACTTCGTCAGTTCGTCCCGGAACTGAGGCGCGGCAATGCGGATCAGCTCCTTTGCCCGCTGGCGGATGCTCTTCCCGTACAGCGACGCGACGCCGTATTCCGTCACCACGTAATGCACGTGGTTCCGGGTCGTCACCACACCGGCTCCTGGCTTCAGCATCGGCACGATCCGGCTGATGGTCCCGCCTTTCGCCGTGGCCGGGAGGGCGATAATCGGCTTGCCTCCCTTGGAGCGGGACGCACCGTACACGAAGTCGAGCTGCCCACCGACCCCACTGTAGAAATACGTACCGATGGAATCGGAACAGACCTGCCCGGTGAGGTCCACCTCGATGGCGGAGTTGATGGAGATCATGTTGTCGTTCTGGGCGATGACGAACGGATCGTTGGTGTAATCCTGGGGGTGGAACTCGAACATCGGGTTGTTGTCCACGAACTCGTAGAGCCGCTGGCTCCCCAGGATGAACCCGGCGATCACCTTCCCCTGGTGGATCGTCTTTCGAGCGCCGGTGATCACCCCCGATTCGATCAGATCGATGACCCCGTCGCTGAAGAGCTCCGTGTGGATTCCCAGGTCTTTCTTGTCCTTGAGGTAATGGAGCACGGCATCCGGAATCCCGCCGATGCCGGTCTGGAGCACCGCACCGTCCGGGATCATATCCGCGATGTAGGATGCGATCTTCATCTGGAGCTCGCCCGGCTTGCCCATGACGATCTCCGGCAGCTTGTAATCCACTTCCACTATGTGGTCGATCCGGCTCACGTGGATGAAGCTATCCCCCAGGGTTCGGGGCATCTGCTCGTTCACCTCGGCGATGACGATGTCGGCAGCTTCAGCCGCCGGCTTGGTCATCCCCACCTCGATTCCAAAGGAACAGAAACCGTGTTCGTCCGGCGGGGAGACGTGGATCAACGCCACGTTCGGCCTCAGCAGGTTCGGGTCACGGGTCAACCGGGGCACCTCGGAGAGGAAGACCGGCGTGAAATCCGCCCTTCCCTCGTTCACGGCTTTCCGGACGTTGTCGCTGATGAACAGGGTGTTGACCCGGATGTGCTTCTCCATGCCGGGCTCCACGTACTCGGCGTCGCCGATGGTAAGCACCTGGACGATCTCCACGTCCCGGATTTCGTCGTTGCGCGCCCGGTTCACCAGCGCCTTCAGGAGTTTCTGGGGAACGCTGCAATTTCCGCTCAGGAAGACCCTGTCGCCGGATTTTATCGCCCGAACCGCTTCCTCGGCGGTGGTCAGCTTGCTGTGGTAGACTTTCTCCCAGTTCATAGCTGCAACTCCTTTCCCCGCTGAGCCGCCAGTTCTCGGTTGACGATGTGTCCGCCCCTGGTGTAGACGCCCCGGGCCAACGTCCGGTCCTTCTCCAGGGCCGCGTCGATCCCTTCGTCGGCGATCTCCAGCAGGAACGGGAGCAGAGCGTTGCTCAAGGCATGTGTGGCAGTCCTGGCGACCACGCTGGTGATGTTCGGGATGCAGTAGTGCATGACCCCCTCCTCCATGAAGACCGGATTCCGATGGGAGGTGGGGCGAGAGGTTTCCACGTTGCCGCCTTCGTCTATCGCCACGTCTATGATCAAAGAACGCCGGCGCATGGATCGGACCATCTCCCTGGTGACGACGATGGGGGCGCGCTTACCAGGTTCACGGGCAGCCGTCACCACCACGTCGGCGAAAGCCACAGCTTTCCTGACGTTGGCCGGGTGCGCCAGCATGGTGATTATCCTCCCATCGAGCATCTCGATGGCGTCTCGAAGCTTTCGGATGTCGTCGTCCAGCACGTGCACCGTTGCACCGGCCCGCTCGAAGGCTTTTGCAGCGCAGCATCCCACCGTTCCGGCGCCGATGATCACCACCTGAGCCGGAGGAACGCCGGCGACCCCTCCCAGGAAGATCCCCTTGCCCCCCTGATCGTTCTGCAGGAACCTCGCCGCGATCTGAGGGAGCATACCTCCGGCCAGCTCGCTCATGGGGCGGAGCGTCGGGGAACAGCCGTCGTCCCGGCGGATCAGTTCCAACCCGATGGCCGTGACCTCACGGCGCAGCAGGTCGAGGATTTTGTTGGCACGCGCCGACGCCAGGTGGAAGAACGCCATCACGGTCTGCCCCTCCCGCATCCACTCGAATTCCTGCGGCGTGGGTCGGGAGACTTTGACCAACAGATCGGCGCGCAGGTACGCCTCCTGGGTGGAGAAGACTATCCTGGCACCCGCTTTTTCGTACTCCAGATCCGTGAAGCCGCTCCCTTTTCCGGCGTCGTGCTCCACATAAACGTGATGGCCGTGTTCCACCAGAGCCTGCACGATGGCCGGGGTCACGGCCACACGAAACTCCATGTCCCGCAATTCCCTTGGCACTCCTATGTCCATCTTTACCTCCATCAGTAGTCGGATAGTTCGATAGTCGGGTAGTCAAATAGTCGAGCAGTCGGTTGAGCCATCCACCCGACCATCCGACTACTTGACTACACGACCACATGACCAATCGACTACCTGACTATTCGACTATCAACTCTTCTGCCGTAACCATCCCGTAATCGTCCTCGTCCGGTGCGTCGACAGAGGGGTCTTCTCCTTTCCAGAGGCGCACCACCACCTCGAAGATGTCCGACTCCGTGATTATTCCCACGAGCTTGCCGTCGGAATTCATCACCGGGAGAGCGGCGATCTTCTCCTGGAGCATGATCTCCGCCGCCCGGCCTATGGGAGCGTTGGGAGAGATGGTGAACACTTCCGTGACCATGGAATCGGCGACCCGCCCACCGGGTGGCTCTCCGTCCTCGCAATGCTCCTCCAGGTCTTTCAGGGCCTCCTGGACGTCCCGCTGGCTGATGATTCCCACCAGCTCGCCGTCGTCCACCACCGGCAACCTCCGGATGCACATCACGTCCATGACGCGCAACGCCTCTTCCAGTGACGTTTCCGGCGAAATCGCTATCACCGGACTCGTCATGGCCACTTTCACGGGATGGCTGAGCAGATTTCGTTCCATGGTTCTCTCCAAATTTTGTTCCTTCGCGCCGACGCCTTCCGGTAGTGGCGCAGCATGCTGTGCCACTACCGCCGGCGGACGATTGGCTTTGCCTGCGACTATCGTCCTCTCCCCTCCAGCGAACAGGGCATCGTCGGGTTACATCATCCTCTCTATCGCCCGCCCGATTCTCTTTGTCCCTTCTTCGATCTGTTCCGGCATGGCACAGAAAAATGTTTGTTCACATCAGGCCAAACATCTTCTTCAGTTTACTCGCTACTTCTCTTTCCACCCGAGGCGGCAGCTTTCCCAAATCCCTCCTTATCAGAGATGTGGAAAGTGTTATCATCCGGTGCAATCGAAGTGTTGATGTCATCCGTAACCCTGTCATTGCGAAATCGTAGCTATCGGACTCCAGAACTATGTCAGAATCCAACAGATCATCCGGTACCCGGCTGGTGATGAACGCAAGTATCACGTGTCGGTGCAGGCCCACAGGCTCGGTCAAGCAAACTGCCGGACGCACTTTTGCCGAAGAAAGGTCATCGAATGGGAACAACACCAAGACGATCCTACCCCTGATCATGAAAAGGTCTCCCGTCTTCCAGCGTGTAAACGTCTTCCTCCGGCTCCCTCAGAAAGTCGAAAGCTTCGTCGGCCGACGCAATCCGCATCCATTCTGCCTCGTCTATGTCCCCTGCTTCTTCCTCCACGGGCAACAAGATGATGACGCGAACCTTCGCCGGCCCGTAAATGGGCAACTCGTCGTCCAGAACGAGATTCCTCCCCTCCACAATTCCCGTAGTCTCGATAGCTTTGCCTGCGATTCTCATCTTCTCCCCTCCAGCGAACAGGGCATCGTCGGGTTACATCATCTTCTCTATCGCCCG
>CAZEXY010000006.1:33224-40895 GCA_964516345.1 uncultured Anaerolineae bacterium
TCTCCCCTCCAGCGAACAGGGCATCGTCGGGTTACATCATCTTCTCTATCGCCCGCCCGAGCCTTTTTATCCCTTCCTCGATCTGCTCCGGCTTGGCGTTGGAGAAATTGAGTCGCATGGAGTTCCGCAGCGGCTCCCTGCCGATCTCTGGAGCGTAGAAGACGTAACCCGGCACGAACGCCACTTTCTCCTCGATGGCCCGCTTGAACAGCGGCTCCGTATCCATGCCGTCCGGCAGCGTGGCCCACAGGAAGAGCCCGCCCTGCGGGACGGTCCAGGTAACCCCATCCGGAAAATACCGCTTCATGGCTTCCACCATGACGTCCCGCCTCCGGCCGTACACCTCCCGAATCTTCTGGATGTGCTCGTCCAGGAAACCGTCCCTGGCGACTTCGTAGGCCACCATCTGGGTGAGGATGCTGGTGTGCAGGTCCTGCCCCTGTTTTGCCTGGATGTAGTATTTCAGGACTTCGGGCCTGGCCGCCACCCATCCGAGCCGAAGTCCGGGAGCCAAAATCTTGGAGAACGTTCCCAGGTAGATCACGTGCTCCAGGCTTCCTCCGTTGAGCTTCGAATCCAGGGATGCCAGCGGGGGAAGTGACTCCCCTTCGTATCGCAACGCTCCGTACGGATCGTCCTCTATGATGGGGACACCGAATCGGTCAGAAAGCTCTACCAGTTTCTCCCGACGCTCCCGTGAAAGCGTCGTGCCGCCGGGGTTCTGGAAATTCGGCAGGATGTACATGAACTTCGGTCCGACCTTCAGCCCTTCCTCCAGGGCTTCGGGCACGACCCCATCGGCGTCGATTTCGGCTCCCTTGAACCTGGCCTGGTACGCCGTCCACGCCTGGATGGCCCCCAGGTAGGACGGTCTTTCCAGGAGCACCGTGTCCGCCGGGTCCAGGAACACCTCGCCGGTCAGGTCCAGCGCCTGCTGCGAGCCGGAGGTGATCAGCACCTGTCCGGCCGAAACGGGGACTCCGTCATGCCTCATTCGCTCGGCGATGAGCTCCCGCAGCGGCATGTAGCCCTCCGTAGGGCTGTACTGGAGAGCCCGAGAGCCGTGCTCCTCGAGGACTTTTTTGCTTGCCTCTTCGAATTCCTCCACCGGAAAGAGTTCCGGAGCAGGCAACCCTCCGGCAAAGGAAATCAGTTCGGGATCTTGCGTGAGCTTCAGTAGCTCCCGGATGATGGAGCTCTTCATTCCATCGGTTCTGAAAGCGAAGCGGTACTTCCAGTCTATGGACATCTCTCCCTCCAGATTTGTAGTGCGGGCTAACGGCTCGCCCCATTCGTGGATCGAGCTCTCGGTTCGATTAGCGAGTCGACAGCCCGTCCTGCGGGCGTTACTTCTTTGCAGGAATCAAGAACACCGGGCACGGAGCAGCCCTGAGAACTTTCTCCGCCACACTCCCGAACACCCACCGATCCAATCCGCTGCGGCCGTGGGTGGACATGACGATGAGGTCCACACCTTCGCTTTCGGCGAAATCCACTATGGTCTGCGCAACGGGGCCTTCCAGGACCATGGTCCTGCACTTTACTCCCTCCTGGCACACCTCGCCTTTGCGTCCCTTCAGGTAAAGATCGGCCTGCTCCTTCAAAGCCTCCATCTGCTGCTCAGAACCAGCCAGCACCATGTCGGGAGAAACGAGGGTAAAGGGAGAAACCACCACCCGAACCATCGTGATCTCGCTGCCGAAACACTGGGCAATGCTCAGGGCGTGCCTGAGCGCCGTCTCGGCAAAGCCGGAACCGTCCAAGGGGACCAGTATTTTCTTGTACATGTCATCCTCCGATCTTAGAACGCGTGAAAGAAAGATCATTCACCTTCTTTAGGCACAACCGTCAGACTTATGCAAGGAGATCCCTCCGGAGCCATGATTATCACGGTCTCGCCGTTCTCCAGTTCCAGCTCCCACATGGCCACACCCTGAAGCCATTTCTCGGTCAACGCCTCGTCGTCAGGAACGTCCACGGGGACCACAACCTTCACCCTGCCGCCAACGACCCTCGCTTCCACCACGTCTCTATCTTCTTGCTGAACGGCAGAGCTCTGCAACATTGGATCTCCATAACCGGTAAATGCTTCCCTCAAGCTACCACGCTTCATTGTGCCCTCCTTTCCTCACTCAGGAGATTGATCAAGCAATCGAGCATGTCGGTCACAGTTATGATTCCAACCACTCGAGCGCCTTCCACCACAGGAAGGCCGCTGAACTTCCTCTCCTTGAGCAGCCTTGCAGCATCCACCAAAGGGGTGGAAGGCGCCACAGTCACGGGATTCGGAGTCATGCAAGCCTCGACTTCGACATGGTCGAGGAGATAGGAATCATACCACTTGTCCCTCAGCACGAGGGGAGAATTGACAGCGAGCCTGATATCCCTGTCGGTGATTATCCCAACAAGCCTTCCGCCTTCCACCACAGGAAGACGCCTGAATCCCCCGGATTCCATCATTTGCATCGCCGTTCTCAAAGAGTTGGACGGCGATATAGTCACCGGATTGGGCGTCATGTAGTCAGCCACCTTCAGCATGAAAACCTCCAACGCCAAACCGCACGGTCGGCACGACGGCGACCGCGTCCAGGTTCTCTTTTCGTCCTTTTCAATTGTACTACGATCGAGCGAGTTCCTCTATGAGAGAGCTCATATTCCCCAGAAGGAATCGCCCTTCGAAATCACTCGAGATAATATGTCATGTATTGAAGATGAGCTATGGGGTCTATATGCTCTACCACGACACCTGGAGGTATCTGAATGATCGTCGGAGCGTAGTTCAAGATCGCCTTGATCCCGGCACGCACGAGCCTATCGGCTACCGATTGAGCTGCCCTGGCCGGTACGGCAAGGATGCCTATTCGAATACCGTTGTCGGAAACGAACTGCTCCATTTCCGCTGCATCCTGCACCACGAGATTGCTCCATTGCTGACCGATCTTCGCGGGATCGTTGTCGAACACGGCAACGATATTGAACCCTTGCTCCCTGAAACCGGGATAATGAGCCATGGCGTGTCCCAGAGCCCCGGCTCCAACCAGTATCATCTTCCATTCTCGATCCACATGGAGTATCTTCCTGAGTTGGGAAATGAGGTATTCGATGTTGTACCCCGTGCCTTGCTTCCCGAACTCGCCGAAGTGAGACAGATCCTTCCGTATCTGGGCAGGGCTAATACCAAGGATCGAGCCAAGCTCCTGAGAGCTGGTTATTTCCCTTCCTTCTTCGAGCAACAAGTTCAACGTACGGAGGTAGATAGGCAACCTTGCAATCACTATATCAGGAACGTCTTTGTTCATCCTTCCTCCTCGTACCAATGCATCTACAAGAACGACGCTCTTTGGATCAAAGGCGATGCTGCAAACTCAACTCATTATACCCCCATTCTTTCCAACGTTGCAACTACGTAGAATCGAAGCCCCGACACTATGGAAGCCCCGTAGCATCATCTCCAGGGCAGGAGATCGAAAATCCCTCGCGGAAGCATCCTTCCGCAAGGGGATCATGCCGTTTCCGAGCCCGCAAGCCACGGTATTGACCGCTTCAGCCGACTTCGGTACAATTGCCAGCAAATCGATGAAGGAGGTTTAAATGGCTGGTAACAAGATCATGACGGCACAGGTGACCTGGGAATCAGGCATGAGGTTCATCGGCGAAGCAGATTCCGGGCATGCGATAGTGCTGGACAGCAGCACAGAAGTAGGAGGAAAGGATACTGGAATCAGATCCATGGAACTGCTGCTCGTCGGGCTGATAGGATGCACCGCGATGGACGTGGCATACATTCTGCAACGCAAGAGACAAAAGCTGACCGGGCTCAAGGTTCGTGCAAAAGGCTCGAGGGCCGACGATCACCCTCAAGTCTTCACAGAAGTGCACATCGAATACGAAATAAGCGGCGAAAACATCTCGGAAAAAGCCGTAAAACAGGCAATAGAGCTTTCCCAGAACAAGTATTGCTCCGCTTCGGCTATGTTCAAGAAGACGGCAGAAGTGACTTATTCTTACAGAATCATCGAACAATCCGAATGAATGACCCGATTCGACTGACGAAACGAATTTGTAGGGGCGAGCTGCAGCTCGCCTCTACAAAACCGACTCGGGATGACGAAGAAAGGGATGCAAGAACGACGAACTGGTTCAACTACGTAACTTTCACGAAAAAAGGGCGCCCGATGAGCGCCCTTTTTTCGTCATGTGTGCAGGTTTATCTCACGAGCAACACAGCAGCAGAGGATTGGGTAGCAAGGCGTATGAAGTTATTCGGGAATACTCCAATCCAGAACACGAATATAAGGGAAATTACCAGGGCGATCATCAACGTCCTGGAAAGAGAGAAACTCCCTTCCGCGGAGGGCTTCTTGAAGAACATGGCCTGCACTATCTTCAAGTAGTACGCCGCCGCCACCACGGTGTTCAGAATCGCAACCAAGGCAAGGAAGTAGTATCCGACCTCGATGACCGAGCCGAACACGAAGAACTTCCCAATGAATCCTCCGGTGGAGGGGATGCCTGCAAGCGAGAAGAGGAACACAGCGAGCAAAGCAGCCGCCGCCGGCGATCTCTTCACCAACCCATCGTAATCGGAAACGTCCACAGAGCCTGTTTTCTCTTCTATTCCGGCCACGGTCAGGAATGCACCGCCGTTGGTGAAAAGATAAGCAAAAAGATACAGGAGCACGCCGTTGATGCCGTTGAAATTGAGCTTGGTTCCGGCGGCCATGATCGCCACCACCCCCGTCAGGATGTACCCGGCCTGGGCAATGCTCGAATACGCCAGAAGCCGTTTCACGTTGGTCTGCTTCAAAGCCACGAAGTTGCCCAGAGTCATGGTAACCATGGAAAGGCCGGCAAGCACGGCAACCCACTCGGCCTGGAACGAAGGCATGGCTTCCAGGAACACGCGGATCAGGACGGCAAAGCCTGCCGCCTTGGATATCGTGGCCAGGAATGCAGCGACAGGCGTGGGAGCGCCATCATAGGTATCGGGCGCCCACTGATGGAACGGGACCAGCGAAGCCTTGTAGCCGAATCCCGCCAGCAGCAGCACTATGGCAGGGAATCCAAGCCATCCCAGCTTCGAACCGTTCTTCAGCCCTTCCGCAACCGCCTTGAAGGAAGTGGCTCCAGTGGCTCCGTAAAGCATCGATATCCCATAGAGCATAACGGCAGATGCCACCGCTCCGTAAAGGAAGTACTTTATCGAAGCCTCGTTGGACTTCGCCTCTCCCCTCAGATATCCGGCGAGAATGTAGGAAGTTATACTCAAAAACTCCAGGCTGACATACATCAGCATCAAGTCGGTCGCAGATGCCATGAACATGACAGCCGCAGCCGCAACCAGGAGCAGTGCGTAGAATTCTCCGGAGTAAGGGGTTTTGTCCTTCATGTAGGAAATCGCCCCGAGGATGACGATGACCACTCCCAGCTCCGCCACGAACTGGAAGAACAGGGCGAATCTATCCACGACCACGGTCGAGAGCACAAGCGTCTTGCCCCCCGACCAGAACAAGGACTGAGACACAACGAAAGCCAGCAACGCTCCCACGATGGCAAGCCATGGCAGGTATCTCTTCTGGGAAGGTTTGTTCTTCAGGAACAAATCCCATATCAACAGCACGAAGGCGGTTGCCAGCATTATCAGTTGTGGTGATAGCAATCCGAGGGTATCAGACACGTTCAATGAAGACCCTCCTTTTCTCCATTATTTGACGGGGGAGGGTTCGGCGCGCCGCCGACCTCTCCCCTCGCTCCGTTTTCATCGAACCAGGTGCAATATCTCCAAAGCCGCCTTGTTGAAGAACTCCAGCAACGGGGTCGGCCACACACCGAAAAGCAGCATGAAGAAGACCATCGGCCACAAGGTGACTTTCTCGAACCCCTCCATGTCCTCCAGCGGCTTGTCGGTGACTTTCTTCCATTTCTCCTCGCTGAACTCACCCAGGAAGACGCTCTGGACGATCCGCCAGAGGATGTAAGCAGCGGTAACCACTATCCCGATGACGCCGATCGCTGCATACACCTTGACCAGCGCAAAAGCGCCCCGGAAGGTGAAGAACTCGCTCCAGAATCCTGCAAGACCAGGAAGGCCAAGGGAGGCCAAACCGGCCACCATGAACATGCCGTAGTAGTAAGGAGTCTTTCCGGCCAAGCCGCCGAAAGCGTTCAGGTCGAACGTATCGGAACGCTCGTGAAGCATCCCGGCCAGGAAGAACAATGCTCCGGTGATGATCCCGTGGGTGAACATCTGAAGCGAAGCTCCGTCCAGAGCCAGAGCCTGGCTTTCCACGGTGCTCGAGCCTGTAGCCCCGATGAACATGGCAGCAGCCCCGATGCCCAGCAAGATGTAGCCCATATGGCTGACCGATGAGTAGGCTATCAGCCGCTTCAGGTTCGTCTGGGCCATGCTCACGAGAGCGCCGTAGATGATGCTGATCAATCCAAGCAGGATCAACAAAAGCGCGAAAGTCTTGTATGGCCCCGGGAAGATCGGCATCATCCTCAGGAACCCGTAAGCCGCCAGCTTCAAGTAGACGCCGGCAAGCATCACGGAACCAGCGGTCGGCGCCTGAGTGTGGGCATCAGGCAGCCAGGTATGGAACGGGAAGGTAGGCAGCTTGATGCCGAACGCCAGCGCAAATCCTCCGAAGGCCATCGCCGCCAGAAGGGCATTGTGCGCAAACGGGTGCACCTTGATGGCGTTCATTATGTCGAAGCTGCCGGTGTTGAAGTAAATGCCCAGGATCGCCAGCATCATGAAAACGGAACCCGCCAGGGTGTAGAGGAAGAACTTGATGGCTGCGTATTCCCTCTGTTCGCCTCCCCAGACACCGATCAACAGGTACATCGGGACAAGCCCAACCTCCCAGAAGAGGTAGAAGAGGACGAAATCGAGGGAGATGAACACTCCGAACAGCCCCATCTCCAGCAAAAGGAAGAGGAAGAAGTACTCCTTCACCCTGTAGTGAATCACGTAAGCCGAATAGTACATCCCGAGGGTGCTCAACAAAGCAGTCAGGAACATCAACGGCACGCTGAGTCCATCCACACCCACGTGATAATTGGCATGGAGCGCCGGTATCCAGGGCACGTTCACCTGGAACTGCATGCCGCCAGCAGCTTTGTTGTAGGCGAACCACAACCACGCCGTAAGCGCCAACGGGATCAGGCTGACGATTATAGCCGTCCACTTGATCTCATGTTCCCACCGACTGGGCATCAGCAAGACGATCAAAGCCCCAAGAAGCGGGATGAAAGTTATCACTGTCAGGATCCAAGATTCCATAGATCAACCTCCTACGTTAGCCTCCCTGGCTACAGGTAGAGATAAAATCCAAGCAACATCAATATGGTCAAACCTATCACCAGCAGATAGTTCTGCACTTCTCCGGTCTGAATCACTCTCAGAACGCCGCCAAACCGCACGCTCAACCAGGCAGTTCCGTTGACTGCGCCGTCCACGATCGGCTCGTCGAAGAAGCGGCGCAGACCGTCGGCAAGCCACCGACCGAAAGCTCCAACCCCATCCACGATAGGATCGATGAACCATCGATCGTCGAAGCCGTACAGGAACTTCGAAAGCCAGACAGTCGGACGAATGATGACGATCTGGTAGAATTCGTCCACGTAATATTTGTTCTTCAACACCGTGTAGACAGGCCCCATGGCGGT
>CAZEXY010000006.1:40995-46393 GCA_964516345.1 uncultured Anaerolineae bacterium
CCGTGCGCAAAGGCATCGCCCAGGATTTCGTCCTTGCTGAAGAACCCGGCCCATGGGAAGACACCAGCCAGCGCCAGGGTTCCCATGAGGAACGTCCAGAAAGTGATCGGCATCTTGTCCTTCAAGCCACCCATGTTCATCATGTCGTTGGCGTCGAAGAATTCCTCGTGCCCGTGCTCACCGTGGGCATGCAAAGCATGATGATGCCCGTGCTCCATGCCGTGTATCACGGAACCCGATCCAAGGAAGAGAAGCGACTTGAAGAAAGCGTGGATGATCAGGTGGAACACGGCAGCAACGTAAGCACCGATCCCCAGAGCCGCAAACATGTACCCCAACTGGCTGATGGTGGAGTACGCCAGCACCCGCTTGATGTCGTCCTGCGCCACCGCTATGCTGGCGGCGAAAAGTGCCGTGAAAGCCCCGATGGACGCCACGAGCCAGAGCTGCTGCCCCGCCCCGGCGAACACCTGAGCAGAGTGGAAAAGCGGGTACATCCGGATGATCAAATATACACCGGCCGAAACCATCGTTGCCGCATGGATCAAAGCGGAAACCGGCGTCGGGCCCTCCATGGCATCCGGAAGCCAGACGTGCAGCGGGAACTGAGCGGATTTGCCCACAGCGCCGCCGAAGATAAGCATCGCTATCACAGTGGCCCAAGGCACGGTTCCAAGGATCGGCAGGGTCACCGTGGTCGAAGCCAGCATCTTCAGGTTGTGTTCGGTGAAGATGTCGCTGAAGGTGAGCGATCTGGTGCGGGCGAAAAGAAGCATCATGCCGGAATACATGATCACGTCGCCGATCCTGGTGGTCAGGAAGGCTTTGAGCCCCGCCTGCTTCGGCGTGATCCTCTTGGGGTCGGGATATTTCTTCTCGAACCAGAAGCCGATCAGCAGGTAGGAACACAGCCCCATGATCTCCCAGAAGATGAAGAGCATGATGAGGTTGTCGGCCACCACCAATCCGAGCATCCCGGCGCCGAACAGAGAGATGTAAGCGAAGAACCGGGAGTAGCGCGGATCCACTTCGGGCGTGCCGTAGTTCATGTAACCAACGGAATAGATGAAGATCATCAAAAGGACGAAGGAAACCATGAAGAGCATCACCGCGGTGACCGGATCTACCGCAACCCCCATCTTGATGACGTTGTTCTCCCCGATGGGTATCCAGTTCACCATCAAATGATATGGCTCTTCTGCCAGGGCCGAACCTTTCAAGAAGCTGGCGATCGCTATCCACCAGGAAAGCACCCAGGATATCGCCACCCCTCCGATGACCAGAGAATGGCTGAGCTTCTTGTTCGGGTTCGCCCAGAGCACTACCAGAGCAAAAGCCAGTAGCGGGAAAATTGGTACCAGCCAGGCTAATTGGAACATAGGCGACCTCGTTCTCCTCAGATTTTCTTAAGGCAATTTCAACCTTTCAACAGATTGAGATCCTCAACGTTGACGGTGTCGCGTGTACGATAGATTGCAATCACGATGGCCAAGCCAACCGCAGCCTCCGCCGCCGCCACCGTCAGGACGAACACGGCGAAAATCTGCCCCGCGGGATTGCTCGGCTTCACGTAGCGCCAGAACGTAATCAGATTGAGATTGACGGCATTGAGCATCAGCTCGATGCCCATCAAAATTGCGATGGCGTTCTTTCTCGCCATGGCGCCATAGAATCCAATGCTGAAAAGCGCCGCAGCAACCAGCAAGTACCAGTACATAGAAATCATCTGCTTACCTCCTCAGCGCTCTCGAGCGATGACTATTGCACCCACCAGGGCCACCAGAAGCAGCACCGACGCAACCTCGAACGGGACCATGTACTGCCCCACGAACCCGGCACCTATCTGCGCAATAGCATCTTTAGGAACGGGAGCAGCTACCACAGGCCAGGCAACTTTCCTCATGGCAACCGCCAGGGTGAGGAACAACAACCCGGATATAGCCGCGGCCCAGCCCCATTGCGGATTGTTGCCAGCCTCGCCTTCCGCTCCATACCCTCTGCTCAGCATGATGGCAAAGATGATGAGAATCGAAACAGCACCCACGTACACCATCACCTGAGCAGCAGCAAGGAACTCTGCCTCAAGCAGCACATAAAGTCCAGCAACCCCGAAGAAAGCTCCTATGAGGAAGAGCGCTGCATGAAACACGCTCCTGGCAGTCACCACCCCCAGAGCGCAAACCAGCGTAAAGATGCTCAGAATTGCAAAAGCCAGTGACAAGAACATTTTTCCCCCTTGTATCAAGCCAACGCCAGTCTCTTGTCCCTTTCTCCGGACTTCCTGGCATCACGCCCCAGAAGTTCCAAAGCCACCCACAGGGTTACCAGGTTACCGGGCAAAAGTATCGCAAGCTGCAACCAGTAATCGTTCGTAAGCCAAACGACGAACCCCGTAAGAAGCACCAACACGACTCCGACCGGCACCAGAACCTTCCAGGCAAACGAAAGCATGTGATCTATACGGAAGCGAGGGAAAGTGCCTCGTATCCACATCCACAGAGCAACCATCAACAAATCTTTGGCGAGGAAGTAGAAAGTTCCAAGCAGGGGCACCTTATCGACGAAAGGTCCTCCCCATCCTCCCAGGAACAGCGTGGTTGCCACCCCGCCAAGGACGAACAGGTTGATATACTCTGCAAGGTAGAACATGGCGAATTTCATGCCGCTGTACTCGATGTGATACCCGGCGATCAACTCCGACTCAGCCTCCAGCAAGTCGAAAGGGGTTCGTGCCATTTCCGCATTGGCGCTGAGGAAGTACACTACGAACGCCGTGGGCATCACTATGAGGAACATCAAAGGGTTCTGTGCTTTGACGATGCTTTGCATCGACATGGAACCCGTCATTATCACCACCGCCAGGACGGCCAATACCATAGGAACTTCATAACTGATAAGCTGAGCCACCGCCCGGAAAGCCCCCAGCAGAGCGTATTTGTTGTTGGAGGACCACCCGGCCATGAGAACCGCTATTTCGGAAACCGACCCCAACGCCATGACGAAGAAGATGCCTATGTTCAGGTCAGCCCCTATCAGATGCACACCGAGCGGAAGAACCCCCAGGCCCATCAAAGGCCCGAAGACAACCAACACGGGGGCGAGATTGTACACGGCCTTGTCCGCCCCGTCGGGAGTTATGACTTCCTTGGCCAGAAGTTTCAAAGTATCGGCTATCGGCTGGAACAAGCCGTAAGGCCCCACCCTGTTAGGCCCCGTCCGATCCTGAAGGCGAGCCACGAGTTTCCTCTCCAGCCAGATGAAAGCAAGAACGAACAAGATCACCAGGAGCAAAAGAGCAACCACGATCAGAAGGTCGTCGATAAGAGTAACCAACCACGCCGGCAGGAAGCTACTGATCCAACGTTCCCACCCTTGTGCCAAGTTGTAAATCAGATCGTTCATTAGAAATAGCCTCCTATGCCTACGCCTTTGTTACCACCACTCGAGGGCATCCTTGACCCAGGCATAAACCAACCCCAGCACCAGGATAAGAATGAAAATGGCGGCATCGACCAACGCTACCAGGCCGAGCTTATGGTAGGCCACAGCCCAGGGCAGCAAAAATATTGCCTCCACATCGAACACGACGAAGATGAGGGCAAAGAGGTAATACTGAGCACGGAATCGAACCCACGTATCCCCTATGGTCTGCAGTCCGCATTCATAGGTGCTGTTTTTTACAGGGTTGGGTTTTCTGGGTCCTAACAGAAGTCCTAAAATGATCGTTATAGGACCAAAGAGAAGAGCAACAAGAGCAAGGATTCCTATAAAAGTATACTGATGTATAAACAAGTTACCCCCTCCTTTGGAGAACTTATTTCTTTTATATTGTCCTACCCCGAACGTGCCCTATTTTAAGGCAGAACAAACCGGATTGCAACTTTTGGAGCAAAGTAGCGACGACAAAAAATCGTCAGGTCCCCACTCCGCTTTTACAGAATCCCCATCGACCCGAAATTTTCCACACCTGTTAAGATCGATTCCGAAATTTGACGCAGTCCAAACCTGTGGTATAATAGAGCACGTTAATGCAGTCGATATTGACAAAATCAATTTCAAGACAGGAGGTTCTAAAAATGGAAGGAAGAATGCCGTTGCTTGGTGACAAATTCCCTGAGATGAAGGTACAGACTACCCACGGCGTACTCGAACTGCCGAAAGCGTACGAAGGCAAATGGTTCGTGCTCTTCAGCCACCCGGCCGATTTCACCCCGGTGTGCACCACCGAATTCGTGGCTTTCCAGAAACGCTACGACGAATTCAAAAAACTGAACTGCGAGCTGATCGGACTGAGCATCGATCAGGTTTTCTCCCACATCAAATGGGTGGAGTGGATCAAAGACAATCTCAACGTAGAAATTCAGTTCCCCATCATCGCCGATCACTCCGGCACAGTAGCCAACACCCTCGGGCTCGTACATCCCGGGAAAGGATCCAGCACCGTCCGCGCGGTCTACGTAGTGGATCCGAAAGGCGTGATCCGCACGATCATCTACTACCCCCAGGAAATCGGGCGCAACATGGACGAAATCCTCAGGGTGGTCAAGGTGCTGCAGATCAGCGACTCCGGCGTAGCCGTGCCTGCGAACTGGCCCAACAACGAGCTGATCGGAGACAAAGTGATCGTTCCACCCGCCTCCGACGTCAAGACGGCAGAAGAAAGGCTCAAGAGCAAAGAATGGCAGTGCTACGATTGGTGGCTCTGCTACAAAGACCTGAAGTGAGAGTGAGAAATACCAGAATGCGGGCCAGAAATGGCCCGCAAAACTTTTCGATGCAAATTTGAGGAGGCACAAATGGCAAAGACAACTTTCGCAGAGGAAATATACTTGCGAGCTTTGACCGGCAAAGTGGTGGGGGAAAGCATCCTTGGAGGATACAACAAAGTCGCGTTCGTGTCGGTAAAGAATACCATCTGCAGCGCCATCAGCGCCGCAGCGGAAGCTGCGTTCATCATGACCAGCAAAGGTCGGGCAATCCACCTCATAGCGGAGGATGGCAATGCGGATCAGGTGGCGGCGTCGGTCGAAGAATTCGACCCGGAGGCCGTAATCCTGATGTTTGGCGGGGAAACCCCCATTGAAGAAACAAAGAAACTCTTCGTCGAAACGCTGAAAGCACTATCCGGAGCCGATCTGGATGCCGATATCATCATCCACGTCAGGATATTCGCCGCAGGAGGGCTGGATCAGGCACTGAAGGACTCAGAAGTAGAAGAATACCTCACCAACAGCGATGTGTACGTCTATACCGTGGATCTGGACAGAGGTCTTGTGATCTACAACTCCGTCTACTTCGAGGAAAAGCCGACCCTCGAAAGGCTCGGAGAGCTGCCCGTAACGGCCGAACACGCCGACCTATTGAACCGTTCGCTGAGAGACAAAACGCTGACGTGGGC
>CAZEXY010000007.1:0-28192 GCA_964516345.1 uncultured Anaerolineae bacterium
ATACGAGAAGGTGGGCACACGGTTGGCGCTGGCGTCATCACCAAGATCATAGAGTGAACTGGCTTACCGGGAGGGCTGGTGTGCAAGCCGGCCCTCCCTTACCCAGGGAGGTAAGGGAATGGTAAAGAAGCAGAGGATCAGAATCAAGCTCAAGGCTTTCGATCACAGGGTTCTGGATCGTTCCGTGAAGGACATCGTCAAAACTGCGGAGGAAACCGGCGCAATAGTCGTCGGACCTGTTCCGCTGCCTACCAGGATCGAGAAATTCACCGTCATGCGTTCTCCCTTCATCGACAAAGATTCGAGGGAGCAGTTCGAGATCAGGACTCATAAGCGGCTCATAGAACTCAGAGAGCCATCTTCGAAGACCATCGAGAAATTGATGGAATTGAACCTGCCTTCGGGCGTTGATATCGAAATAAAACTCTGAAGGAGAAAACTGCATATTTTGGGGCGGTTCGCCCCGGGATGATGCGGTTGGCCTAGGCCGGCAGTCCCGTAAGGAGGAATAAGGAATGAAAGGAATTCTAGGCAGAAAGCTTGGCATGACCCAGCTGATAATGGAAAATGGGGAAGTCGTTCCCGTCACCATTATTCAGGCTGGGCCTTGCTATGTGACACAACTGAAGAAACCGGAAGTGGATGGTTACGCGGCTGTGCAGCTCGGGTACGAGGAAGTTCCCGAAAGGAAACTAACGAGACCGGAACTCATCAGGCTGCGGAAAAACGGCTTGCCTCCTCTCAAAGTTCTGCGGGAGTTCAGGTTGTCCGACGGGGATTCGGATGAGTACAAGATCGGACAGCAGATAACCGTGGATGTTTTCAAGGAAGGTGATAGGGTGGATGTCACCGGAACTTCCAAAGGACGTGGCTTCCAGGGCGGTGTGAAGCGGTACGGTTTCGGGGGAGGACCTAAGACGCACGGTCAGTCCGATCGGTGGCGCGCCCCCGGTTCCATCGGCTCCGGTACCACCCCAGGGCGTGTCTACAAAGGTACTCGCATGGCAGGGCATATGGGCAACGAGCGTGTCACCGTGCAGAACCTTCTCATCGTGCGGGTCGACCCCGAGAAGAACGTTGTGGCCGTCAAGGGGGCGGTTCCAGGTCCTAAGAACGGGCTGTTGATCATCCGGGAAGCCAGGAAGCAAGGGTAGGAGACGGAAAGATGCAGATAACAGTTTTCAACATACAAGGCGAAAAGGTTGGAGAGAAAGAGCTCCCGGAGAGCATTTTCAATGCTCCGATTCGTAAAGACGTGATGCATCAGGCGTTGGTTCGACAGCTTGCCAATGCCCGCCTTGGTACGCACAAAACCAAGGGGCGCAGCGAGGTAAGCGGCGGCGGACGTAAGCCATGGCGCCAGAAGGGAACCGGCAGGGCGAGGCAGGGTAGCATCCGCTCCCCGCAGTGGAGGGGGGGCGGTACGGTATTCGGACCTCAGCCCAGGTCCTACCGCAAGGACATGCCGAAGAAGATGCGTAGATTGGCGTTGAGATCCGCTCTCTCGGTAAAGGCTGCTGAAGGCAGCATCGTGCTCGTTGACGATGTCAGCGGTGTGCCTCCGAAGACCAGGGAGATGGAGAATATCCTGGCCAACCTTGGAGTGGAAGGTAGCGCTCTGATCCTGATGAACGGAGACAACGAAGCGTATGAGAACGTCTTCCTGGCTGCCCGCAACCTGACCGGGGTCAAAACGCTCCACGCAGCTTACCTGAACATACGGGATCTCCTGGGGTATGACACGTTGATCCTTCCTGTCGATGCCCTGGATGTGATCGAGAAGAATCTGGGGTGAGGAGGTTTTGATGTACGTTTACGATGTCTTGAAAAGACCGATAATGGGTGAGAAAGCGGATCACCTTGCAGATGAATTCAATCAGTACGTCTTCGAGGTTGACAGGCGCGCCAACAAGAAGATGGTGAAAGAAGCTGTCGAGAAAGTGTTCGACGTCCACGTTGTGGACGTTCACATAATCAACATGCCTCCTAAGACGAGGAGAGTTGGTAACCGTGTCTCAATTAGAAAACCTGGGTGGAAGAAAGCGATCGTTACGCTGGCCCAGGGAGAATCCCTCCAGATATTCGAGGGAGTGTAATTTGGGCGGGCGGCCAAGGGCAAGCAGTATCGCCTGCCAGCCGATCGGATGTTGATCGGTATCACGCTTGCGGAGTGAGGAAGTATGGGAATTAAAGTTTACAAGCCGACATCGCCGGGCAGAAGGGGGATGAGCGTGTCCACCTTCGAGGAGATCACCAGGACGGAGCCGGAGCGCTCGCTGGTGGTTGCCTTGAACAAGCGATCCGGCCGGAACAACCAGGGCCGAATTACGGTTCGGCACAGGGGCGGTGGATACAAAAAGCTCTACCGCATAATCGATTTCCGGCGGGACAAGTTTGGGATTCCTGCGAAGGTGATATCTATTGAATACGATCCCAACAGAAGCGCCAGGATAGCTCTTCTTTCTTATGCAGACGGCGAAAAGAGGTACATCCTTGCACCTCTGGGTGTAAAAGTTGGGGATGTCCTTATGTCCGGTCCTGGTTCTGAGATCAGGCCCGGGAATGCGCTGCCGCTTTCGGACATCCCGCTGGGTACCATGATCCACAACATCGAGCTGTACCCGGGACGAGGCGGGCAGCTGGTTCGGTCGGCAGGCACTTCTGCCCAGCTGCTGGCGAAGGAAGGCGCTTATGCGCACGTTCGCCTGCCGAGCGGTGAAGTAAGGTTGATAGACAGGCGCTGCATGGCCACCATCGGCCAGGTTTCCAATCCTGACCATGCCAACATCAAACTCGGTAAGGCAGGGAGGAAAAGGTGGCTGGGATGGAGGCCGGAGGTCCGCGGTTCGGCGATGGACCCGAACTCCCACCCGCATGGTGGCGGTGAGGGGCGATCGCCCATCGGAATGCCTGGGCCTAAGACGCCATGGGGCAAGCCTGCTCTGGGCTACAAGACGAGACGCCGCAAGACCACGGACAAGTTCATCGTACGGCGTCGTACCAAGAAGAGGCGGTAAGGAGGGGTTGCTGTGTCGAGATCTCTGAAAAAAGGGCCGTATGTCGACGTAAAGTTGCTGCGCAAGATAGAGGAAATGAACAAGCGCGGGGAGAAGAAGGTCATCAGGACCTGGTCCAGGGCTTCCACCATCTTCCCGCAGATGGTCGGTCATACCATCGCCGTGCACAACGGGCGTCGACATATCCCGGTGTACATAACCGAAAACATGGTTGGACACAAGCTTGGGGAGTTCGCTCCCACGCGCTTCTTCCGCGGGCACATCGTCAAAGAAAAGAAGGGCAGGAGGTAGTGGAAATGGAAGTAAGGGCTGTTGCTAAGTACCTCCGGGTTTCCCCTCTGAAAGCTCGGCTGGTCATCAACGAGCTTCGTGGGTTGCCGGTGGACGATGCCCTGGATCAGCTTCGTTACATGCCTCAGGGAGCGGCGAAGCCGGTGCTCAAACTCATCGAGTCGGCGGTTGCCAACGCGGAGGAGAACTTTGGGTTGTCCAGGGAGGACCTCTACATATCCAGGATATACGCTGACCAGGGTCCTATTCGGAAGTGGCGTCGTTTCGGTGCTCGTGGCAGGTTCAAGCCGATCGTTCGTCGGTATTCGCACATAACCGTCGTGCTCGACGAACGGCTGTGATTCAAGGAGGAGGACGATTTGGGGCGAAAAGTTCATCCGATAGGTTTTAGGATTGGTGTCATAAGGACCTGGGATTCCCGTTGGTACGCGGAGGGGGTCGAGTACACCAGGAACGTAGAGGAGGATCGGAAGATCCGGGAGTTGGTCAGGAAAGAACTGGAGAACGCCGGGGTTTCCAGGATCGAGATCGAGCGTTATCCTACCAGGATAGTGGTTACCGTCCACACGTCGAAGCCGGGTATCGTGATCGGTAGGAAGGGCGCTACGGTGAACAAACTCAGGGACGATCTGGCCAAGCTCACCGGAAAGAAGGTCAAAGTCGACGCAAAGGAGATCGAGAAGCCGGAACTCGATGCTTACCTGGTGGCGGAGAACATCGCGGAGCAGATCGAAAAGCGCGTTTCCTATCGCCGTGCTATGAAGCAGGCGGTGGACAGGTCCATGAGGGCCGGAGCCAAAGGCATCATGATCACCTGCTCCGGAAGGCTGGCCGGCGCGGAAATGGCCAGGAGCGTCACCGTGCGCGATGGGCGCGTCCCCAGGCATACCTTGCGCGCCGACATAGACTACGCCAAGACCGAAGCGCATACAACTTACGGCCGCATAGGCGTCAAGGTCTGGATTTATCGAGGCGATGTGTTCGCCGAGAAATCGGAGCCTGCGGAAGCGGAAGTTTTCGCGGCGAGGGCCTGAGCCAGACGGCCGGAATTCAGGAGTGAATGACTATGTTGATGCCGAAGAGAGTCAAGTATAGAAAAGCTCACCGCGGGCGGATGCGTGGCAAAGCGTATCGCGGTTCGACGGTGGCGTTCGGTGAGTATGCTTTGCAGGCGTTGGAGCCGCACTGGATCACCAGCCGCCAGATCGAAGCCGCAAGGCGCGCCATCGTCAGGTACGTCCGCCGTGGCGGTAAGCTCTGGATCAGGATTTTCCCTGACAAACCTGTTACGGCCAAGCCTGCCGAGACGAGGATGGGAAGCGGTAAGGGAAACGTCGATCATTGGGTTGCTGTGGTCAAACCTGGCAGAATACTTTTCGAGATATCTGGCGTGACGGAAGAGCAGGCGCGCGAGGCAATGCGCCTTGCGTCTCACAAACTTCCCATTCGTACCAGGTTCGTTTCCAGGGCCGAGCTGGAAGGCGAAGGAGGTGAAGGGTGAAAGCAAGCGAGATCCGCGCAATGAGCGATGAAGAGATCCTCCGGCGTCTCGAGGAAGCTCATCATGAGCTCATGAACCTTCGTTTCCAGGCGAGCTTTGGGCAGTTGAAGGACACGAACCGCCCGCGGGCTTTGAGGAAGGATATCGCCAGGATGAGGACTATCCTTCGAGAAAGAGAGCTGGCTGCCTGGGAAGCCGAGGAGGAAGCGCAATGAAAGGTAGACGTAGAACGCTGGTGGGTACGGTCGTCAGCGACAAGATGGATAAGACGGTGGTAGTGGAGGTCTTGAGGGCCAAGCCCCATCCGATTTACGGGAAAGTGGTGAGAAGAACCAAGCGTTACAAAGCGCACGACGAGGAGAACAAGTGCCGGGAGGGTGACGTGGTCAGGATTCTCGAATCCCGCCCCCTGAGCAGGGAAAAACGCTGGGTCGTGGTGGACATACTTTCCCGTGTCGAAGGAGGGGAAGGATGATTCAGCAGGAAAGCAGGCTAAAGGTTGCGGACAACACCGGCGCCAAGGAGATACTGGTTATCCGCGTTCTTGGCGGCAGCACCCGACGTTACGGCAGAGTCGGCGATATCGTGGTGGCTACGGTCAAGCAGGCCGCGCCGGACGCATCAATCAAGAAAGGGGAGATCGTCAAGGCCGTGGTTGTCAGAACTGCCCAGCCTTACAGGCGTAAGGACGGTTCTTACATCCGTTTCGACGACAACGCCGCCGTGATTATCGACAATTACAAGTCTCCTCGGGGTACCCGAATCTTTGGCCCTGTTGCCAGGGAGCTTAGGGAAAAAGGGTTCATGCGCATAGTTTCCCTTGCCCCTGAGGTGCTGTAGGAGGTGTTTTGATGCGGAAGATTCGCAAAGGGGATACGGTAGAAATCCTGAGCGGTGACGAGAAGGGTAAGAGGGGCGAAGTGAAGCAGGTGCTCCCTGCCAGACCGAACGCCACCAAGAAGTGGAAGGCCCGGGCCAAGGATCGGGTCGTGGTTGCAGGGCTCAACCTGATAAAGAAGCACCAGCGCCGCACAGGAGACGTCAATACCCAATACGGCATAATCGAGCGCGAAGGCCCGATGTTCATGTCGAAAGTTGCCCTGGTTTGTCCGCATTGCGGCAAACCTACCAGGGTTGGCTTCCGTGTGATGCCGGACGGGAGCAAAGTTCGCTACTGCAAGAAGTGCGGCGAAGTGATACCTTAAGGCGAGGTGTGCTGATGGAGCAAGTCGTACCAAGGTTGAAGGCTCGTTATCGCGAGGAAGTGGTCCCCGCGATGATGAAGGAATTTGGATACAAGAACGTGTGGCAGGTGCCCCGCATCGTCAAGATCGTGGTGAACATCGGCCTGGGAGAAGCGTTGCAGAACGTCAAGGCTCTGGACGCTGCTCTGAACGACCTGGCGATCATCACGGGACAGCGTGGGGTCATCACCAGGGCGAGGAAATCCATTGCGGCGTTCAAACTGAGGGAAGGGAATCCCATCGGAGTCAAGGTCACGCTGCGTGGAAACAGGATGTACGATTTCCTCGATCGCGTGATGAACATAGCACTGCCGAGACAGAGGGACTTCCGAGGCGTGTCCCCGGATGCGTTCGATGGGCGTGGAAATTACACGCTTGGTTTGCCGGAGCAGCTCGCTTTCCCGGAGATCGACTACGACAAGGTCGACAAGGCCCGTGGTATGGAAATCACCATCGTCACCACCGCCAATACCGACGAGGAAGGGCGTAAGCTGCTGCAGTTGCTTGGAATGCCGTTCAAGAGGAGCTAAAGGAGGTCGATCTGTGGCAAAGAAGAGCATGATAGCCCGTGAGAAACGCCGGAAGTACAAGGTGCGGGAGCGGAACCGCTGCAAGGTGTGCGGCAGGCCGCGGGGGTACATCCGCAGGTTCGGGATGTGCCGCATTTGCTTCCGTGAGGCAGCCCTGAAAGGGGAGATAGCGGGCGTTACCAAGTCGAGTTGGTGAGGACGAGTCTGCGCGAGGGTAGGTCGGTCGCCGTCAAATTTGGAGCCGTCCGATACCGCTCTCGACGCTAAGAAAAGAGTAGAGGTGATTGAATCATGATGACCGATCCTATTGCGGATATGTTGACCCGTATTCGCAACGCGGCGATGACGAGGAAGCGCAGGGTTTCCATGCCCAGTTCCAAGATGAAGCTTGCCATCGCCAGGATACTAAAAGAAGAAGGGTTCATCCAGCATTACGACGTGACGAACGAGAAACCGCAGCCACAACTGCGGATCGTGTTGCGGTACGATCAGGAAAAACGGCCTGTGATAACCAACTTGCAAAGGGTGAGCAAGCCGGGACGCCGAATTTACGTCAAGCACGACGAGATCCCGTGGGTTCAAAGCGGGATGGGGGTGGCGATCCTTTCCACCCCAAAGGGGGTGATCTCCGACAGGAAAGCCCGCAAGCTTGGCGTGGGCGGCGAAGTAATCTGCTATGTCTGGTGAGGAGGGGATACTGTGTCGAGAATAGGTAAAATGCCTGTGCCCATCCCGCCAGGGGTGGAAGTGACGATAAGCCAGGGGAACGAGGTCGTGGTGAAAGGCCCGAAAGGGGAGATGAAGCGATCTTTCGATCCGGGGCTCGAGATCAAGGTGGAAGATGGCCAGGTGTTGGTTCGCAGGCCGAACGATAGCAAGATGTACAGAGCTCTGCATGGGCTTACCCGTGCATTGATTGCGAACATGGTCACCGGCGTCAGCCAGGGGTTCAAGAAAGAGCTGGAAATAGTCGGCGTTGGCTATCGTGCGGAGATGCAGGGAGCGAACCTGGTGTTGCACGTTGGCTATTCCCATCCGGTGGTCGTCGAGCCACGACCTGGGATAACGTTCAGCGTCGGGAAGTCGACTCGTGACGTGACGGTAGAAGGTATCGACAAAGAGATGGTCGGCCAGACGGCCGCTGAAATCCGAAAGGTGAGGCCTCCTGAACCTTACAAAGGCAAGGGGATCAGGTACAAGGGCGAAGTCATTCGGATGAAGGCCGGTAAGGCTGGCAAGAAGTGATCCAAAAATTCGTGGAGGTGTGGTAAGATGGCTCGAGTGAGCCGTAATGAGGCCAGATTGAGAAGGCATCGCCGTGTGCGCAAACGGGTGTTCGGCACCCCGGAGCGCCCTCGGCTGAATGTTTTTCGCAGCCTGAACCATATCTATGCTCAGGTCATAGACGACGTTTCTGGACACACGGTCGTTTCTGCTTCTACCCTGGATCCGGAGATCAGGGATTCACTGGCAGGCAAGACGAAGACCGAAAAAGCCAAAGAGGTCGGAAAGCTTGTCGCCAAACGGGCTTTGGAGAAGGGGATCAAGCAGGTGGTGTTCGATCGCGGTGGGTACAAGTTCCACGGCCGTGTGAAAGCCCTGGCCGATTCTGCCAGGGAAGCTGGATTAGAATTCTAACGGGGGAGCGTAAATGGCAGAGGAAACAAGCTTTGGATTCGAAGAACAGGAACTTGAAGAACGTGTGGTCCATATCGCACGTACCGCTAAAGTGTTGAAGGGCGGTCGCAGGTTCCATTTCCGAGCTCTGGTGGTCGTTGGCGATCACCACGGCAGGGTTGGTGTGGGAATAGGAAAGGCAGGCGAGGTTCCCGAAGCCATACGGAAAGGCGCCGAGAAGGCCAGGAAGAACATGGTCAAAGTGAACCTGCTTGGTTCTACCATCCCTCACCCGGTGATTGCCGATTTTGGTGCTGCCAGGGTGCTGTTGAAGCCAGCTTCTCCCGGTACCGGCGTCATCGCCGGCGGTGGTGTGCGTGCGGTCCTCGAAGCTGCCGGCGTCAAGGATGTGTTGAGCAAATCCCTTGGAAGTTCCAACATCCTGAACGTCGTACAGGCTACCTTCAAAGGGCTGCAACAGCTCAAGGACATCGACGAAGAGGCCAAGCGTCGAGGTCGCCCGCCGGAGATGGTGACTCCGTTCTTCTGGAGGAAGAAAAATGGCTGAGAAGCTTCTGAAGATCAAGCTGGTGAAGAGCCCAATCGGCTATACAAAACGCCAGAAGGCCACGGTCAGGGCTTTGGGGCTCAGGCATTTGCAGGACGAGGTCGTTCAGAAGGACACTCCGGTCATCCGCGGGATGGTCAACAAGGTGGCGCACCTCGTGAGTGTAGAGGAGCTTTCTGAGTGACGGTTGACAGCCGTCGAGGAATTCGAAGTGGTGGAGGGGTGAGTAAAATGAAATTGCACGATTTGAAGCCTGCTCCTGGAAGCAGGCACCGGAAAGTGCGGGTGGGCCGCGGTATCTCGGCCGGACGTGGAAAAACGGCCGGCAGGGGCACCAAAGGACAGAACGCCCGCAGCGGTGGGGGAGTCCGACCTTATTTCGAAGGTGGACAGCTCCCATTCGTCCGGCGCTTGCCTTTCAAACGCGGGTTCACCAATATCTGGCGCGTGGAGTACGTGGAGGTAAATCTGGATAGGCTGGCGGAGGCTTTCGCTCCTGATTCGGAGGTCACTCCAGAGGCTTTGGTGGAGAAAGGAATCATAAAATCCACGAAGAAACCTGTGGTGATCCTCGGCAGGGGAGAGTTGCCGCATCCTTTGAAAGTAAAGGCCCATCGATTCTCCGCCAGCGCCGAGGAGAAAATTCTGGCTGTAGGTGGGACCGTCGAACTGCTGCCGCTGCCCTAAAGGAGGTTTTTAGATGCTCGATGCGATGAGAAATGCATTCAGGCTTCCGGACCTTCGGAAGAAGATTCTGTACACGCTCTTCCTTTTGACTGTGTACAGGCTGGCGGCGCACATCCCGGTCCCCGGAGTCGATGCCAACCGGCTTGCTATGGTGTTCTCCAGCAGCCAGCTGCTCGGCTTGTTGGACATGTTTTCAGGAGGGGCTCTGGCGAACTTCTCCGTGATGGCGATGGGGGTGTACCCGTACATCACCGCATCCATCATCATGCAGTTGCTCATGCCGATAATTCCGCAGTTGGAAGCTTTGTCCAAGGAAGGGGAGGCCGGCAGAGAGAAGATCAACATGTACACCAACTACCTGACCATACCTCTGGCGGTTCTTCAGGCTTTTGGTCAGACCGCGTTGCTCGCGCAGCAGGGGGTGATGACGAAATTCAGCCTCACACAGTACCCTTTGCAGACCATAACCACCATTACGGTCTTGACCGCAGGTACCGCTTTTGCAATGTGGCTTGGTGAGTTGATAACGCAGGAAGGTATCGGCAACGGTGTGTCCATCATCATCTTCGGTGGCATCGTGGCAAGGGTGCCGCAGAACCTGGGCAAGTTGCTGGTGCAGAATCCCTGGGCGTTGATAGTCATTACCATACTGACCATCGTCACCATCGTGGCTATCGTCGTGGTGGAGCAGGGCGAGCGCAGGATACCCGTACAATACGGCAAGCGTGTCCGAACGATAAAAGGCAATCGCTTGATGATGGTTGGCGGGCAGAGCACCTACGTTCCTCTAAGGGTCAACTCCGCAGGCATGATCCCGTTGATCTTTGCCATGAGCATCATGATCTTCCCGGGCACCGTGGCGAGTTATTTCCTTTACTCCAAGGTTTCGTGGATATCAAGGCTGGCCCATGCAACGGTCAACCTGTTCAGCCCGAACGGGGCATTCTACTGGATCATGTATTTCCTGATGGTGGTTGGGTTCACGTACTTCTACACGGACGTGATCTTCAAGGAACAGAACCTGCCGGAAACCCTGCAAAAGCAGGGAGGTTTCATCCCCGGCATCAGACCCGGGAAGAGGACGGAGAATTATCTGAATACGGTTCTAAGCCGCATCACTTTCGTCGGTGCCGTTTACCTGGGTATCGTGGCTTTGTTGCCCTGGTTCGTCAGGGGAATGGTGAACTCTTCGGTGATGCTGATGAGCAGCGCCGGCTTGCTGATCGTGGTTGGTGTGGTGCTCGATACCATGCGACAGCTCGAGGCCCAGTTGCTCATGCGCCAGTACGAAGGATTCCTGAGGTAAAAGGCGGCGGCGTTCTTACAATGGAGTGAGAATGATGGAAAATGAGCCGTTGTTTTTGGTGTTCCTCGGCGCTCCTGGGGCGGGAAAGGGAACGCAAGCGAGGTTGTTGAGCGAAAAACTGAGGATTCCTCAGATTTCTACAGGGGATATCTTCAGGGAGAACCTTAAGAAAGAAACGAAACTGGGTTTGCTCGCCAAAGGGTACATGGAGAAAGGCGAACTCGTCCCGGATGAGGTGACAGTTGCCATGGTGCGGGAGCGGCTGTCTCGGCCGGATTGTGCTCGTGGGGCCATCCTGGATGGCTTCCCGAGGACGATAGCGCAGGCGGAAGCCCTCGATCGGATTCTTTCCGAAAGAGGAGCGTCTCTTACGGCCGTTCCGTACATCAAGGTTTCGGAGGAGGTCCTCCTGGCGAGGCTTTCCGGGAGGTGGATATGTCGGAAGTGCGGCGCTGTGTACCACACTCTCTACAATCCTCCGAAAGTACCTGGCGTCTGCGACGTGTGCGGCGGTGAGCTGTATCAGCGTGAAGACGACAAGCCGGAAGTTGCGAAAAATCGGTTGAGGGTGTATTTTGAGCAGACCGCGCCGTTGATCGAATATTACAGAGGGCGCGGGCTTTTGGTGGAGATAGACGGCGAGCAATCGATAGAGAGGGTGCAGAAGGAGCTGGAGGCAGTGGTCGAGTCCCATGATTGTCCTTAAATCGAAGCACGAAATAGAACTGATGCGCCGGGCAGGCCACATCGTAGGGATGGTGCTTGCGGAGATGAGGAACGTGGTCAGGCCTGGCATCACCACCAAGGAGCTCGACTCGATTGCCGAGAGGATCATAGTGAAAGCGGGAGCGAAGCCAGCGTTCAAAGGTTATGCAGGCTTTCCGGCGACTATCTGCGCTTCAATCAACGAGGAAATAGTCCATGGAATACCCTCGAAGAAGAGGGTGCTGAAGGAAGGTGACATAATTTCCGTGGACGTGGGATCGATTTACAAAGGATGGTATGGCGATGCTGCCATAACGCTTCCTGTGGGGAAGATATCCGAGGAAGCGGAACGACTTCTCGAGGTTACCAAAGGAAGCCTGGAGGCTGCGATTTCCCAGGCTGTACCGGGTAATCACCTTGGGGATGTTTCTGCTGCCGTCCAGCAGTACGTCGAGAGCCACGGCTACTCCGTGATACGCGAATACACCGGTCACGGGATTGGCCGTCAGCTCCACGAGGAACCCCAGGTTCTGAACTACGGCAAGCCTGGTACCGGGGTGCGGCTGCGGCCGGGGATGACCATGGCGATAGAACCGATGGTCTCTGCTGGCTCCTACAAAACCCGGGTTCTGGGCGATGGGTGGACTGTGGTGACACAGGACGGAAGTCTGACGGCGCATTTCGAACATACCATTGCTATCACCGATGACGGTACGGAAATCCTGACGAAGTACGATTAGGTGGAGGAAGGAAATGAAAGTAAGGCCTTCTGTGAAGAAGATGTGCGACAAGTGTAAAATCGTTCGCAGGCACGGTAAAGTTTACGTGATCTGTGAAAACCCCAAGCACAAACAGCGGCAGGGGTAAGTCGGAGAAGGAGGAGACCGGTTTATGGCTCGTATAGCAGGTGTTGATCTGCCTCGTGACAAGAGGGTGGAGATAGCCCTTACGTACATCTATGGAATCGGCTTGACGCGGAGCCACGAGATCCTTCGGGCTACCGGGATCAACCCGGACAAGCGCGTGAGAGATCTCACAGATTCGGAGATTGCGCTTCTGCGCGATTACATCGATCGCAATTATAGAGTGGAAGGTGATCTGCGAAGAGAGGTCACCATGAACATCAAACGCCTGATGGAAATCGGTAGTTACAGGGGGCTCCGGCACCGACGTAACCTGCCGGTTCATGGTCAGAGGACGAGGACCAACGCCCGCACCAAGCGAGGCCCTCGCAAGACCGTGCCAGGGCGGAAGCGGGCAAGGAAGTAATTCTTTACAGCTTAGCGCAGCGTTGAGACAAGGGAGGTTTGGAGCAGAACTATGGCCAAGCAGAGAAGAAGGAGTTCTCGGGGTAGGCGTCGTGAGAAGAAACTGGTGCCGAGGGCGCAGGCGCACATCCAGGCGACTTTCAACAATACCATAATCACACTGACCGACCTGGATGGAAACACGCTCACCTGGGCCAGCGCCGGATCCGTTGGGTTCAAGGGAGCCAGGAAGAGCACGCCCTACGCGGCTCAGTTGACGGCCAACCAGATTGCGAAGGAAATGGAGAACTTCGGAGTCAAAGAAGTAGACGTGTTCGTGAAAGGGCCAGGCCCCGGCAGGGAAGCGGCGATTCGCGCCATGCAGGCCGCCGGTGTGCCTATTCGTTCCATCACGGATGTCACGCCTATACCGCATAACGGTTGCAGGCCGCCTAAGAAGAGGCGGGTCTGACCGGGAAGATCGAAGGAATGACGAGGAGAGGTTATGGCTCGCTATACTGATGCAGTTTGCAAGCTGTGTCGTCGTGAAGGCGAAAAGTTGTACCTGAAGGGGGAAAAGTGCTTTACGGCGAAGTGCCCTCTGGAGAGGAGGAACTATCCTCCGGGAGAGCACGGAAAGAAATTTACCCGGAGGCGGAAGGTCTCGGATTACGGGAAGCAGTTGCGTGAAAAGCAGAAAGCGCGTCGAATTTACGGCGTACTGGAGCGCCAGTTCCGACGCTACTTCAAGGAGGCGCAGCGCAAGAAGGGTATGACCGGCGCTATGCTCTTGATACTTTTGGAGAGGCGACTCGACAATGTGGTCTACAGGCTTGGGTTCGCCGACTCCCGGGCGCAGGCAAGGCAGCTCGTTCGCCACGGACACATCACCGTTAACGGGAGAAAGGTGGACATCCCGTCGTACCTGGTGTCCGAGGGGGACGAGATCGGTGTGAAGCCTTCCAGCAAGAAACTTGCTTTCTTCAAGGATTTGGCCGAAAGGATAGCCGATAAGCAGGCCCCGCCGGATTGGCTCTCTCTGGATCGTGAGACGCTTTCCGGCAGAGTGCTGGCGCAGCCGCTGAGAGAGCAGATAGACGTTCCGATCAACGAACAGCTCATCGTCGAGTTCTACAGCCGCTAACCAGATCGATAGCGTGAATCTATCGCCGGGACCCGAGCGTCCCGGACAAGTTGTGTGTTTGGAAAAAGTAATGAAGTGCGAGGTAAAGGGTTAACGCTGGCGCGTGTCAGCAAGTTGGAGGTTGGTTAAGTGGTTACGACCAAGAATTTAGTTTTTCCTAAAATAGAAGTTGATGTGGTTACGCAGGACTACGGGCGTTTCCGCATCTCTCCGCTGGAGGGAGGGTACGGAGTAACTCTGGGGAATGCCCTGAGAAGGGTGTTGCTTTCCTCCTTGCCGGGGATCGCCGTTACGTCGATGTCAATCGAAGGCGTCCCCCACGAGTTTTCCACCATCCCTTACGCCCGGGAGGATGCTATAACATTGATGCTCAATGCGAAGCAGGTGCGCATGAAAGCATCCAGCCCGAACCTGGAGGGGCCGTTCGATCTCTTTCTGGAGGTCAGGGGAGAAGGCGTGGTCACGGCTGGCGATTTGAGAACCCCGCCGGAGATAGAGATCGTCAACCCGGAGCTCCCATTGCTCACGATCGATTCCCCCGACGCGGAGCTGGACATACATTTCACCGCCGATTGGGGGCGCGGGTTCTCTCCGGCTCGGGATCGGAAGGTTTCGATAGGGGAAATTCCGATAGATGCCATCTTCAGCCCGGTCAGGAAAGTCGCCTACGAGATAGAACCGACCCGAATCGGGCAGATGACCAATTACGACATGCTTTCTCTCGAGGTGTGGACCGACGGGACGATAGAGCCTTTCGACGCTCTCAAGCAGGCTGCGGAGATATTGATCCGACACCTTTCGCTTATCGTTGGAGGTGAGATCGAAATCGCCGAGGAGGAGGAAGAGCCGTTCTTCGCCGTGCCCAGGATACCGGATTCTGTGTACAACGAGACGGTGGAGCATCTGGGCCTTTCCTTGCGGGCGCACAATGCCCTCAAGCGTAGCGGGATAGAGCTGGTAGGACAGGTGCTCGAGCGACTTGCCGAAGGCAAGAAGGAGATGCTCAGCATCAAGAACTTCGGCGAGAAGTCCCTGGACGAGCTGCTGGATAGACTCAGCGACAAGGGGTACCTGAAATACGTGCCCCGCAAAGCTCTCGATGATTTAGGGGTGGTTTCCGAGGAAGAAGAGTAGGTTCCGGGGCATAAGCTCCCTGCACGAGCCCCGGGGGAGCTTGGTGTGTCCGGAACTTCAATCCGGTGAATACTTGGAGGTTGTGACGGTGAGGCATCGTGTAGCAACGAAGAAGCTAAACAGAGATTCCGGGCATCGGAAGGCGCTGTTCCGAAATCTCACGATACAGCTTTTCGAACATGAGAGGATTAGAACCACCGAGGCGAAGGCCAAGGCGGTTCGTGGAAAAGCGGAGAAACTGATAACGCTGGCCAAGCATGGGCTCGAACGAGGCGACGCTTATGGGGTTCATGCCCGCAGGCTGGCTTACGCGAAGCTGGGGAACAAGAAGGCCGTCAAGAGGCTTTTCGACGAGATAGCTCCTAAGTACATGGAGCGCCCTGGTGGATACACCAGGATCGTGAAGCTCGGCAGGCGCCAGGGCGACGCTGCCGAAATGGTGATTCTGGAGCTGGTATCTGAAGAGTGAGCAAAGCGCCTGAAGCTCTGTGGCGTGCGGTCATCGAGTACGACGGCACCGATTACTACGGATTCCAGGTGCAGGAGTCCGTACCGACCGTACAGGGAACCGTAGAGGGGGTGCTCGAGAAGCTTTCCGGCGGGCCTGTGAGAATCGCCGGAGCGGGACGTACCGACGCCGGAGTCCACGCCAGCGGGCAGGTGATTTCCTTCTCCCTCGGGTGGAGGAAAAGCGCCGAGGAGCTTCAGAAAGCAATGAACGCTTTGCTGCCGGAGGACATAGTGGTGCTCGTGCTGGAGCCGGCGCCGTCGGGGTTCCATCCCAGGTTTAGCGCCGTCAGCAGAAGCTACGAGTACAGGATCCTTAACACTCGTTTGAGATCGCCTTTGCTTGCCAGATACAGCGCCCACGTGAGTGAGCCGCTGGACGTGGAATCGATGCAAAGTGCGGCGGAGGTGGTGATCGGCAGGCACGATTTCAGGAGCTTTGGTCAGCCGCCGCAGGGCGATAACAGCGTTAGAACCGTCTACGAAGCGCATTGGGAGAAATCCGGAAAATTCCTGGTGTTCAGGATAAAGGCCGATGCCTTCTTGAGGAAGATGGTTCGCAGGATGGTTGGAACTTTCGTGGAGGTCGGACTGGGGGTGAGGAAGCCGGATGGCATGGCGGAATTGGTACGGGAACCGAATCCGGCTCTGGCTGCACCTCCGGCACCTCCTCAAGGGCTTCGTTTGGTGAAAGTCGAATATCCGCCGGAGTTGGAATTCTCTTCGGTCGGAAAGGAGGAGTGATAGGAGTGCGTACATACACACCTAAACCTGAAGATATAGAGCGTCGATGGTATGTGGTGGATGCTCAAGGAAAGACTTTGGGCAGGCTTGCGTCGGAGATCGCGAGGATCCTGCGCGGGAAGCACAAGCCGATTTTCTCCCCGCACATGGATACGGGGGATTTCGTCATTGTGATCAACGCCGAGAAGGTGCACGTTACCGGCAGGAAGCTTACTCAGAAGTTCTATTACAGGCATTCGGGCTATCCGGGTGGATTGAAGGCCATATCCCTGAGGGATCAGTTGAAGAAGCATCCCGAAAGGGTGATACAACATGCCGTCCGGGGAATGCTCCCGAAGAACCGCCTTGGCAGAAAGATGATCAAGAAGCTGAAAGTGTATGCAGGGCCTGAGCATCCGCACAAGGCTCAAAAACCGGAACCGCTGGATCTGTGAGTCTGGCGGAGAAATCGTTGTTGGAGGAGTGTTGATGGCGACTCGTTTCTATTATGCTGTGGGAAGAAGGAAGACTGCCAGCGCCCAGGTGCGCATTTACCCCGGCGAGGGCAAAATTGTTATCAATAACAAACCTCTCGAAGAGTATTTTACCCGTCCGGTGGACCTGGTTACCGTCATGGCGCCGCTGAAAGCCGCCGGTATGGAGGACAAAGTCAACATCACCGTAGTCGTGAAGGGTGGCGGGGTTTCCGGACAGGCCGGAGCCGTGGCCCACGGCATTGCCAGGGCTCTTTCGGTGATGGACGAGGACCTGAGGCCCGTCATGCGGAAAGGCGGTTTCCTCACCAGGGACGCCCGCATGAAGGAAAGGAAGAAATACGGCCTCAAGCGTGCCCGCAAGGCGCCGCAGTACACGAAGCGTTAAGAAAGAAGCTCTTCGATTCTTTGACGACTTGTCGTCGGAAAGCCCCGCGTGCACGCGGGGCTTTTTGATCGTGCTGCGTCCGGTAGATGTGAGAATCCTGGGAGGTGGAAATGAGAATCGGCATTCTGACAGTGAGCGATCGGTCTGCAAGGGGAGAGCGGCAGGATAGATCCGGGCCGTTGCTGGCAGAGATCGTGCGGGAGCGCCTTCGCGCCGAAGTGGTGCGGTTGGACGTGGTCCCGGACGAGCGCTCGGAAATCTCGGCCGTGCTTCGTGATTGGACGGACCGCCTGGCCCTTGACATAATCCTGACGACTGGTGGAACCGGCTTTGCTCCCCGTGACGTAACGCCGGAAGCCACCAGGGAAGTGATCGAGAAAGAGGCTCCCGGCTTGCAGGAAGCCATGCGGGCCGAAAGCCTGAAAGTAAGTCCTCATGCGATGTTGAGCAGGGGGGTGGCCGGGATAAGGAAGAAAACCTTGATAGTCAACCTCCCGGGGAGCCCTAAGGCGGTTCGTGAGAACCTGGAGGTCATACTTCCGGCGCTACCACACGCCGTGGAGCTCCTGCACAACGACCCTGATGCCGAGAAGCACCATGTTGTCGGCAAGGGAGCATGACGTTCTCCGTTGATTTTTGCGCCGTTTCTTTGGATGCACCTTCGTTGCTGGGGTATAATTTGGCGTGTAGTCTTCGATTTCGTCGGCCGCCTTTCGGCGGTGTGGAAAAACCTATGATCGCAGGAGAAAAGATATGGAGAAAAAGGAACTGAACCCCTTTGGAACTCGATCCACTTTCGATACCGGTAACGGTAAAGCTGTAATCTACAGACTCGATGCTCTGGACAAGGAAGGCGTTGCGAACGTTTCCCGTCTCCCTTATTCGATTCGTGTACTGCTCGAATCCGTTTTGCGCCATTACGACGGCTCGGTGATAACCGACGAAACCGTATTGAACCTCGCTCGCTGGAACGGCAAGGACGTGGGTGAGAACGAGATGCCTTACATGCCGTCCAGGATTGTCTTGCAGGATTTCACCGGCGTACCGGCTGTCGTGGACCTTGCCGCACTTCGGACTGCAATGCACGAGATGGGTGGAGACCCTTCGAAAATCAATCCTCACATCCCTGCCCATCTGATAATCGATCACTCCGTGCAGGTCGATTACTTCGGTGTTCTCAATTCCCCATTCCTCAATGCAAAACGCGAATTCGAACGGAATAGGGAACGGTATTCTTTCCTCAAGTGGGGGCAGAGCGCTTTCGAGGATTTCTCCGTAGTGCCTCCGGATACCGGTATCATCCATCAGGTGAACCTGGAATACCTGGCGAAAGTGGTTCATCTGCGGGATGTGGATGGCGAGAAAGTCGCTTTCCCGGATACCCTTGTCGGCACCGACTCCCACACCACGATGATCAACGGACTCGGCGTGGTAGGTTGGGGAGTCGGCGGTATCGAGGCAGAAGCTGCCCTCCTTGGACAACCTATTTACATGCTGATACCGGAAGTGATAGGCGTAAAACTCACCGGCGAGCTTCCGGAGGGTGCCACGGCCACGGATCTGGTCCTGACCATTGTCGAGATGCTGAGGAAATACGGCGTGGTTGGCAAATTCGTGGAATACTTCGGTCCAGGAGTCAAGCACCTGAGCCTTGCCGACAGGGCGACCATTGCCAACATGTCTCCTGAATACGGGGCTACCATGGGATTCTTCCCTGTGGACGAAGAGACCCTTGCTTTCCTGCGCTTCACCGGGCGTTCGGAGGAGCAGGTGGAACTCGTGGAGCGGTACACGAAAGAGCAGGGATTGTTCCGGTTCGACGATGCCCCGTACCCCGAGTATACGGATGTCCTGGAGCTCGACATGAGCACCGTCGTGCCGAGTCTGGCCGGTCCGAAGCGACCGCAGGACAAGATTCCAATGAGCGAGATGAAGGAATCGTTCTTTGCGTCGCTCAAGGCGCCGGTAACGGAGAGGGGCTTCGGTCTCGAGGACAAGGAGCTCGACAAATCCGTCCCCGTCGAGATCGATGGAGAAACTTACGAACTCAAACATGGTTCGCTGGTAATCGCCGCGATAACGAGCTGCACCAACACTTCCAACCCTTCGGTCGTGATAGCCGCCGGGCTCGTGGCGAAGAAAGCGGTCGAGCGGGGTTTGCAGGTCAAGCCATACGTGAAGACGAGCCTTGCTCCCGGGTCCCGGGTGGTACCGGAATACCTGGAGGAAGCGGGGCTTCTCCCGTACCTCGAAGCTCTGAGGTTCCACGTCGTAGGCTTTGGCTGCACCACCTGCATAGGCAACAGCGGACCCCTGCCCGAGCCGGTGGCCAACGCCATCAAGAAAGGTGACCTGATAGCGGCCTCCGTCCTCAGCGGCAATCGAAACTTCGAAGGACGGGTCAACCCGCTTACCCAGGCCAACTACCTTGCGTCTCCTCCGCTGGTGGTTGCGTATGCTCTGGCCGGGCGTGTGGATATAGACCTTACCTCGGAGCCCATTGCGTATGACCCGAACGGTGAGCCGGTTTACCTGAAGGATATATGGCCTTCTCAGAAGGAGATACAGGAAACGATCCGAAGGGCCATCAAGCCGGAAATGTACAAGGAGAAATACGCCAGCGTCGAGAAGGGCAACGAAATGTGGCAGGAACTGGAGGTGTCCGGTGGAGACCTTTACCAGTGGGATCCAAACTCCACTTACATCCAGGAGCCACCGTTCTTCAAGGGAATGACGCCGGAAGTTCCTCCTGTCAAGCCAATTAGATCGGCGCGGGTGCTTGCACTCCTTGGCGATTCCATAACCACCGATCATATCTCGCCTGCGGGCCCCATACCTGTGGATAGCCCTGCTGGCAGGTATTTGATCGAACACGGGGTCAAGCCTCGCGACTTCAATACATACGGTTCGAGGCGGGGCAACCACGAGGTGATGATGCGTGGTACGTTTGCCAATATCAGGCTGAAGAACCTCTTGGTGCCCGGCACAGAAGGCGGGATTACCGTTTACCTTCCCACCGGCGAGAGGATGAGCATCTATGATGCCGCGATGAAATACATGGAAGATGGTACTCCGTTGATAGTTCTCGCCGGTAAAGAGTACGGCACGGGTAGTTCCAGGGATTGGGCTGCCAAGGGGACCTTCTTGCTCGGTGTGCGTGCCGTGATAGCGGAAAGCTTCGAACGAATTCATAGAAGCAACCTCGTAGGCATGGGGGTTCTGCCGCTTCAGTTCATGGAGGGTAAGAGTTGGAAGTCTCTTGGGTTGACCGGCAGGGAAATCTACGATATCAATGGATTGAATGACGACATCCGCCCGCATCAGACCCTGACCGTCCACGCAAGGGGCGAAGACGGCAGCGAGAAGGAATTCGAGGTCCTGGTGCGTCTGGATACTCCGGAAGAGGTCAAGTACTATCGGAACGGCGGTGTACTGCACATGGTCTTGAGGAACATGGTCAGGAAAGAACTTGGACTGGACTGAGGCATCCGCCTGTGAGTTGGGAAAGGGGCGCCTGCATGGGGTGCCCCTTTTCGTTTGCGCTTCGTTTGACAATCGGGAATCGCCGGAGTAATATTTTGGGGGCTGGGCCCCTGCGATTCTAAAAATCTGCTGTATCATTGGAACATAAGGAGGATTGACGATGGCGTCGGAACCGGTCATAGTCAGTGCTGTTCGTACCCCCATTGGCAAGTTCAACGGCTCTTTGAAAGATATTCCTGCCACCAAGCTCGGTGCCATTGCAGTGAAGGCTGCATGGGAGAGGGCCGGGATAGACCCGGCGATCGTAGACGAAGTCATCATGGGGAACGTGGTTCAGGCCGGAGAGGGACAGAACCCGGCCAGGCAGGCTTCCATACATGGCGGTGTGCCTTCTTCGGTAGGAGCTTTCACCGTCAACAAGGTTTGTGGGTCCGGCTTGAAGGCTGTAATGCTGGCTGCTCAGGCCATAAAGGCTGGCGATGGAGAAGTGTACATCGCCGGGGGCATGGAGAACATGAACCAGGGGCCTTATCTTCTGTACAAAGCCCGATTTGGCTACCGGCTGGGCGACGACCGGCTGGTGGATGCTATGGTACACGATGGACTTTGGTGTCCGTTCGAGAACCATCACATGGGGAATTCCGCCGAATGGATCGCGAGAGAATTCAAGCTCACCAGAGAGGATCTGGACGCGTTTGCTCTTGAAAGCCACAGGAGGGCAATTGCTGCCATCGATGCGGGCAAATTCAAGGAGGAGATAGTACCGGTGGAGGTGCCCACTAAGAAGGGATCTTTCGTTTTAGATACCGACGAAGCCCCGAGGCGTGACACGAGCATGGAAGCCCTTGCCAGACTGAGACCTGCTTTCGACCCGGAAGGCATCGTTACTGCCGGAAATTCCCCGGGGATAACCGATGGCGCTTCGGCGCTGGTGGTCATGAGCTCCAGCAAGGCAGAGGAATTGGGCCTTCGTCCTCTGGCAAGGATAACGGCTTACGCTCAGGCTGCTGTCGATCCCCTGGAGATATTCACGGCCCCTATTTTCGCCATGAGAAACCTGATGGGAAAACTCGGGATGAAGGACATCAACGAATTCGATCTGGTGGAGATCAACGAAGCTTTTGCAGCTCAGATGGTTGCCGACATGCGGGCTCTTGGTGCCGACTGGAACAAGGTGAACGTCAACGGAGGAGCCATAGCGCTTGGTCACCCGATAGGGGCAAGCGGGGCAAGGATACTCACCACGTTGATCTATGCGCTCAAGGATCGCGGGTTGAAAACCGGCGCTGCAGGGTTGTGCCTGGGGGGCGGCGAGGCTGTGGCGCTTTCCATTGAAATGCTTTGACCAATGTCGCGGCCGACGGATTTCCGTCGGCCGCTTTTGGTTCAGACTGCACGTCGATTTCACAAAATATTGGAACAAATTTCTCCTTGCTCGGGCTTTGTGTTTGGATGTACAATAGGTGCGTCACTCAATCGTTCGAATAACATTGCAAGGAGGTCGTCACCATGGCTGTAGTCTTGAAGACCGAGGTCCCAGGCCCAAAGAGCCGCGCTTTGATGGAGAGGAGAGCCGCCGCAGTTCCCCGAGGTCCTTACAACGTTACCCCCATCTTCGTCCAATCCGCCAGCGGGGCATTGGTCACGGATGTCGACGGAAACACGTTCATCGATTTCGCCGGCGGAATCGGGGTGATGAACATTGGGCACAGCAATCCGAAGGTCGTGAAGGCCATACAGGATCAAGCGGCCAGGTTCACCCACACCTGCTTTCATGTTCTTCCCTACGAGAATTACGTTCGTCTGGCGGAGAAATTGAACGACCTGACCCCAGGCGATTTTCCGAAGAAGACTTTGCTGGTGAACAGTGGGGCGGAAGCTGTGGAGAATGCCATCAAGATAGCCCGAGCTTATACCGGCCGTCCTGCCATTTTGGCCTATGAAAGTGGTTTCCACGGGCGTACGCTCCTTGCCCTGAGCCTAACCAGCAAAGTCAAGCCTTACAAGAAGGATTTCGGCCCGTACGCACCCGAAATCTACCGCCTTCCGTATCCGGATTGTTACCGCAGACCTTTCGGGGACGATGGGAGGCCTTGCGGAGAAGCTTGTGCCGATTACCTCGAGGAGTTCTTCGTCACCCACGTCTCTCCGGAGGACGTTGCTGCCGTGATCATCGAGCCGGTGCTCGGTGAAGGCGGGTTCGTCCCGGCTCCGCACAACTACCTCAAGCGCCTGCGCGAGATCACGGAAAAGCACGGTATACTGTTCATCGCCGACGAAGTGCAAACCGGATTCGGCAGAACCGGGAAGATGTTCGCCATGGATCATTATCCCGATGTGGTTCCAGATATTGTCACGATGGCGAAATCGATAGGCGGCGGAATGCCGTTGAGCGCGGTCACGGGTCGAGCCGAGATCATGGAAGCGCCGATGGTAGGCGGGCTTGGCGGAACATACGGCGGCAACCCTGTGGCCAACGCAGCGGCGCTTGCCGTCATCGAGCAGATGGACGAATCGTTCCTGGCGAGAGCCCGAGAGATCGGCGAGAAAGTCGCTCAGAGGTTCGAATCGATGCAGGAGAAATACGAGATAATCGGCGATGCCCGCGGTCTTGGGGCCATGCAGGCCCTCGAATTCGTCAAAGACAGGAGGACCAAAGAGCCTAACAAAGAGTCCGTCGGCGCCATCGTAAAATATGCGTACGAACACGGCTTGATCCTGATCAGCGCCGGCACCCACGGCAACATAATCCGCACTCTGATGCCGTTGGTGATATCGGACGAGGAGCTCGAAGAAGGCCTCGATATCCTGGAAGATGCGATAAAATCGGTAGCACGGTGAGTTACGGGTCGGGAGGGAGTACGTGAAGAGTTACAGGAAAGAGCTTTGGTTCAACATCCCGAAGCGCATGGCGTTCGTGAACATAACCCCGCAGGTGGAAGAAGCGGTTCGGGAAAGCGGGGTCAAAGAAGGACTCGTGCTGGTGAATGCCATGCACATCACGGCCTCGGTTTTCATCAACGACGACGAACCGGGGTTACATCGGGATTACGAGGAATGGCTCGAGTGGCTTGCTCCACACGAGCCGTTATCGCGTTATCGACACAACAGGACCGGGGAGGACAACGGAGACGCTCACCTCAAAAGGCAGGTGATGGGACGGGAGGTCGTTGTAGCGATCACCAACGGGAGGCTCGATTTCGGCCCGTGGGAGCAGATATTCTACGGCGAATTCGACGGGATGCGTCGAAAGCGGGTTCTGATAAAAATCATAGGCGAGTGACAGGAGGGATCGAAATGGCTTACATGTTCGGCACGGACGAATGGGCTAAGGCTTTCATGGAGGAAATCAACAAGAACGAAGCTTACGCCAAAGCTGCTGCGGACTGGGAAGGGGATTTTTACTTCGTGGTCAAACCGAAGAAATTCTTCGACGAGCAGCTGATCATGTATCTGGATCTGTGGCACGGAAAGTGCAGGAATGCCGAGGTGGTGGAAGACGAATCGAAATACTCTCCTGCATACAAGTTGATCGCCAACGACGACAACTGGAAGGCCATTATAGACCGGAAACTCGACCCTATCCGCGGCATGATGATCAGAAAGCTCAAGCTCGAAGGGGACATGGGCAAGATAATGCGGTACGTCAAGGCTGCTCAGGAGCTTGTGAACAGCGCCACCAAAGTCCCAACGGAATTTCCTCCGGAAAAGTAGAATCTTTGGGACTTACGTACTATCCAGAAGAGCGAAGAAGATGGCTTGTTTTGTCGTTTTTGACCGAAGCGAGAAGACCGGGGATGAGCGCGATTCTACGCCTTGAAATGGGGATGAAAACCGCCTTTTACCCACGAAACCCCTTTCCACACCGAGGGAACGGCGTAGGGGCGAAGCGTCGCTTCGCCCCTACAGGGCGTTATCTGCGGATTCGCTCATTCTCTGATTCTGCCCTCAAGAGAGGTGTGCAAGAACGACCGACTGCCTCAACAGCTTAACTCCTGTTCTTTCTGGAATGAGCGGAAGCCCGGACGATCGGCTTGCTAAGGCACCTAATGGCGTTGACCTCTTGGCCCTTCATTCGCTTGAATTGTGAGCAGGCTTTGTTAGGGAGGCTCGTGCTCACCAGGAGGTGGTTATGTGGTTCTTTCGAAGTCCGGAAATAGTTTTTGGGGAAGAAGCCCTCGATTACCTTACAGAACTGAACGGGCACAGGGCATTGATCGTCACCGACAAGAATATAGTTTCCCTTGGCATAGCGCAGAAAGTCATCGACAAGCTGCACGCTGCCGGCATCGATGTTAGAGTCTTCGACGAAGTCGAACCCAACCCTTCCATGGAAACCACCAGGAGGGGCGCTGAGATCGCCATGGAATACCGGCCCGACTGGATCGTGGGGCTTGGCGGTGGATCTTCTATGGATGCTGCAAAGTCTGTGTGGATTCAGTACGAGCGCCCTGATTTGAAGCCGGATCAGGTTTCTCCGGCCGGAACTTTGGGCCTCAGGAAGAAAGCCAGGATGATAGCCATACCGACCACCAGCGGCACCGGCGCTGAGACCACGTGGCCTATCGTTCTCACCGATACTTCTGAACACAGGAAGATATCCGTTGGACATCCGGAGAACATCCCGGACATCGCTGTGGTGGACTTCGAGCTCGTCATGGATCTGCCGCCGCAGATCACGGCGGATACCGGGATGGATGCCCTGACCCATGCCATAGAAGGTTACACGTCGCAGTGGAGCAACGATTTCAGCGATGGGATGTGCCTGAAAGCGATACAGCTTGTGTTCGAGTATCTTCCGCGGGCTTACGAACGCGGCTCTGAGGATCCCGAAGCCAGGGAGCACATGCACAACGCGGCCACCATAGCCGGGCTCGGCTTTGGAAATTCGATGGCAGCCACAGCCCATGCTCTGGGGCATTCCCTGGGCGCGCTTTTCCCGATACCTCATGGACGTGCCGTTGGTTTGTTCTTGCCTTACACCATCGAGTTCGCCGTTGGCGGATACATGGAGACGAGGTACGGAGAAATCGTTAGATTCCTGGGGTTCGACGTCCGGGACGAGAAACAGGCGGCCAAAGTGCTCGTGCGGGAGATCAGAAGTCTGGCCGTGAAGGTTGGTCAGCCATTGACGCTGGAAGAAGCCGGTATCGAACGGAAGGAGCTTCGGGAGAAAATGCCGAAGCTTGTGGAGAACGCTCTCAACGACGGCTCGATGGTCGTCGGGAGGAGGTTCCCGACGGACGAGGAAACGGAAAAGCTCTATTGGTACGCTTTTGAGGGGAAAGAGATCGATTTTTGAACGGCATCAGGCATCTCGGAGGGGCGGAAGGGGATGGTACTTCCGCCCCAGAATAATCGATTGTCCTATCCGGCTCTGTACGCCTGAGGAGTGTATTCCGGCAGTTTCTTTTCCGCAAAGATCGGCTCCAGCCGGGCAAAACGCTGGCGACCGTCCACCAGCGGTATGGAAGGCCAGCTGTCGCCGATGAGTGGACGGGCGTACCGCAGGAAATCGTCGGTCACATCCACGCGGCTCGGCGCTATCCATGCCTCCGGAAAGTGCCGCTCCGAATTCGCCACCATATCCAGCGGGACTTTGTCGTACCTCACCTGGTACACCTCCCCGGGTTCCCGCAGGATCGTAGCCATGTAGCCGTTTCCGTCCCTCAGCGCTATCTCCACGGCTTTTCGCCCAACCTGGTACGCTTCCTCCAGATCGACGGTGGAAGCGTAGATCATGTTGTGGCGCTGGTCGGTGCCCGGCATGTTCCCGCGGGCAGCTCCGCGGGTCGGCAGCCCGACTTCGTTCAGGTGGTTCACCACCACCCGCTCCACCGTCAGCGCGCTGGAGGAGAACATCACGTGCCCGAACGAATCCCGAAGCTCCCCCAGGTCTCCCACGGGGAACCCCTCGCTGACCACCACCAGAGCCCTTCCCCGCTCACGCACCATGTCCGCCACGGCGTCGGTCAGATCGTCCAGGTCGAGCCCGGATTCCGGCATGAAGATCAGCAGCGGCGTCTCTCGCTCCGGGTCGGCCAGCCTTGCCGCGGCCGGTATGAACCCGATCTTCCTCCCCATAGCCTGCATCACCAGCACGGGATCGGACGGGCTGGAGCCGCGGTTTTCCTCCTCCGCCCCCTGAACCATCAAGGCCCAATACCGTGCTACGCTGCCGTATCCCGGCGTGTGATCGATCAGCTCGAATTCCGAGTCCCCCACGTCGTTGTCGATGGTTTTCGGCACACCCACCGCCACCAGGTCGAGCCCCTGCTCCCTGGCAAGCAAGGCGATCTTGTTGGCCGTGTCCATGGAATCGTTGCCGCCGATGTAGAAGAAATAGCCGATATCGTGGGCGCGAAAGACGTCCACCACGCGCTGGAAATCCTCCTCCTGGTGCGACTTGAGCTTGTACCGGCACGTGCCGATGGCCCCGGCCGCCGGAGTGGTGCTGAGCAACGCTATCTCCTCCCTGGACTGGGCGGAGAGATCGAGCAGTTCCTCCTTCAGCACTCCTTCGATACCATGGTGGCCGGCGTAGACCGTGCCGAACTCGTCGGGATGGTCGAAGCATGCTTCCACCACTCCCCGCAGGGAGCTGTTTATGACCGGCGTAGGCCCGCCGGATTGAGCGACAAGGACGTTCTTACCCATATTACCTCCAGCGCTTTCACGTCAAAGTTATCCAATCTTCCAGCCGGAACTCTTCCTCGAACGGATTGACGAAGGTAACCCCTTCGATGGTTGCCCCGGAGTTGAAGTCCTCGCTGAAAATCAGCGGTATCTGATTCAGTTTCGCCGTCGCCCAGAGCTGGGCGTCGTAATAAGAGAACGAATGATTTTGCACTCCAAGGGCTGCCTCGAAGACCGTGGACAGTGTCAGATCGAACACGGGAAAGAGGTATGCGAACGTTTCGATTTTCTCGATGGCTTCTTCTGGATGGAGCGGAGGCACGAGCTTCCTCGTGCTTACGTTGAAGAATTCGGACAACACCTGAACGCTCAAGGCGGCTGCTTCCAGATCGGCAAGGCGCTCAATCAGATCCAGGGCACGCCGTCGTTTGGGTTCGAACCTCCAGTCGATGGAGTACACCAGAACGTTGGTGTCGAGCAGCCCGACGATCATTTTCTTGTTTCCCTACCGTACCGACTTTCGCGCTCTTCGTATATCTCCTCTCGTGTCCATCCACGACCTTCTTGAGAGGGCGTTTCTTTCCCGTAAAGGGATCTGCGGGTCTCAGAGAATCTGACGAACTCCTCGAAGGCTTTCTTGCGCATCTTTTTGGGATACCTGACGCGCACCTTGCGCCCGCCCACGAGGCTTTTCTCGATGGCCTGACGGATCAGTTCCGCCTGGCTCACGCCGTAAGCTTCGGCGGCTTCCCTGAGCGCGGCATCCTGTTCTTCGGCTATGTAGATTTGCTTTCTCACCATCCTGGACATTTTCACACCTCCTCATGATGTACATCACATTATACATCATGAATCCGCACGAGTACAAAGTGCTTCATTTCTCGTCTCGCTTCACGAACTCCTTGATCACCGCTGCTTTTATGAGCGCCTGATATGGCACTCCCATGGCGTGAGCCCTCTCTTTGACAGC
>CAZEXY010000007.1:28292-42135 GCA_964516345.1 uncultured Anaerolineae bacterium
CTTTTATGAGCGCCTGATATGGCACTCCCATGGCGTGAGCCCTCTCTTTGACAGCATCCAGCACGTACTTCGTGTGCTGTCGGGTTTCATCCTTCCCACTCCGTGTGGAACACGCCTTCTTTGTCCACGCGGCGGTACGTGTGCGCGCCGAAGAAATCCCGCTGTGCCTGGATCAGGTTCGCCGGAAGCCTCTCCGAGCGATATCCGTCGAAGTACGCCAGCGCCGATGAGAACGCCAGCAGCGGGATGCCCCATTCTGTTCCCTGACGCACCACCCGACGCAGGGCTTCTTGCCTTTTCACGACCTCGTTCCTGAATCGCTCTGCCAGCAGCAGGTTCGGGATGTCCGGAGCTTCCGCCAGCGCCTTCCGGATGTCTTCCAGCAGCTTTGCGCGTATGATGCAGCCGCCGCGCCATATCCTGGCGATCTCGGATAGGTCGAGCCCGTAGCCGTATTCCTCCGATGCGTGCTTCATCAACGCCATTCCCTGGGCGTAGGCGATGATCTTTGCAGCGTAGAGCGCGTCCCGTACATCCTGCACGAAGACGCTGCGATCCTCTGGCGGCTTCGGACCGGGGCCGGAAAGCACCTTTGCTGCTTTCACCCGCTCTTCCTTGAATGCCGAGATCACCCTGACTTCAACTGCAGCGCAGATGGTCGGCGTAGGCACCCCTACGTCCAGCGAATTCTGGCACGTCCATTTGCCGGTGCCTTTCTGACCCGCTTTGTCCAGGATCAAGTCGACCAGCGGCCTGCCGGTTTCATCGTCCCGCTTGCGAAAGATCTTCCCGGTGATCTCGATCAGGTACGACGAAAGCTCTCCCCGATTCCACTCCTCGAACAGGTCTGCGAGTTCGTCGGCGGAGAGTCCCAGGCCACGGCTCAGCAGATCGTAGCTTTCGGCAATCAGCGCCATGTCGGCGTATTCGATCCCGTTGTGAACCATCTTGACGTAGTGCCCGGCTCCTCGGGGGCCGATGTACGTGACGCACGGTTCGCCGTTCACTTTTGCTGCTATCTTCTCCAGGATCGGTGCCACTTCCCGATAGGCGCTTTCCTGACCGCCGGGCATCAGCGACGGACCGTGCAGCGCCCCGTACTCCCCGCCGGAGACCCCCATCCCGATGAACCGGATCCCCTTGGCCTCCAGTTCCGCCCATCGGCGTTCCGTGTCCCGGAAGAAGGAGTTCCCGCCGTCGATCAGGATGTCCCCTTTCTCCAGATGAGGCAGCAGATGGGCGATGACGTCGTCGACCGCCTTGCCCGCGGGCACCAGGAGCATGATGCGCCGTGGAGTCTTCAGCAATTCCATCAGCTCTTCCGGCGAATGAACCCCTTTCAGCGCGTCCGATTTTGCGTCGAAGGCCCCTACTTTCTCTGGGTCGAGATCGTAGCCCACGACGGTGTACCCATGGTTCGCAATGTTCAGCGAAAGGTTGCCTCCCATGGTTCCGAGGCCAACCATACCGAGATCATATTTTTGCGCCATTTTGTTGTCCTCCTTTCTACGTGGATGAATCGAGTAGTGCAATACTATTTCGTAAATAGAATGCTTGTGACGCAGAGACGCAGAGCTTTCAAAGTTTTTGTGGGGCGAGCTGTTAGCTCGCCCGCGATCTCAACGCAGAGACGCAAAGGTACGTAAGATGCAAAGACTTTAAAAACTTTCTCGCTGTTGCGTCGGCTTCGTGGATAGAACACAACTGCACTGCCTTGGGTAGGCGATGGCATTGCCCTCGCCCACCCAATGTGACGACGCCCCCGTCCGGTACCGATCTGCGAAAATCTGCGTTCATCAGCGTCCCGTTTTCATCCTTATGAGCGTGCAAGTGCTCATGGCAACTACTTCGTAAATAGAGCGCCGACGCCGCCGCGGCGCGAGCCGTTAGTTCGCCCGGCGATTTCAACGCAGAGACGCAAAGGTACGTGAGACGCGAAGACTTGAAAGAACTTTCGCTTCGTCTCGTTGAGTTGATTATGGCGTTCATCTGCGATCCTCAGCGATTATCAGCGTCCCATTTTCATCCTTATGGGCGAGTTCACGCTCATAGCGACTGCTTCCCGATTTTCTCTGCCACGTCCTTCCATGTGCCGCGCCATGGCCCCGGGACGGCCACTTTCAGCGATGTCACCGCTGCAGCGACCTTGGCTGCTTCGTCCGGCGGGTGATCCAGCCGCCAGCCGAGGTAGACCGAGAAGCAGGTATCCCCTCTGCCCGTGCGCCCCGCGAGAGATGTGAACCGGAAGTTTGCCTCGTATTCGTGTCCTTCGGCGACGACCAGGAGTCCCTTGTTGTGGGTCAGAACGACTTCTCCGGCGCCCATCTCGGCCAGCGTTTTGGCAGCTTCGTGAATGTCGGCCAGGCCTGTAAGCACTTCTGCTTCTGCTGAGTCCACTTTGAGGAAGTCCACCAGCGGCAGACCGACCCGCTTGTCCGGCCAGTCCTCGAACACCAGCTCGTCGCCTCTGCGGACGCGTACGAACCCCTGAGCATCCAGCGCCAGCCTCCCTCTCTCCGCCAGCCATCGCAGCATGGGAAGATCGACCTCCCCCGACATGAGCGGAGTCACGTCCCACAGCCTTGCTTTCAGGTCTGGAATTTCGTCCCGGGAGAACGGGCCGGCGAAACCGAGGGGACGTGTTTCCCGCCGTTCCATGTCCGGCGTCAGGTACACGTTCTCGATCCCGGAGGTCTCCGGCGCGGGGCTGGCGAAAACCGTAACGCCTTCTTCCTCCATCTCCCTCACGATCCAGAAGTCCGCCTCCCGGAGCTTTGTAACCACGGCGACCCGAAAACCGAGGTGCGCCAGAGCGATGGAGCCGTAGTATGCCCCTCCGCCTGCCACTTCCTCCCGCTTATCGCCGATTACGATGATGTCCTTGGCCACATGACCTACGAGAACTATATCGAATTCATTCATCGTGACTCCTCAGGTCAAAGTTCACGACGAAATCAGCGAATCAACGAACTGGCGAATCAGCGAGGCGAACTCTCGAGGAAAATGCCCCCGCTGATTCGCTCGATTCGCCCATTCGCTGATTTTGCGCAGCACGCTGCGCCCCTACCGATTCGCCCATTCGCTCATTCGCTGGTTCTGCTCAGCCGGTACAGCATCTCCCCGGCCCGCGGGATCACCAGGATGCCTTCGTCCTCGCGTCCTTTCAGGGATTCCAGATCGATGCTCTCCGGCGAACGGTAGCCCAGGTTGATTTTCCTGCACCGCTCCTCCGGTATCCCCGTGGCGAGGGTTACCTTGATCCTGGGATGTTCGCCTGTCTCCGGGTCGTAAGTCCCTGCGCCTTTGACGTGCGTCGAGTGCGCCAGGATCATCCAGGGGACATCTTTGAACCTGTCCCATTGCTTCAGGAAATAGTCCTTCACGTGGTATCCGACTTCGTCGATCAGCTTGCCGTGGGTGTAGGAAACTTCGGTGATGTGCGGAGCGTAGATTATCACCTCTCCCCCGTCGGCTACTGCCGGTTCCACCTTGTACGTACCCTTTGCCGCAGTCCAGAGGTCGTCGTACATCTCCGGCATCACGGATACCACGAGCTCGAACGGCTTTTCCACGTACACGATATCCAGCTCGGCCGATAGGTCGGCGGCTGCGCCGAACGCTTCTTCGGGAGTGCCGAAGAATATTCCGTGAGGGTCGGTGCCGTGCATCACCAGCGTAAAAGCGCTTCGCGGGCGTGGTATCATCGCTGCGGCGCGGTCGATTGCGTCACGGACCGGCGTTTCCTTCACTCCTATGATTTTCATGATCGTCAGGAGTGCCCCCAGCCAGTGGGTAAAGTCGATGATCTCCCATCCGCCGATGCCAGGGAAGAAGTACTTGTTCCCGCCGGAGAACCCGACCACTTCGTGGGGGAAGACCGGCCCGCAAACGATCAGGTGATCGTAATCCAGCACCAGCCGGTTGATCTTGACCGGCACTTCCAGGGATAGCTGTCCGTCGGAAAGTTCCTCGACCTCTTGCCGGGAGAGCGTCCCGATTCGAACGAAGGTGTCCGGCAGATCCCACCGGTGGTTGAATACGCTGCTCCCGGGATATCTTGTCATTTCGAACCGCGTTGGTCCTCCTTGCACCGGCGAGCCGACCAGTTTTTCCACGGCTTTCGCTGACATGATTGGATGGGTACCCAGGGCCACGATGAAATCCACCGTCTCGGCGCGTCCATGTAGGAGCGCGTAGAAATTCTCGACGCATTGCGCCACGGGGGCCGTGCGGGTGCTGTCCGGTGTGATCACGAGCACACGTTTCCCTTCCAGCGGCAGGGAAGCAAGCCCCGCCGACATTGTATCGAAGATTTCGGCCGGTGTCAGCGGCCTCTCTTTCCGTCCTATGCCTGATGTCATTGCTGCCTCCTGTGACTCGAGATCGTTATTTCTCCCTGACCGTGGCTCACGTTGCCCCGGGTGACACGAAGCTCACCATCGGTGGGGGCTCAGCATGCTGAGCCCCTACTTTTTCCACGGCGGAACTTCAGGCAGGAGCTTCTCGAACTCCGCTATGAGCTTCGCTTCGTATTCCCCGGCATAGGTTCCTTCCAGGAACCTGCCCATCGCCTCCTCGTAGAAACGCTCCCAGGATTCTTCTTCGTGCCCAGGATTGACGGGGTAGAAAAGCGCTCCGTTGGCTCGGGCTGCTTTCATATCGCCTGGGGCGTCGCCGATCATCAGGACGTGGCCTTCGGGATATTTTCCACCGGCTGCCAGCTCTATGTGTTGCGCTTTCGTGCCCATTTCCTGCCCGGCGATGAACCTCACGTACCGATCTATGCCGTGCTCCTTCCACTCTCTTTCCAGAGCCTCCACCGGAGTCTGAGAAACCACGATCATGTCGGCTTTGTCCTGCAATGATTCCAGGCTTTCCCGAACGAAGGGAAACGGGGGAATGCCGTGGACCATGTCGGCGATGGTGGCGTTCACCGCCAGGCTCCACGCCAGAGCGTTCTCGAGCTCGGGATCGTTCTCGTGTTCCTTCATGTATCCGCGCAGGCCATCGTTGCTCTTTGGAAAACTCGATTCGATGAACGCCCGGATGCTGTTCAGTTCAGGTATGTTCGCATGCCGCCGCTGTACCTCCGGCCGCTCCCGCAAAAGGTCCATGACCTTCACCAGCGCAGGCCATCGGTTGATCCCGCGCCACTTCGAATACAGGTTTACGAACTCAGCCGCTTCCCTGGCGAACCGGGAGACTGGCTGCAGGTTCCAGTATTTGATGATGTTCGGTATGAAGCATTCCTTGTGCTTGATCTCCATGGTGTCGAAAGCACAGCCGTCGGAATCGATCCCGATGAAGAAGCTGTGTTCCGGCTGCATCTCCACCAAAGGCTTCGCTGCATCGGGTATTGCCATTTTTACCTCCATTTTAGTGAATCGGCGAACGAGCGAATCAAACGAATCGGCGGATTGCGTCCTTCCCGAAGGATACGATTCGCTGATTCGTCCATTCGTCGATTCGTTGATTTCTCTCACACCCCGCTAAAGGCATTGAACCCGCCGTCCACCGGCACCACCACACCATGGACGAAGGACGATGCCGGGGAAAGTAGCCAGAAAAGCGTGCTCAGCAGGTCTTCCGGCTCGCCGAACCGATTCATGGGTGTGTGCGCCAGGATGGTTTGCCCGCGGGGCGTCAGGTTGTCGTGCTCGTCGTAGAGGAGGAAATAGTTCTGGTTCGTGACGAAGAATCCCGGGGCGATGGCGTTCACCCGGATTTTCGGCGAGTAGTTTTGCGAAATGTGAACCGCCAGCCATTGCGTGAAGTTGCTCACCGCTGCTTTGGCCGCGGAGTATGCCGGAATGTTGGTCAGCGGCCGGAACGCATTCATGGAGGAGATGTTGACGATGTTCCCTTCGTTCTGCTCCACCATCACTTTCCCGAAGATCTGGGATGCCAGGAACGTGCCCAGAAAGTTCAGATTGAAGACCCATTGCACGGCGTCCGGCGGCAGGTCGAAGAAAGGCTGATCCGGCGTCGTGGTTGCCTGTTTCTTGTTCCCACCGGCTCCGTTGATCAGGATGTCCACACGCCCCCATTTCCCGATCACTTCGTCCCTGGCGGTCTCCAATGATTCGCGGCTGAGCACGTCTGCTTTCACGGCGATGGCTTCTCCGCCGCCGGAGACGATATCGTCCACGACTTTCTGCGCCGCTTCCGGGAAAATATCCAGGACGGCCACTTTCACCCCGGCTTTCGCCAGCGCTCTGCTCATGGCTCCGCAGAGCACTCCTCCGCCGCCGGTGACCACCGCAACCTGCCCGCTCACGTCGAACATTTTTTCGATGTATTCTCCCATTTCTCCCTCCTGATTTTTCCAACACAAAACGCAAGGCCTAACGCAGACGCAAAGGGCGCAATCAGCGAATCAACGAATGGGCGAATCAGCGAAACGGACCCTCGGGAATGCAAAAATCTGCCCCTCTGCGTCTCTGCGACTTTGCGTCATTACTACAGGAATCCAGCCAAATGTCGGCGAAAATGCCGCTCCAGAGCCTCGTAATGTGCCTCTTCGTTTTCCTCCAGCACCCGGAAGATGCGATCTTTGAACCTCCAGCCTCCGTCGGCGTTCTTCGCCATGAGCACCGAGCCGTAGGTGACGTGGAGCACCTGCCGCGCATCGAACCGGTCCAGGATGCCCGGAAGCTCTTCATCCGTCAGATCGGATGCCGGAGGCACTTTGTCCAGTTCCGCCGATACGTGATAGGTGGCGCGATCCTCCGGATATCGCTCCCTGGCGAAATCGAGGATCTCGCGGAACAGCGCCGGTTCGACCTGCGCCACGGCCCTCAGGGCTTCCAGGTACGACGTTCCGGCGGTCTTCAGATGCACCAGATCCCCGGCCACCCTGGAGAATATCGGGTAGATGCTGAACTTGTCCGATCCGGAGTGGATGCTCATCTTGTACGGCCCGAAAGTCTGCATGATCGCTACGTGAACCTCGAGATCCTTCTCGAACGCCTCCAGATCGCCGATGTAATCCACCCCTTTCTCGAACCGCCCGACATACCTGGGGGCAAGGCTGACCCACTCCACGCCGAGCCTCCGGAATTCGTTGACTATGAACAGGTGTTCGAGGTGGGTGGTGGGCGTCTCCGTTTCGTCCACGGAGACTTCCAGTTCGAAAGGCCGCTTGCCGGCCGCATCTTTCAAATGGCGGTACATCATGGCGGTGTGAGCGATGGCCTTCCCGTATTTGGCGGCAGCGCGCAGGAGCGAGGTTTCGTCGAACTCCAGGGAATTACCGTCTTTCAGCGCGAACCGCCTGCCGAGATATCGCTTTCGCATGGAGCTTTCTTCGTCCTCCAGTTCGCTCCAGGGCAGCGCCGACACTTTTTCCTTCAGCGCTTCGAGCCCGGCGGTGTGCGCTTCGTTGTCCACGTAATCGCCGGGGTCTATGGTGAAGAACGTGAATCCCGCCGCCAGTCCTTCGTCGATATCCTCGGGGCGCTTGAGGTGATCCGCGTCGGCGCCCCACGGCTCCATCCAGCCTTCCTGGAACACCCCCCACATGGCGTCGTCCATCACCTGCTGGGGGCTCCGACCGGTGCGGCTGTTCTCCCGCACCGATTGCTGGGCGAATATCGGGGCGATCCCGGTGCCGCAGACGGCCCGGACATGTCCCGGCGTTGCAAGGCCGAGTCGGTCGCCGAATCCGGCGGAGATGTGTAACCCAAGGGGCCTTGGACGCAGGTGTGGGAAGATCTTGCGCATCGCTTCGGCGTTCTCCGGCGTCAGATCTGCGGTGCGCAGCGTTGCATCCTTTCCATGCCAGCGTAATTTTTTCGTCTCACCCTGGAGGCCGGGCATATCTGCCGGAGAGGTGGCGATCATTCCAATGCGCTTTTGCCCGTTGGATTCGAAGAGGAAGAAAAGGTGACTCCCTTTTTGGTGCAGCGATCGCGGGTATACGTACCCTTTGATCAGTTTTCGAAGGTCGTTCACGGCATCGCCTCCCATTAGTTTTTCTCTTATGCACACGTGTGCATTGATTTTATACCAGCTAATCCCATTCTTGTCAAGGTGGCTGAGGATCCGGTCGGGAATGAAGACTCTCGGGTCAATCGGAGTTCCAGACCCACGAATGGGCGGGGTCTTCTCTGGGCTTCATTGCCCGGTTCTCCCCGGCCAGGACCCACAGATAGTAAAGCCGGTAGCCCGGCGCTGCGGCCACCGGGTGATACCCGAAAGGAATCAATATCGTGTCGTTGTTCTCGATCACGTAGGCTTCGTTGATGCCCCTCTCCGGGGAATAGATTCTCTGCATCCCGAATCCCTGTGGTGGGTCGATCTTGTAGAAGTATATTTCCTCGAGCTTGACCTCTTCGGGCGGCGCTTCTACGTCGTGTTTGTGTGGAGGGTAGCTCGACCATTCTCCGGGACGGTTGAAGGTCTCCCCGATCATCAGCCGTTGAGCAGGGACGTTGTCCACGATGATGTCATGCACGTCCCTAACGAACAGCCCTTTGCCGCGAGCTTGGTGTATGATCACGTCTTCCGGGTTTATCAGCGTGATCTCGCCCTTCCGATCGGCCGGAGCGGTTGCTATCGCCGCTTCCAGATCGCTCAGAGCCGTGATGGAATAACCCGTGACAGGCGGAATGTACATCCCTGTAGCCGGCCCGTCGAAAACGCTTTTGCGCCGTCCCAGATCGCCCCAGGTCTTCCCTCCGGCTTCGATTTTGCATTTTCCGGACAGAATCACGATGCCGGTTTCCCTGTCCTCGAGCTTTGGGCCGGTGAAGTTTTCTCCGGGTTTCAGTTTCAGTATTCCGAAATCGATGTATTCTATCCCTGCCTGCGGTGAGGTCACGATAGAGGTGAATCCGTTTTTGAGTTTGGTTGAAACTTTCAGATTCATTTTTTCTCCTTGTTTTAGCCTTTCAACATTCCTTCGCTCAGTCCCTTGACGAAGAAGTCCCTGAGCAATATGAACGGCACGAACACAGGGATTATGGATAGGATTATCATTGCCCCAATCCTGCCGTAGACCATCGTCTGCAGTTCGTCACGCATCCAGACTATGCCAACGGGGAGGGTTTGCCATTCGTTCTTGCTCATCAGGGTCGACGCGAACAGAAATTCCTGCCATATGAACACGAACGAGATAATGGTGGTGGCGGCTATGGCCGGTTTTGCGATCGGGAGCAGAACTTTGTACCACATCTGGAATTCGCTGCACCCATCGATGATTGCAGCGTCCCTGATCTCCATTGGGATGGTGGAGAACGCTCCACGCATGATCAGCAGTCCCCATGGAAGGTTGATGGCCACATACGGCAGTATCAGTCCGATCCAGGTGTTCAGCAATCCAGCCTTGTCCTCCATGATGAAGGTGGGGATCAGGTACATTATGTAGGGGATCGTCAAGACGAAGATCACTCCCATGAAGAGGAGTTCTTTCCCCTTGAATCTGTACATTCCGAAAGCGTACCCGCCCATCGCGCTTGCCACCAGAACCAGCCCGACCGATACGGTGGTAACCACGACGCTGTTCAGAAAATAGCGTTTGAACCCTTCCATTTTGGTGAGGACGTATACGTAATTCGTCAGCGTTACGTGCTTCGGGATCACGGTCGGCGGGAAGTGGTATATCTCGGCGGTCGGCCGGATCGAAGTGATGAACATCCACAGTACCGGCAGGAGGTAAAGCACTACGATCACCGTGACCAGCAGATAAAGTGAAATCTGATACTTTCCTGTAAGTTTTTTCAACGAAGTTCGACGCTGGGAAATGGTCATCAGAACCTCTCCGATTTTTCTGGGTTGAGCACCTTGTTCAGGATCCAGGCGAGAACCAGGATTATGAAAGCTGTGATGTAAGCCACGCGAGAAGCAAGGGCCATGTCGAGCCGCTCGAAGGCGGCTTTCCACGCGTACAGGTATAGTGTGAGGGTCGAGATTCCTGGACCGCCTTCGGTCACCACTTTGGGCAGGTCGAAGACTTTGATGGAGTTGATCGTGACCCAGATGGTTCCTATCAGGATATACGGTCTCAAGAGCGGCAGGATGATGTATCGCACTTCGTGCCAGTAATTGGCCCCATCCACTTTGGCCGCCTCCCGCAGGCTGCTGGGTATGCTCTGGATGCCGGAAAGGAAGATGATGAAGGTGAACCCGATCATCTTCCACGATCTTGCGATCACCAAGCCGTACAACGCGGTGGTGGGATCGGCGAACCAATCACGATCCCAGTTGGAAACTCCCAGCACGCGCAGGAAATGATCGAAGATGCCCACGTCTGGCGCCAGTATCCACGCGAAAGTGACGCCGACGAGGGAAAGCGGGATGATCATCGGCAGGTAGAAGGAAATCTGATATACCTGCACTCCCCGCTTCAATTCGCTGACAAGGAGTGCCAGCAGCAGCGAAATGCTCAGGGTCAGAATGAAATAAGGTATGGCGAATTTCAATTGTACGATAAGTGCTGCATGAAGGAATCCATCGTGGAGGATCGTGTCTACGTACCCCCTGATGCCTATGAACTTGGGCGCGGGATCGGAGGCGTAGTTGTACTCGGTAAACCCCAGGTATCCTGAAAACAGGATTGGGAAGGCGATGAAAAGGAAGATGAATATCAGGGTTGGGGAAAGGAAGAACAGCAGATTGAGTTTTTCGTAGAGCTTTTTCTTCTTCCGCTGGCTCATCATGCGATTGCATCTCCTTGCGTGGTGGGCAGGCGGAGTCCCCGCCTGCCCACGTGTGTTTTCGGTTATTGTGGAGCTCTCATGTCGGTGAAGTCCAGCCCGGCGCTGTCCTTCTTGATGCCGTTGAGAGCATCTTCCACGCTCATCCTACCATATGCCGCCTCCGGCAGGTACTTCGACAGGATGTCGAGATATTTCTCCATGTCTTTGAACAGAGGTATCGGCTTGGAGTTGTTGGCGATGGCAAGGATGGTCGGCATCTCACCCTTGAACCAGGTGATGCCTTCGCCGTAGTATGCTTTGATCGACGGGAGCTTGCCGTAGTGGTTGAAGCTCCACTGCTGGAAGTACTTGGAGAAGATCTCCTCCCTGATGAACTGCTTTGCGAGTTCTTTGTTCGGAGAGACTTTGGGGATCCAGACCGAGTGCGTCCAGATGATGCTCCCGTTCTTGTCTGCTCCGGGCCATCCCATGTAGGCGATATCGGATTCGTTCTTGGTCACGCTGACCAGTTCCATAACATGCCCTTGAGCGGCCAGAAGGGTGCCGGCCTGTCCAGTCTTCCACTTGGAATAACCGGCGTCGTCGGTGGTCGTCCAGGCCCCGAGCCCATCCTTGTGCATCTTCTGCAGGTAGGAGAGCCACTTCTTGGCCGCGTCGCTGGTAACGTCGAAGCCCTTGCCGTCTTTAGCTACGCAGCGCCCGGTCATGGCTATCAAGCCCGAGCAGTAGTCGTACTGCATGTACTCACGATCCCATATCTCCACGTGAGCGCCTGCCGGAGCGTTGGGCTTGATCTTCTCGAAGTATCCGAAGAAGTCGTCCTCGTTCCAGCTCGGGATCGGAGCTGGATGCCCGTCCTTCCACAGGCCCGATTTCTTGAAGATCTTGGTGTTGACGCCGATGATCGCCACTTCACCCATGAACGGGAGGACGGGGTAGTAGGTGCCGCTGCCGTCCGGTTTCTTGTAATGTCCGGCGGCGAGGAATCCGGCGACGAATTTGTCCTTCGCCATGTCGCCAGTAAGCATGTCGTCCAGCGGTTCGAGCCAGCCGCCGGTGATCAACGGTGCGAGCATGGAGCCGCTACCGCCGACGAAGACGTCGACGGGGGTCTTGCCGTTCTTCCATTCGGTGATGTAGGTTGGTGCGCTCCATTTGTTGACCCGGGTGAGCTCCACTTTGACGCCGGGATGGGCTTTTTCGAACCTCTTGGCCACTTCCTCCAGTGGGAATTTCTTGAATATCCACGGAGGAGCGCTGACACGAAGAACCTGCGTTTTAGCTGCTGGTGCTTTCGTGGGTGCCGGTGCCTTGGTCGGAGCCGGCGCTTTTGTCGGCGCGGGCGCTTTTGTGGGAGCCGGTGCCTTGGTCGGTGTCGATTTGGCTCCGCACGCGGAAACCAGCATCGAGACCACCAAAAGCAAGGCAATCATCGTGAACAACCGTTTTCTCGATCTGACAGACATTTTTCCCTCCTTTTACTTCCTTCTTTGGAATTGGGGAACTACGCAGTTACCTTGTGCATCAGAAGCAATCCTTCCTGCTATCACCTCCTTTCGCCACGAAAGCTCGGATCACGGAGCGCTTTCCCTGACGACGAGCTCCGGTACGAGCACTACGGTTTCGCAGTGGCCGGAGCAGCCTCCCATCTGCTCCAGCAGCATCGTGGCGGATCTTTCTCCCAGCTCCTCGCGTTGAATCCGGCAGGTCGTCAATCCCGGCGTAACGAGCCCGGCGAGCATGATGTCGTCGAACCCTACCACGCTGACGTCGTCTGGGACTTTTACCCCCATCTCGTTGCAGGCCCTCAGCGCACCGACTGCTACAAGGTCGTTGTAACAGAACAAAGCCGTCACGTCACTATTCTTGCTCAGGAGCGTCTTGGCGGCTTCGTATCCTCCCTCCACGTTGGAAGCGCAATGCAGCACTACTTCCGGATCATACGGGATGCCCGCCTGATCCAGGGCTGTTCTGTACCCCTTGAATCGATTCCGTCCGCTGTGGGATGTCTCAGGGCCTGCGAGGAAGCCTATCCTTTTCCGTCCTTCGTTTATCAAGTGGAGGGTGGCTATCTCCCCGCCGCGCACGTCGTCCACCATGACCGTGCCGACTGCGAGGTCCCTCCTTTCCAGCGCCCTGTTGACCAGAACCGCGGAATAGAAGAATCCCAGCGAATTCACGAGGTGTTCTTCGTCCAACCGTGAACTGCAGAGCAAGACTCCATCGACCCTGTATTCTGCCAGGGATTCCAGGACTTTTAGCTCCCGCTGAGGGTTTTCCTCGGTGCTGCAAAGGAAGACGTTGTATCCTTCCGAGTAGGCGACTTTCTCCACGCCTTTGGCAAGATCGGCGAAGAACGGATTGGAGATGTCCGGGACTATCAGCCCGATGGTGCCGGTGCGGCTCGTGGCAAGACTCCTGGCTATGCCGCTGGGGCGGTAGCCGAGCTTTTCTATCACCTTCAGGATACGCTGCCTGGTGGCCTCGCTTACTTCGCCTTTATTGTTGACCACCCTGGAGACCGTCATCAATGAGACTCCTGCCTCCCGGGCGACATCGGCCATGGTTACGCGGTTGTTCATTCTTCTTCCTTTTACACGATCCGGATGTTTTCGCCTTTACGAGCAGTTCTTTGCTTTGTCATGCCGGAAGGAAGGATGAGAGCCGGCAGGGTGAAAACCGCCGCGGTAAGTTCCGGCGGCGACTTGTTGCTTTCTATTTCGGTTCGAAGCGATGAACCGGCTCGGCTTCGTGACTCCTTTCCCTCTCTTCCGACGAATCTGTCCGTTAACGCTCACGTGAGCGTTAACGTTAGCGTTAACAGGATAGCACAACCCGAGCGCATAGTCAAAATTCGAATGCAGGTGTCTCGATAGGATGCTCCGATCCCGGGGAATATGGCCGAAGGTTACCGTCTGGGTGGGGAACGACCGTCGCGAGCCGGTTCGTTGCGGCTCCGTCCGGGATCTGCCCGGAAATCGGGGTGGTGGATTTGACAACCGTCTGCCGTTGGCGTATACTGGGCTTCGGTACGGGGCTGTAGCTCAGCTGGGAGAGCGCTACAATCGCACTGTAGAGGTCAGGGGTTCGAATCCCCTCAGCTCCACCAGAAAAGGCAGTTTAAAAACGCGGGGCTGTAGCTCAGTTGGGAGAGCGCTTGAATGGCATTCAAGAGGTCAGGGGTT
>CAZEXY010000008.1:0-3445 GCA_964516345.1 uncultured Anaerolineae bacterium
GGGGATGCCCTGCGGTACGGCAGGGACACCGGAAAGATGCCTGCGCATCTGCTGCACTACAGCAAGGACAAGAAGCCCATCGTGGTGTGGAACGTGACGCAGCGGTGCAATCTCCATTGCATGCACTGCTATTCCAACTCGCAGGATAGGGAGTACCCCGGCGAGCTGACCACGGAGGAGGGGCTGCGGTTCATCGACGACCTGGCGGATTTCGGTGTGCCGACGCTGCTCCTTTCCGGCGGGGAGCCGTTGATGCGACCGGATATCTACCGGCTCGCGGAGCACGCATCGAAGAAAGGGATGCGGGTGGTGCTTTCCACCAACGGCACGCTCATCACGAAGGAGGTGGCGAAGAAGCTGATGGACGCGGGGCTGGCCTACGTCGGCATCAGCATCGACGGCACGAGGGAGGTCCACGACAGGATTCGAGGAGTCAAAGGCGCATTCGACAAATCGATTCAAGCACTGAAAAACTGTCGGGAGGAAGGGATTCGCGTGGGGTTGCGGTTCACCGTGCATGCTCAGAACCTCCACGAGCTTCCGGCGGTCTTCGACCTGATGGAAGAAGAGGGGATCAACCGGATGTGCGTGTACCACCTGGCCTACGCCGGGCGCGGTGAGAAGATGCAGCGGTTCGATCTGACCCCGGCGGAGACGCGGCGCGTGGTGAAGATGATCTTCGACAAGTCGGAGGAGTGGCACCGGAAAGGGCTGAACATAGACTTGCTGACCGCGGACAACCACGCCGACAACGTCTTCATGTACTGGCGCATCAAGGCGAAGGACCCGGAGCGCGCCGAGGATGTCCTTCAGATGCTGCGGTGGAACGGCGGGAATCAATCCGGCATAGCCATCGCATCGGTGGACCCGAAAGGGAACGTGCATCCGGATCAGTTCTCGTGGCACTACAGCTTCGGAAATGTAAAGGAGCGGCCCTTCGGCGAGATCTGGATGGACACCAGCGATCCACGGATGGCGATACTGAAGGATAGGGCGTCGCACCTGAAAGGGAGATGCGCCGTGTGCAAGTGGCGGGACATCTGCAACGGCAGCTTGCGGGCACGGGCGGAAAGCTATTTCGGCGATTGGCTTGCGCCGGACCCAGGCTGCTATCTGACGGACGAGGAAATCGGGCTGGAGCCGGGCACGTCGGAATGGGATGTGGCGCACGAGTTCATCGTACCGGTGCAGGAGCCGGAGATGGAGCGGGAAACGGAGGCGATTTCGCCTGCGTGATGGGGGAATCGGCGAATCAGCGGATTGGTGGATGGTTGTAGGTCGGACTGTTAGTCCGACCTGTTCGGGCTGACAGCCCGACCTACAGGGCTCCACCGGATGAATCCGTGGACATCGGGTGGCCGAGGGCAATGCCTTCTACCCGCACGGCGGGAACGCCGTAGGGGCGACCCGCAGGTCGCCCCTACGATCGGTGAAAATCGATGGGATCGATGCGATGGATTTCCGGAAAGAGGTCGAAATGTTTGTCGGCGGATATGATGGTGTAGATGCCGTTGTTCAACATCACGGCAACGTGGATGAGATCGCGCGTGGGTATGCCCCTGTAGCTCTTCATGAGAGCCATAGCGATTTGCACGTCTTCCAGGTACACGGGAAGGACTTCGTGAACCGTAATCGCAAAGTCGCTGGCTATCTGAAACCCTTTCTCGTCCATTTGGATGGAACGGTATCGGTGGAGGATTTCCTGCAGCACTTCCACGCTGGAGACGCCGTAAATCTCCTCATTGGCGATCATGTCAAGGACGTGGATGCACGGCTCCTTGTATGGACCCGGACGGCCATCGGAGTACATTGGTATGTTAGCGTCGATGAAAACTTCACCTGTGACTCTCAAATCGAGTCCTCCCATCTTGTTTCTGCTACACGTTCCATTTCTTCCCAATCGCCTACCGGGCTGTTTCCAGATGCGATCCGCTTGACCGCTTCCAGCCGCTCTTCGCGCGTAGTGACCTTCCCAGCAGCTAAGTCGAGGAGATCACGTACGACGGCGGAAAGAGACTTATTACGACGTTTTGCAATGGTGCGCAAACGCCTGTATTGTGCAGGAGTCAAAAGAACCTGCACGCGCTCGGTGTACTTCTCGGCTGTCTTGGGCATGATCCCTCCTTACTTCTCTCCTTCTGCGTCAGATCGACCTCCGTACAGAGGCTCTTCCCACATGGATTCGATTTCCCGTTCCATATCTTCCCAGTCGGAAACTGGTAAATCCATTTTGGATAGCTTCTCCACCGCCGCCAGTCGATCTTCCGCAGAGAGATCCTTTTGCTCTTCCAGCACCTGCTCTTTCAGGGAGCGGAGCCGGGCATCCCGCAGGAACTCCCGGTTCAGATCGCTGACGATGAGCACCTGGGCCATGGCTTCCGGTGTGAGGCCGCGCTGCGCTGCCATCTCCCGGAGCATCTCCGCCTGCTCCGGCGTCAACCGAACGGTTAGCTCGAAGTCGCGGTGTTCTTCCATTTGTTCGCCCGTTTTTCCCGTCGCCCGGAGGGTAAGAACGCTGATTCGCAGATCCGTTGATTCGCTGATTGGTTACTCTGGCACCTCGGCGGGCATCGTCTTTCGTTCAAATGATATCACAATTCACGTCCCGCGACAACGCACCGCCGCTGCGGGACCATAATCGGAGGCAACAGATGAACCATCTCAGCAGTAGGGCCGCTTCCGAGCGGAAAATGCATTCGAAGCACCTGCACGAAGTCGATTTCGACAAAGCGCCGTTCACCGTCCTCTGGGAGGTGACGCGGGCGTGCGCTCTGGCGTGCCGCCATTGCCGGGCCAAAGCGCAGCCCCGTCCCGACCCACGCCAGCTCACCACGGAGGAGAGCCTCCGGCTCGTGGATCAGATAGCCGAGTTCGGAAGCCCGATACTGGTCTTCACCGGCGGCGACCCGATGATGCGCCGAGACCTGGAACAACTCATCCGATATGCCAGCCAGGAGAAGGGGCTTCGGACGTCGCTTACGCCGAGCTCCACGGCGCTGGTGACGAAGAAGCGACTCAAGAGCGTCATGGACGCCGGAATCCGCCGGATCGCCCTCAGCCTCGACGGGCCGAACGAGAATATCCACGACAGCTTCCGCGGGTTCTCCGGTTCCTTCCGGCGCACCATGGAGATACTCCAGGACGCCCAGGACGTCGGGTTATCCGTCCAGGTGAACACCACCGTGACGAAGCTCAACCTGCCGTACCTGGAGGAGATGGTGCCGTTTTTGGAGCGATACGGTGCCGTGCAGTGGTCGCTTTTCTTCCTGGTTCCGGTGGGGCGGGCCCGGATCGAGGATATGATCACACCGCAAGAGCACGAGCAAGTGTACAACTGGCTCTACGACCTTTCCAAGAGCTCTCCTTTCGACGTGAAAGCCACCAACGCGCAGCCGTACCGTCGGGTGGCGATCCAGCGGGCCAGAGCGGAGATGGAAAAGAAGGA
>CAZEXY010000008.1:3545-17750 GCA_964516345.1 uncultured Anaerolineae bacterium
GAGCGGAGATGGAAAAGAAGGACGTGTCGATCCAGGGAGCAGGGTTCCAGTACGCCGACGGCCTCAACCGACCGGTGAAGGGAGTCAACGACGGCAAGGGAGTGATGTTCATCAGCCATGTTGGGGAAGTGTACCCGACCGGTTTCTTCCCTTTGAGCGCCGGGAACGTCCGAAAACGCTCCGTGGTGGAGATATATCGAAACTCCACGCTCTTCCGGAACCTTCGGGACGAAAGCAAGCTGAAGGGTAAATGCGCCGTCTGCGAGTTCAGGGACGTTTGCGGAGGCAACCGCAGCCGGGCCTACGCCCTGACCGGAGATCCGATGGAATCGGAGCCCACGTGCGTCTGGGTGCCGCCGAAATACCGGGAGATGGTTGAGCGCGGCGAAGCCGAGCCGGTGGACGAGTATTTCCTGAAGAGGATCAAGCCGGAGTTCCTGACGGCGGAGCTGGTGGAGTCGTTGCATCGGGTGGCGGCAGGTTCTTTGATGACACTGAGGGAGGAATAAGCGCAATGGCTCTGGAATCAGCAAGTCCCCCTGAGTCATTCGCCCATTCGTTGATTCCATTTTGTGGAGGTGTTTCGATTGGATCGGGTAGATAAGATGCTCCTGGATCGATTGCAGGAGGAGTTCCCGCTGGAGAGGAAGCCGTGGGACACTTTGGGCGCTGATCTTGGCATTTCGGGCGGTGAGGTGCTGGAGCGCGTTCGGACGCTGAAATCCCGGGGCATCATCCGGCAGATTTCGCCGATTTTCGACACGCGGGCGCTGGGGTATGAATCCAGCCTCGTGGCCGCGGCCGTAGATTCAGAGAGAATAGAAGAAGCTGCGTCCGTGATAAACGAACATCCGGGAGTCAGTCACAACTACGAGCGGAATCACCGGTTCAACCTGTGGTTCACCGTCGCCGTGCCGCCGGGGGTATCGCTGGAAGAAGAGGTCGCAGCCCTTGCAAAGAAGGCCGGCATCGAAAAGTACCGCCTTCTGCCCACCATCAGGTTGTTCAAGATCGGCGTGCGGTTGAAGATCGGTGGAGGAGGGAGGCGTCCGTCGGAACATTCAGCGCCGCGGGCCAAGCGTAAAGCGCCGCCGCTGAGCCCACGAGACCGGGAGTTCGTGAGGGTGCTCCAGGAAGACATTCCGCTGGTGGAGGAACCCTTCGCCGACGCGGCAGAACGGCTGGGAGTCGCTCAGGAGGAGGTGTTTTCCTGGCTGAAGCTGGCTCGGGAAAACGGGTGGATGAGGCGGTTCGCCGCCGTGTTCAGGCACCGAAAAGTGGGGTTCGTGGCCAACGGGATGGTGTGCTGGCGCGTTCCGGAGGGTTGGATCGAGGAAGCGGGCAGGAAAGCGGCGGAGTTCCCGGAGGTCAGCCATTGCTACCAGCGTCCCACCTACCCGGATTGGCCTTACAACCTGTTCACCATGGTTCACGGCAGGAGCAGGGAGGAGTGCGAGGCTGTGGCGGAACGCATCTCCAGCGCCATCGGCGTGGAGGATTACACGATTCTCTACAGCACGCGGGAGTTCAAGAAAGAGAGGGTGAGGTATTTTGCATAAAGATACTTAAAAGGTATGCTAAATAAATTTAAGATAAAGAGATTTGACATACCAAAGAAAATTCATTATAATTGAAAGGTAGGTGATCCGCAGGGATACTCCGATCAAATGGAAGTTTCCCTCTTAACTTAAAATCCGAGTCGTTGTCGTGACTACGAGCTTTGTCTGAATCATCAGAAACTTATTTCCCTTGGCAACAGCCAAGCTTCTCAAAGGAAAATCAATGCACTCATTCAAGGAGGTCGTTCGTAAAGATGACAGAAATGGAAAAGCCAGAAGAAAACGGAGAAACGAAGGAGCAGGAGGCGCAAGAAAGTTCGCAGGAAGCTCAGAAGGAGCTCACTCCTAAGTTCAACCTGAACATTGGTATTCTCGAAAAAAGGAGCCTCGCCGAGCTTCGAGACCTTGCGAGAGAAATCGGCGTCACCGGCTACACCAGGATGAAGAAGTACGACCTGATCATGGCGATCCTGAAAGCCAACGCCGAAAAGCAGGGGTTGATCTTCGGAGGAGGGGTGCTGGACATAACCGAGGACGGTGTTGGGTTCCTCAGGTCCGAGCGGCTTTTGCCCGGCCCCGAAGATATCTACGTATCCCAGTCTCAGATAAGGCGCTTTGGCCTTAGAACGGGAGATTTCGTGGTTGGACAGGTCAGGCCGCCGAAGGAAACCGAGCGGTACTATGGCCTGTTGAAAGTGGAAGCGGTCAACGGAGCAAACCCGGAGCTTTCGTACAGAAGGCCGCGCTTCGAGCATCTGACGCCGATATTCCCGAACGAACAACTGAAACTGGAAACACGTCCAAACATCCTCGCCACGAGGTTGATCGACATGCTGGCGCCGATAGGGAGGGGCCAGCGCGGCCTCATCGTATCTCCACCGAAAGCGGGCAAGACCACCATTCTCAAGCAGATAGCCAACGGAATAACGACCAATTACAACGACGTGGACTTGATGGTCGTACTCATCGGCGAGCGCCCTGAGGAGGTAACGGATATGGATCGCTCCGTGGATGCCGAGGTCGTGGCTTCCACCTTCGACGATCCGGCTCGCCTCCACGTGAAGGTGGCCGAACTCGCCCTCGAGCGGGCGAAGCGGATGGTGGAGAACAAGCGTGACGTAGTGATATTGCTGGATTCGATCACCAGGCTCGCCAGGGCTTACAACATGGTCATCTCTCCCACAGGAAGAACGCTCTCCGGCGGTCTCGATCCTGCCGCCCTATTCCCTCCGAAACGGTTCTTCGGAGCAGCCAGGAACATAGAAGAAGGCGGCAGCCTTACCATCATTGCCACGTGTCTGGTGGATACAGGCAGCCGGATGGACGACGTGATCTACGAGGAATTCAAGGGAACCGGCAACATGGAACTGCACCTCAACAGGAGACTCGCCGAGCGCAGAATATTCCCGGCCATCGACATCGAGAAATCCGGCACCAGGAGAGAGGAACTGCTGCTCGAGCCAGATGTGCTCCAGCGTGTATGGACTTTGAGGCGGATGATCGACGCCATGGGAGGGAGCCTGGAAGCGATACTCCCCATCCTCGAGCGGCTCTCCAAGACGAGGAGCAACAAGGAGTTCCTTGCCACGCTGCACAGAGAGACGATCTAACGCATACACCCCGTCGCGATCGAATGTTTCAGGCCTGCGGTAAGTGCTGTAGGCCTGATTTGTTTGACGGGAGGTGAGGCCTTGATAACCAGCCCATCTAATCCAAAAGTCAAGCTCATCAGGAAACTGATAGAGCAAAGGAAAGCGAGGTACAGGGAAAGATCGTTCGTCATAGAAGGAACCCGGCTGCTGAAAGAAGCTTTGATGGCAGGCGTCGCCCCCGAGCTCTGTCTGTACACCGGCGATTGGGCCGAGGGAGAAGGGAGTGCCTTGCTGGAAGGGTTCGAGGAATCGGGATCCCGGTGCTTTGAGATCTCTAAGGATCTGCTTCACCTCGTAAGCGATACTGCGACGCCGCAGGGAGTCGTAGCGGTGGTGCCTATGCCGGATGTCCCCTGGCCAACCAATGCTCCTCTGGTGCTGGTGCTGGACGGCGTGCGCGACCCGGGTAACCTGGGCGCCATCTTGAGAACGGCCAGCGCCGCAGGTGTGAGGGGCGTGCTTTTGACTCGCGGATCGGTGGACCTTTATAATCCAAAGGCGGTGCGTGCAGGCATGGGCGCACATTTCAAGGTCTCCACGAGGCATATCGCAGGGGTTGGAATCGGCGATGCCTGGGAGGAGTACGCCGGAGGCTACCGTGTGTATACATCCCTCGTGAAAGACGGCATCCCTTTGTGGAGCGTACGATGGGAGGCTCCGGCTGCTCTGGTGGTCGGAGGAGAAGCTCATGGGGTTGGACGGGAAAGCATCGAAGCTGCCGACGTGCTGGTCAGGATACCGATGGCGGAGAACGTGGAGTCGTTGAACGTAGTGGTCGCATCGGGAATCCTGCTGTTCGAAGCATCACACGCCATCGGAGTCATCGCAGAATGAAAGCGATTCTCGACGGAAAGAGGAATCTGCTGACCGATTTTGCCATCATGGTGGCTTTCAGTATGTTTGCGCTCTCCCCTCTATTCTCTCCCGGATACTTCACCGAAGCGCACGATGCCCATCACAGCGTGTTCTTCCTGGTTCAACTGGATCAAAACATCCGTGAAGGGGTCCTTTGGCCCAGGTGGGGGCCGGATCACGCCCTCGGGTACGGATATCCCCTCTGGCTGTTGTACGCTCCGTTCGCCTACTACGTGGCAGAAGGATTTCATCTGCTCGGACTTGGACTTACCAATTCCGTCAAAGCCGGTTGGATTTCGTTCACGCTTTTCGGCATGCTCGGGGCTTATTTGCTGGTTGCGAGGTGGTGGCAAGACAGATGGGGAGCCATCGTGGCAGGACTGGTCTACGTGTACGTCCCGTATCATCTGGTGGACATTTACGTCAGGGCTGCTTACGCCGAGTACGCCGCCGTGGCGTGGTTCCCATGGGTGTTGCTGACGTTCTACGAGGTTGCCGAAAGGCAAACCTCGAGAAATGTGGTGCTGGCGGCAATCGCCTACGGGGCGCTGATGCTGACACACTCCGGCACCATCATCCTGTTCACGCCTATGTTGGCGGTGTGGGTCGCGTTCTGGTTATTGCACAAATGGCACCGAAACGGAAGATTTCCTCTCAAGGCCACCGTGTATTCCGTGATGGCCGGCCTGCTTGCCATAGGGCTTGCGTCGATCTTTCTGATACCGGCGGTGCTCGAAAAGAAATTCATTCTCGAATCACAGTGGGTTGGAGGAAGTTACGACTACAGGATGCATTTCACTTACTTCTTCCAGCTCTTCGAGCCGTTCTGGGGTTTCGGATACTCCATCCCCGGGCCCAACGACGGAATGCCGCTCCAGCTCGGGATCGTTCCGTTCCTCCTGTCGGTCGCTGCATGCTGTTTCGCCCTCAGGCGCAGGTTCGAGCGGAGCGAAGAAATTCTCTTCTCCGGGGCCGTGCTCCTCGCCACGCTTTTCATGATGACCCCGATCTCGGAGCCGGTGTGGGAAGCCATTCCGGCGCTTTCGCTGATTCAGTTTCCATGGAGGCTGTTGGGTCTCACGGCGGTCCTCATGGCGGTGATGGCGGGAGGGCTCGTCCCATCTTTGCAATCCGAATCCCGCATCGTAGGCGTACTGCTGGCTTCGATTGTGGTGCTGGGAAGCCTTGGGTATGTAACTCCACGTCTCACCGATATTTCGAAAGTGGACGAAAGCCCGGGCGGACCCACCGCGTTCGAGCTCAGGTATCCTGACATGATCGGAATGACCGTGTGGACCAGGACCCAGCCAAAGGATTCTCCCATGGTGCCCTATTACCGGGGCAAGGAGAAACAGCTCGTGAAAGCGCACATCCTGGAAGGGAAAGGCTCTGTACGCCCCGTGTTCCACGGCGGTTCCACCGATGTGGTCGAAGTGGACGCCGAAACACCGGTTGTTCTGCAATTTTACACCTACTATTTCCCGGGTTGGCAGGCCACCGTGGATGGCAAGCCGGTGCAGATTCGACCCGGGGGAGATCTGGGGCTGATAACGTTGAACGTTCCCAAAGGTCGTCATGTGGTTCGAGTACACATGGGCAGCTTCAGCACTCCCGCCAGGAAGGCCGGAGGTGTGGTTACTCTGTTGACTTCGCTGATCCTCGTCGGGATGTGGGCGATCGGTGGAAAATTCGATCGCACCTGAGCAAAGAAAATCCCTGATCGTCAGGAGGAACAAATGAAAAGGCTACGGAGCCACGACGAAATGCTTCAGGAAGCCGTCGCCAGAGGGCCTAAGGTCGTTGCAATAGCCGAAGCACAGTATCCAGAAGCGATCCTTGCAGCGCGCGAAGCCATGGACATGGGCTTCGCCAGGTGCTTGCTCGTGGGAAAGGCTTCGGCAATCCGAAGCGCTGCAGGCGAAGCCGGCGTCTCTCTGGACGGGCTCGAGGTGGTAGACGCGCCCGATCCGATTTCTTCCGCCGTGAAGACGATGGAGCTTGCGCGGGAAGGGAAAGCTCACGTCGTGATGAAAGGGCAAATCAGCAGCGACATGTTCCTGAAAGCCGCTCTGGACAAGGAGAGAGGGATACGGGGCAGAGACCTCCTGAGCCACGTGGGGGTTTTCGACGTCCCCACGTTCGACCGGCTCATCATGATCACAGACGGAGGGGTCAATATCGCTCCAACCCTGGAACAGAAGAAGTACATTGTCCAGCACGGCATAGACGTTGCGCGAGCGCTGGGCGTGGACCCACCCAGGGTTGCGCTCGTTGCGGCAACGGAAAAAGTGATCCCGAATTACGCTGCCACCGTGGAAGCAGCAGCTCTTTCCAAGATGGCGGAGCGCGGCACGATCAAAGGCGGATTCGTAGACGGCCCGCTCGGTCTGGACAACGCCATCCTGCCCAAAGCAGCGAAGATAAAAGGGATCGGTGGAGAAGTGGCCGGAAGGGCGGACGTCCTCGTGGCGCCGGACATCTCCGCAGCGAACCTCATGGCGAAAGCGATCACGTATTTCGCAGGCGGGGTCATGGCCGGGATCATCGTGGGAGCAAAGGTGCCGATCGTGCTCGGCTCCAGATCCGATCCGCACAGGACGAGGCTGGTTTCCATGGCGCTGGGCGTGTTGCTGGCCTCGATGTAACCGATCCACCAGAATCCGTATGGAGGTTTTCGATGCCTGACAGGAGCGTTTTGGAGAAGCTTTCGAAAGAGGAATTGATGGATTTGCTCGAGGACGCCGCCAAGAACTGGCTTGCCCACGACGGACTCTGGTTCCTGGCCGTAGAGGAAAAATTCGGCATGGAAACGGCCATCGAACTGGATGCCAAGGCATGGCGGCAGTTCACAGTGATAGAAGCAAAAAGGATCATGAGGCGGCTCGGCATGGAGCCCGGTGGTGGCATACCGGCGCTGAAGCGGGCATTGCAGTTCCGGCTTTACGCCCGTGTGAACGAACAGGAGATCATCGAGGAGGACGAAAATACCATCGTGCTCAGGATGAACACCTGCCGCGTCCAGGAAGCGCGAAAGCGGAAGGGGCTGCCGGACTTCCCATGCAAGCCGGTTGGGATTATCGAGTACACTTACTTCGCCAAGACGATAGATCCTCGCATAGAGACGGAAGTGGTGACGTGCCCTCCGGACGAGCACCCGCCGGAATACTGGTGTGCATGGAGGTTCAGGTTGAAAAAGGAACAGACATGAGCGCCACGCTTCTCTCTTCCGCTCCGCGCCCACGCGGCCGGCAGATTTGACATGTGGGGATCGGCCGGTATAATTTGGAGTGCAAGAGATTTTTTGGGAAGACAATCGAATAAAGGAACCTTCGGGGCAGGGTGAGGCTAAAGGCCAATTCCCGACCGGCGGTAGGGCGCTACAGCGCCGAGCCCGCGAGCCCGCCAAGGGCTGATCTGGTGCGCCAGTTGAGGCAAAGCCAGAGCCGACGGTATAGTCCGGATGGGAGAAGGTGTGTCGAAGGCGCGTGGTTTCCACGTCAGCCTTGTGTCGTGTGCCCGAAGGTTTCCGCCTTCGGGTTCTTGTTTGGCGGAAACCTTTGCTTGCACCGTGTACTCACTTGCCCCCGGAGGGAAATTCCTTCGGGGGTTTTGTTTCGGGCAGGGAATGTGACCATGACTCTTAACGATATAATGCTTCAAGCGGTGGAAAGCTACAGAAACCACAAGCGCAAGCCGCTGATAAAGTGGCTGGAGAGATACGGGGAGTATCTTTCGTTTCCGGTGGGGCTCGTTCTGCTCTTGCTCCTGTGGCAGGGACTGGTTGGATTTTACCATTACCCTCCCTTCGTGCTCCCCGCTCCGGCCGACGTCGCCCGCAAATTCATCCTGATGGCCGAAGATGGAAGCTTGCTCTACCATACCGTATTCACGCTGAAGGAAATCGCCCTCGGCTTGCTGCTGGGGCTCGTAGCCGCCACGACTACAGGATACCTGCTCGCCAAGTCGAGCTTGCTGGAACACCTGCTGGCTCCGTACATCGTGGCATCTCAATCGATACCGGTAATCGCCATTGCCCCGTTGTTCATCATCTGGTTTGGGTTCGGGAGCACCTCGAAAGTGATCATCTGCGCTCTCACCGTCTTCTTCCCGACGCTGGTGAACACCCTCGTGGGGATCAGATCGGTGGACAAAGATCTACGCGACTTGATGAGATCGCTGAACGCTTCGAGGTGGCAGACTTTGACCATGCTGGAGATACCCGCATCCATGCCGGTTCTCCTGGGAGGCTTCAAGGTAAGTGTGACGCTGGCGGTGATAGGAGCCGTGGTTGGGGAGTTCATTGGGGCCGACAGGGGACTGGGATTCCTGATCAACGTCGCCAAGGGAACTCTGGATACTCCGCTGCTGTTCGTCGTCATCTTCACGCTGGTAATCATAGCCCTTCTGCTGTATCTCTCCGTGGTATTCCTGGAGAGGGTACTGTTGCGCTGGCAAAGGGCTAAATAGAATGGGGAGGTTTCTGTGAAAAAAAGCAAATCGTCATTGGTTTTGATGTTACTCGCACCGATCATGCTGATCACTTCGGCCTGTTCCGGCAGGAAACAGCCCCAGGAAATAACCCTTGCGATGGGTTATATACCGAACGTTCAGTTCGCACCTTTCTACGTGGCAACGGAGAAAGGGTATTACGAAAAAGCCGGCCTCAAGGTCAACTTCAAGTACGGCACGGAGTCCGATCTCGTCAAACTGGTCGGTACGAACCGGATTCCATTCATGGTCGGGAGCGGAGAAGAGGTTATCCTGGGGAGGAGCCAGGGCCTGCCGGTGACTTACGTCATGCAATGGTACAGGAAATTCCCTGTGGTGGTGTTCTCCTTGAAGGAGAGAGGGATCGAAAAACCGAAGGACCTGGAAGGGAAGAAAGTGGGCATACCCGGTCTCTACGGGGCGAGCTATATCGGCTGGAAAGCTCTGGTCTACGCTGCCGGAATCGACGAGAGCAAAGTTCGGCTCGAGTCGATCGGGTACACGCAGGCTACGGCGGTGAGCACCGGGAAGGTGGATGCTGCCCTGGATTACTCCGTCAGTGGGCCCCTGCAGCTTAGATTGTCTGGCAGGGAGGTGAACGTCATCCCGATATCCGACTACATTGATCTGCCTTCCAACGGCATCATCACCAACGATGCGATGATACGCGATCACCCCGACGTGGTGAAGGCGCTTGTGCATGCAACGCTCCTGGGATTGAAGGATACGCTCTCGGATCCGGACGAAGCTTTTCGGATAAGCCTGAAGTACGCCCCCGAGGCCGGTAAGGACGAAGAACAGAAGAAAACAAACAGGGCCGTGTTCGAAGAAGCTCTCAAGTTGTGGCAGGCCGGCGGCGAGAAGCTGGGGCTCTCTTCCCCCTCATCCTGGGAGGAATCTGCGAAATTCATGTTCGAAGCCGGACTGATCGACAAGCAGGTCGACCCGAAGAGTTGCTACACGAACGAGTTCGTCAAATGAGCGGCGAAAGTGATGAAATCCTTCACGTAGCGGATATCTACCATCAGTTCCTGGATCAGGACGATCATCCCCTGCCGGTGCTGAACGGGATCACCTTTTCAGCCCTGGCGGGGGAGTTTCTGACGATCATTGGGCCGTCCGGGTGTGGAAAGAGCACCTTGCTCCGGATACTCGGGGGGCTGCTAGAGCCGACTTCCGGAGAGGTCAGGTTTGCGGGGAATCGGCTCCGAGGACCGAGGAACGACGTGGGATTCCTGTTCCAGCAGTCCAATCTGATGCCCTGGAGAAACGTCATAGGCAACGTGATTCTTCCCTTGCAGATCCGGGGCGTTCCGAAGGAAGAAGCCAGGGCGAAATCGATGGACTTGATCAGGCAGGTAGGGCTCGAGGGCTTCGAAAAATCGTATCCATCTCAGCTCTCCGGCGGGATGAAACAGAGAGTTGCTCTGGCGCGGGTGCTTGTGCAAAAGCCGAAGATGCTCCTCTTGGACGAGCCGTTTGCATCCCTCGACGCGATGACGAGGGAGAGGCTCAACATGGAACTGCTTCGTCTCTGGAGGCACTACGGCCAGACGGTGGTGATGGTAACCCACAGCATTACCGAGGCCGTCATGCTCGCCGACAGGGTTTTGATCTTGAGCGAAAGGCCTGCAAAGGTGCTTCGGGAAGTTCCAATCGGGCTTCCACGGCCACGGGGCTTCGACGTAATAGAGACTCCTGAATTCTTGGCGTATGAAAGGGAAATACGAAATGCCGTTGGATTGCTGCCCACACGCTGAAAAAAGTGAACGAACTTTGGCTTTTTGCGCAGCCGGGCATGGGCGTGATATAGTTGTGCTTGGTCGACGACGCCCTCGCAAAGAAGGCGTCTTTTTGTTGTGGAAGCCGTTGATGAGAGGATAGAAGGTGACATGCGCATAGGTATAGATGCTCGTTTGATACATTACAGCCAAGCAGGGATAGCCCAATACACCACCCATCTGGTAAAAGCTCTTGCCAAGATAGACCGATCCAACCAGTATTACCTGTTACAAAGCAGAAAAGAGACCACCCCTCTGGTGGATGCCCACAACTTCGCAAGAAGAGGCATATGGACTCCCAGCCATCATTCTCTCGAGCATTACATCCTTGGGCTGGAAGTCGCAAACCTGCGGCTCGACGTGCTCCACAGCCCGGATTTCATACCCCCCAAGCGAAACCCGCTGGCGAAGTTCAAAACCGTGATCACCGTTCATGACCTTGCTTTCCTCATATATCCGCATTTCCTTACCAAGAAGGCCGCCAGGTACTACGGGCAGATCGATAGGGCGGTCAGGAGAGCGAACCATATCATAGCGGTTTCCGAGAGCACCAAAGCAGACCTGGGCAGATTCCTCGGCGTCAGCGATTCCAAAGTCACCGTCATTTACGAAGCTGCCAATCCAGTGTACAAGCCGATGCCGAAGGAAGAAGCCTGGAAGAAAGCAAACAAGCTGTACCCCAACCTTCCCAGAGATTTTTTGCTATTCGTAGGCACACTGGAGCCGCGCAAGAACATCCCAACCCTGCTCGACGCCTACAAGATCATGCGAGACAGCTACAAACAGGATCCGGTGAAGCTCGTGCTCGCCGGAAGCCCCGGGTGGCTCTTCGATGGGATTTTCCAGAAGGTGCAGGATTTGGGACTGGAAGGGGAGGTGCTCTTCCTGGGACGGGTGCCCACCAGCGCCCTCGTGGCTCTGTACAATGCTGCTCTGGCTCTCGTCCACCCGGCGCATTACGAAGGGTTCGGCCTGCCCACGCTGGAAGCAATGGCCTGCGGCACGCCGGTAGTCACCACGAACGTCTCCAGTCTGCCGGAGGTCGTCGGCGACGCGGCGCTTCTGGTATCTCCTGACGATGCAGAGGAGATGGCGGTGGCAATGTGGCGTGTGATATCCGACGAACGCCTTCGGAAGACCCTTTCTCAGAAAGGGCTCAACAGGGCAAAGGCCTTTTCCTGGGAAAAGGCCGCGCAGGAGACGCTGGAAGTGTACCGAAAAGCCGCCGGCATGTGACGAACCATGCTTCAGGGAGAGCGCTCCACGAAAGAAAAGATCAGGCACTTACTCCTCGAGCTCTTCGGCAAGAAGTACTCGGCCGGTAGGAAGCGCGACGACGAAAATCCACCTCCGCCGGAGCGGATTCTGCTCGTCAGGCCAGACCACATAGGCGATCTGCTGCTCGCAACTCCTTCGATCAGGCGATTCAGGAGCTACGTCCAGAAGCACCTTGGCGAAGTCCGGGTCACCGGCATGGTTGGACCGTGGGGAGAAGCCGTGTGGCGCAACAACGAATTCGTCGACGAAATCATCACCTGCCCCTTTCCCGGATTCACTCGGGCACCGAAACCGAATCCAATCGCCCCTTACCTGCTCCTCTTCCGATGCGCCTCCGCTCTAAAGAAGCGTGATTTCGACACTGCCGTTGTCATGCGGTTCGATCATTGGTGGGGAGCATGGCTCGCCGCCGAAGCCGGAATCCCAAGGAGGATAGGGTTCGACCTGCCAGATGTCGAGCCGTTTCTCACGCACCCCGTGGAATACGTCCATGGTTTGCACGAAGTGGAGCAGAACTGGCGGCTTCTGAGGGAACTCCTGCCGAAATCGGGCGGGACGGAAGAGTCCGAAAGGCTCGGTAACCTGCACTTCCGTCCCGAAAGCGGAGCAGAAGCCAGGGCGGAGGAGATACTGCGCCTGGCAGGGATTTCGGAAGGAGAGGGCTTCGTCGTGATCCACCCCGGGAGCGGTTCACCTGTGAAGAGATGGGAATCAGAGAAATGGGCTTACGTCGCAGAACGCATCCATGAATCCTACGGATCGAAGATCGTCCTGACCGGAGGGCCGGGCGAGGAACACCTGACCGGAGAAATCGCCAGTCTGTGCAGAGTCCGGGTGATCGACCTTGCCGGGAAGACGTCCCTCGATGTGCTATCGCAGGTTCTCCGGAAGTCCTCCCTGGTCATGGGACCCGATTCCGGCATTCTCCACCTTGCATCGTCTCAAGGCGTACCGACCATAGGACTGTACGGTCCGGCCGACCCAAATCTCTTCGGCCCATGGCCTCCCGGAAGCGGCAAGGTCGTCATGAGCGATTGGGAGTGTGCTCCGTGCGGAAGGTTGGATTTTCCGGAATCGGAGCTCGGGAAGCATCGGTGCGTTCGGGACATCCCGGTCGAAAGGGTGATGTCGGAAGTCGAATCGATTCTGCGAAGATCGACTGCCGGGTGACGAACGTCAACCTCTTCCAAGCACCATCCACGATCCCACCAGCAACAGGATCAAACCAATCACCCGCTCCACGGAAATGGGTATGGTCCTCTGACCCACTGCTCCCAACGTGTCTATCATGGTAGCGGTGAACATCTGGCCGAACAGGAAAACGGATATCCCCGCCAGCACGCCTATCTTCGGCACGATGAACGTGGAGATTGCCACGATGAACACGCCCATGACTCCACCAAGCAGGCTGTACCACGGGGCTTCGACCAGCGCCGACCAGTTCCCTTTTCCTTCGATCGCTATTATCACAATCGCCGTCAGCGCCCCCATCAGATTCATGAAGAGAATCCCGTCCCAGAATCCGATGTACCTCTGGAGCACTGTGTTGGCCGATATCTGCACGGATACAAGCGATCCCCCGACGAATCCGAGCATTGCCCAAAGCACAGCCTGTAGACTCATTGGTGACTCTCCTCGATGGTCAATCTGCTGAAAGTTTCTCTCCGGTGATTTCCTCCACCCTTCTCTTGATCTCCGACTTCTGAGCAGGGGTCAGCTCTATTTCGGGTGGACGGACTCCGACCAGCGGCAGCCCAACCAGGATGTGTATGATGTACTTGGTGGCTGCCCGCATGGGGTAGATGCTGAGGAGCTCTCGCATGGCGTCGATCCTGGCCTGGCTCGCTTTTGCGCCTTCTTCATCCTGCTCCAGGACCTGAGTTCTCAGCTTTTGGAGCCAGTCCGGCACTATGTTGGCCATTGCAGAGATCGTTCCGGCTGCTCCTATCCGGTACGCAAGGCTCGCAAGCCTATCGCTACCGGCGAAAATTCGAAGCTGGGGGTAGCGCCTGACGTAAGCCTTGAGGCTTTCCGGATCTCCGGAGGAATCCTTGACGCCCCAGACGCATTCCGGGTGGCTTTCCAGCAACGAATCCAGCAAATCGAAGCCGATAGGGACGGCGCTCATCTGCGGTATGTTGTACAGGATTATCCCTTTCCCGGCAGGTACGCCTCGATCGCACAGAATCCTGAAGAAATTCACTAAACCTTCCGTTTTCGGATTCTTGAAATAGAACGGAGGCAGCACCAAAACGGAGTCGGCCCCGTGTTCCAGAGCGAATCTGGTAAGCTCGATGGCGTCGGTGAGTGCGGCGCAACCGGTTCCCGGAATCATCTTCAGCCCGCCCCGGGATTCCAGTGCTGCCCCTATGAGCGCTTTCCTTTCCTCAAGACTCATGGAAGGTCCTTCCCCGTTGGTGCCGGAGGGAACCGCTCCCGTAGCTCCTCGGGCCTCTATGAAAGACTGGTGTTTTCCGATCCAACGAAAGTCTATCTCCAGCGACCCATCTACGAACGGGGTCACGGTGGGGGCAAACACTCCTGAGAGGGACTCCTTTCCTTTGGTGTGGCCCATGGTATATCCTCCAGATG
>CAZEXY010000008.1:17850-31958 GCA_964516345.1 uncultured Anaerolineae bacterium
CATGAAAAGCCATGGATTTCAGCCCGTGGCTATTGAATTTATCCCCTTTTCGGTGTATAATATTGATGTGAGCAATCAAGTGTAGCAACCTGAATTGCGACCAATCCTCTTGCGTACTCTCGAAATGTATTTTCGCGTCCGGCAAATTCTGCGCGTGACAAGACGAAATTTGTGCCCTCGGTAGATAATCATCGTCCAGAGAGGTTTGATATTATGGAGAAAGATTCGCTGTCGTTCCCGAACATGGAAAAAAGATTTCTCGACAACATAAACAACCCTATCCTCCTTCAGGATAGAGAGCATCGGATATTGTGGGCGAACAAAGCTGCCTCGAAGGCTGCAGGAAAGAGCGTCGAACAACTGAAAGGCCAGCCGTGTCACCGGGTGCTGTTTTCCAGGGAATCCCCCTGCAAGGAGTGCCCTATCGATAGAGCCTGGCACTCGGCATCCGTCGAAGCGATCGAGATATCCTCCGGAGATGGAAAAGTCCAGGAAGTGAAAGGGTATCCTGTTGTGAACGATGGAGGGGAGATCATAGCGATGATGGAGATATTGCGTGATGTCACAGCCCGATACACGGTGGAGGAGAAGCTCCGGGAAATTCGATCCCTGAGCAGGGACCTCGTGTTGGCAAAAGACGAGGAAAGAATCGCCGATCTGATAGTGGATGGATTGCAAGAGATCCTCGAAGTTCCGGCGGTAAACGTATGGCTGGTGGAAGGGAATGAACTCGTCTGCAAGGCGTTTCGCACCGTCGACGGAAGCGTGCCGCCCGATAGGTTCCCGCTCGATTCACCTAAAGGCATCACGGTGGCGGTGGTAAAGGAAGGTAAACCGATTTTCCTGCCGGACACGAGCACCGACGAAAGATACCTGGGAGTGCACAGATCGGAGATATGCGTACCCATAATTTACGGCGACGAAGTCCTTGGAGTGCTGAATCTGGAAAGCGACGAAGAAGATACTTTCGACGAGCACTTTTTCGTATACCTTCAAACCCTCGCCGATCAAGCTGCGCTGGCAATAGAGAACGCAAGGGTGTTCGAGAGGCTGAGATTTTCCGAGGAGTTTCACAGGGCGGTGCTCGAAACGATGGACGACGCGGTGATTGCCCTGGGCCCGGATGGAAGGGTGACTTTCTGGAACACGGGCGCCGAAAACGTCTTCGGATACACGAAAGAAGAAGCCTTGGGGAAGCACATTCACGAAGTCGTCGATACTCCGGAGGTTCCCGACAAGTGCGAAAGGATGGTAGCAGATGCCCTGGAGAAGGGGCGATCCCGTTGTTCGGAAGTCAAGATAAGACGCAAGGATGGTTCGATTGCTATAGTTTCCCAGACCGTGACTTTCCTCGGCGAGGATGTAGGGTTCGTGATAACCGCCAGCGACGTCACAGAAGTCGAGCGGGTCAAGAAAGAGCTGGAAAAGAGTGAAAGACGGTACAGAAACCTCTTCGAAAATTCTCCGGTGGGGCTTTTCCAGTCCACCCCGGATGGAAAACTCATCAGTGTGAACGAGACTTTGATAAGAATGCTTGGGTTCGACGATAGAAGCGAAGCTCTATCTCATTCTGCATCGGAGTTCTACGTGGATTCATCGGAGCGAGAGAGGTGGAAACGGATTCTGCGCAGATCGAAGAGGCTGAAAGGCTTCGAGATAGAGCTTCGCAGGAAAGATGGGAGCACTTTCTGGGGCAGGCTCAATGTGGTGATGGTAGCGGACGAATCAGGGCAAGTTTATTACGAAGGAAGCGTGGAAGACATCACAGAGAAGAAGATAGCCGAGCAGGCGCTGTCGGAGAGCGAAGCTAGGTATCGGAAGCTCGTGGAGAACCTGCCGATACCGTTGATCATTCACAAAGGAGATAGGATACTCTATGCCAACCTGGCGGCATCGACGCTGCTGGACGTGCCGGAATCCAAAAACCTGAACGGAGCCTCGGTGAGCCAGTTCATCAATCCTACGTCTCTCCCGTTTACGGAAAGGTTCCTGGAAGAGCGTCCGTCAGAGGTATCGCACGTTGACCTGAAAATGATATCTTTAAACGGGAGGTCGATAGAGGCTGAGGTTACTTGGATTCCTATAGATTTTCGGGACGAAGAAGCTCTTCTGATGGTTATAAACGATGTGACTTACGAGGTCATGGCCATAGAGAAACTAAAGGATTCGGAAAAGAGATATCGATCTCTCGTCGAGAACCTCCCAGCAATCGTCTACATCGATTCTGCATACGATCTCTGGAACACGCTGTACATAAGTCCAAGGGTGAAAGACATCCTCGGGTTCTCCCCGGAGGAATACCTGGCCGATCCGGATTTGTGGCTCAGGCAGCTTCACCCGGAGGACAAGCGGAAAGTCTTCGAATCCGTGAGCAAGGCTTACGAGAACCTGCAGGACTTTTCCCTCGAATACAGAATGTTGACGAAAGACGGGAAAGTGGTGTGGATCAGGGATGATGCCGTGCTGATCAAGGACGAAAACGGGAAGCCGATGTTCTACCAGGGCGTGATGTTCGACATCTCCAACCAGAAATCGAACGAGGAAAGGTTGCTCTACATGGCCACGCATGACATGCTCACCGGTCTGCCCAACAGGGTGATGTGTATGGACAGATTGAAGATGGAACTGCAACTCGCGAGATCCAAAGGCTCCACTGTGGCGGTAATGCTCCTGGACATCGACCAGTTCAAGAAGGTAAACGATACCCTTGGGCACGACATAGGCGACAAGCTGCTCAAATCCGTCGCCGTGAGGCTGAGCAGGGTGCTGGAAGGGGTCGGGTTCCTGTCACGCATGGCCGGCGACGAATTCATCGCTCTGGTGCCGGATCTTTCGAGTGCGGAAGAAGCCCGTTCCGTGGCGAGGCGCATGGTGCGGGCGTTCGAATCTCCGGTTCAATTCAACAGCCACGTGAGCAAAATTTCCATCAGCCTCGGCATAGCGATCTTCCCGGAAGACGATACAGATGCCACCGGTCTCTTGAGGAAAGCAGACATGGCTATGTACGCAGTCAAGAGGGATGGAGGTAACGGGTACAGGAGATACGAACCGGAGATGGAGGAGTGCATAGACGAGTCCCTTCTGGAAGGGAGACCGGAGACGAAGCCCGGGATCCCAACTCCATCGAGAACGGAAAAGAATGTAGCCCCGGCGTGATAAATACGCCGGGTTCTTACTTCTGGGATCGGGTGTCATGAGCGGCGGCACGCCGATGAGGATGAAAATGAAACGCTGACAACGCTGATGATCGCGGATGAACGCAGATAATCAAGTCGATACCGAAACGAGACGATGCAAAAGTTTTTCCAAATCTTCGCGTCTTAAGAGCCTTTGCGTCTCTGCGTCGTGGTCGCCGGGCGAGCTAACGGCTCGCGCCACAGCACTCTGTTTACGGAACAGCCTACGATCACAAAGGCTCACCCTCGATTCCGCCGGGGAAGTACGTACTGGCTCGACATCTCCCCATGATGCCTCCCGTATCCATGCAGCGTGGTCTCTCCATCCCGTGGAACTCGCCACGAGGGTGCCCCTGTGATAGAATTCCCTGAAAAGTTCATCCGTGGAGGGGCATAATGGCAGAAAGATACATCGTTTTCACAGCATGGCCTTATTGCAACGGCGATTTGCACCTCGGTCACATCGCGGGGGCGTACCTGCCGGCGGACGTCTTCGCCCGTTACCAGAGGCTGCGGGGCAAGGACGTCCTGATGATGTCCGGGTCCGACACCCACGGCACGCCTATTACCGTGCGCGCCGAGGAGGAGGGGATAACCCCGCGGGAAGTCGTCGACCGATATCATCCACGTTTTCTGGAGACTTTCCGGAAACTCGGCATCGCATACGACCTCTTCACCGAGACGGATACGGAAAACCACTGGAAAGTTACCCAGGAGATGTTCCTGCGTCACCTGGAGCGCGGATATCTGTACAGGGATGTGATGGAAGCGTTCTACTGCCCCCACTGCAAACGCTGGCTTCCGGATCGGTACGTGGAAGGAACATGCCCTTATTGCGGGTACGAAAGCGCCCGCGGCGATCAATGCGACAATTGCGGCCGGCTTCTGAACGCCACCGAGCTCATCAACCCACGATGCCGGTTTTGTGGCAGCACCCCGGAACTCCGCGAAACGGAGCATTTCTTCCTGGACCTGGGCAAGCTCAACGAGCCGCTTCTGGAATGGATCATGGAGGACAAAGAGCACTGGCGTCCCTCCGTGCTCAACTACACCAGGGCGCAGCTACAGAGCGGAGAACTGCGCGGCCGCCCCATAACCAGAGACATCGAATGGGGAATCCCGGTGCCGGTGAAAGGATTCGAGCACAAACGGATTTACGTCTGGTACGATGCGGTGATCGGCTATTTCTCGGCGCCAAGGGAATGGGCTTGGATGATCGGAGATCCGGATGCATGGAGGCCGTGGTGGCAGGACCCTGCTACCAGGAGCTTCTACTTCATCGGAAAGGACAACATCCCGTTCCACACCATCATTTGGCCTGGTATGCTCATCGCCTACGGCGAGAACCTGAATCTTCCTTACGACGTTCCGGCCAACGAGTACCTGAACGTTGAAGGGAAACAGCTTTCCAAGAGCCGCCATTGGGTGATCGAAGCCCTGGACGTCCTCCAGCGCTACGATCCCGATCCTCTGCGGTACATGCTGATGGTGAACGCACCGGAGACGAAAGACGTGAACTTCACCTGGGAGGAGTTCCTGCGGAGGAACAACGAGGAACTGGTTGCCACGTGGGGGAACCTGGCCAACCGGTTGCTCGGTTTTGCCTACAAGCGGTTCGATGGAAAGGTTCCGGAGCCCGGAAAACTGGACGCGCTGGATCGGGAGTTGCTGGCGAAAACCGAGGAATCGTTTTCCACCGTCGGTGAGCTCCTGGAGGCCGTGAAGTTGAAGAACGCCTTGATGGAGGCGATGACACTGGCCCACGAGGCGAACAAATACCTCAACGCCAAAGAGCCGTGGAAGCAGATCAAAGTGGATCGTGAAGCTGCAGCCACCACGGTCTACGTCGGGCTCAAGGTGGTGGACTCGCTGAAAGTGCTCCTCGCGCCGTTCCTGCCGTTTTCTTCTCAGAAGCTGCACGAATACCTTGGCTACGAAGGCACGCTCCTTGGGCGCCAGTACGTGGAAGAAGTCGAGGAAGTGAAGAAGAAGCACCTCGTGTTGCGCTACGACGATGCCGGTTTGGTGCGCGGCTGGCGTCCGAGCGAACTGAATCCCGGGCAGCCGCTACGCAAGCCTGCTCCGCTCTTCAAGAAACTGGAACCGGAGATCGTGGACGAGGAGATAGCCCGTCTGCTCGGCTCCTGAGCGATGTCCGAATCGTTTTGGGGGTGATCGGATGAAGGTGCTGGTAACCGGTGGAACCGGACTTATCGGTAGGCGTCTGTGCAAGGCGCTGGTGGATCGCGGGGACGAGGTTGTCGTTCTGAGCCGTAATCCGGACAGGGCGAAGAACATGCCTTCCGGCGTCGAGATGCTCCGCTGGGACGGGCGGACTCCGGCCGGGTGGGGGAAGATCGTCGGGGAAGCCGACGCCGTAGTCAACCTGGCCGGTGAGAACATTGCCTCGGGCAGGTGGACGGAAGAGAGGAAGCGTCGGATCCGTCAGAGCCGTCTCGATGCCGGGAAAGCAATCGTGGAAGCGGTGGCGGATTCGGCGGAAAAACCCGCCGTCCTGATCCAGGCGTCTGCGGTTGGATACTACGGACCGCATGGGGACGAAACGGTCACCGAGGAAACGCCGGCGGGGAACGATTTCCTCGCCCGCCTGGCGGTGGAATGGGAGGAATCTACTGCACCGGTGGAGGCTATGGGCGTGAGGCGCTCCATCATTCGGACCGGGATAGTGCTCGCCTCTGAGGGAGGCGCACTGCCGCGCATGGTGCTTCCCTTCAGGTTCTTCGTCGGCGGCCCTCTCGGCGACGGCAGGCAATGGATGCCGTGGATTCACATCTCGGACGAAGTGAAAGCGATCCTGTTCCTGATGGATCATGAAAACGCGTCCGGTCCGTTCAACCTGAGCGCTCCGAACCCGGTGACCAACGAAGAATTCGCCAGAACCATCGGCAGGGTGATGGGGCGTCCGGCGTTCATGCGGGTTCCGGCTTTTGCCCTGAAGCTCCTCCTCGGGGAAATGGCGACGGTGGTGCTGGACGGACAGAGGGCAATCCCCGAGAGGCTCACGGGGGCCGGATACGACTTCCAATTCGACCGCCTCCTCCCGGCGCTGGAAGAAATCATGGGACGATGAAGATCCCCGACAACCGCGCTTCTTTGCATTTCCCCTTCGACCCCCCGTTTTCGTGATCGTGTGGGGCTTTGGACGCTTCCCGAGGAACGTCCAGTTTGCTTAAGGGATGCTCTAAGTTATAATTAGGTGAAAACTCGAAACCGAGGGACATCGTGCGAGCATTGGTCACTGGCAGCGGCGGATTTGCCGGAAGCCACCTGGTGGATTTTCTGCTTTCTCGAACTGACGTGGAAGTATACGGCACGCTTTACTACGGAATCGATCCGGTCGAGAGCCAGACCGACCGCGTGAAGTTCCTGGAAGCAGACCTGCTCGAACCCGAACACGCCCGCAGGGTGATAGCCGCTTCCAAGCCGGATCTCCTGTTCCACCTCGCAGGCCATGCGGGAGTGGGTGATTCCTGGAGCAAGCCGTGGTCTACTTTCGAATCCAACGTCAAAATGACCCTCAACCTGTTCCTTGCTATCAAGGAAGCGGGGCTCAAAACGAGGGTGCTGGTGGTGGGGTCCAACGAAGAATACGGCCTCGTGCGTCCTGAAGACCTCCCTCAATCCGAAGAGACGCCGTTCCGGCCTTTGAACCCTTACGGTGTGAGCAAAGTCGCTCAGGACATGCTTGCCCTTCAGTTCTTCCAAAGCGAGAAGATGGACGTGGTGCGGGTGAGACCTTTCAACCACATAGGCCCCCGTCAGCGTCCCGGGTTTGTGGTTTCGGCGTTTGCTTATCAGATCGCCAGAATAGAGGCCGGGCTTCAACCTCCGGAGATAAGCGTGGGGAACCTGACCACCAGGAGGGATTTCACCGACGTGAGGGACATGGTCAGGGGGTACTGGCTCGCCATTACCGAAGGCGCATCCGGGGACGTATACAACATCGGCTCGGGAGAATCGCACCCGATCCGTGAGGTGCTGGACGTGCTGACGGCGGCTTGTAAGGTGGATGTGAAAGTGGTGACCGATCCAGACAGGTTCCGCCCTGCCGAAGTACCGGAGACGCTCTGCGACGCCTCCAAATTCAGAAATCTCACCGGGTGGAAGCCGGAAATACCGTTCCGGCAGAGCGTGCTGGACACCCTGGAATACTGGCGGGAGAAAATCCAGAGTTCGAGGAGAGAAAATGGCTAAGAAAAGAGCTTTGATAACGGGTATAACAGGACAGGATGGATCTTACCTTGCGGAGTTCCTCTTGAGTCAGGGTTACGAAGTCATCGGGATGGTGCGAAGAACGAGCACCGTGAACTTCGACAGGATCTACCACATACAGGACAGGATAACCCTGGTTCAGGGAGACCTCCTGGATCAGTCTTCCATCATGGACATACTCAAGGAGTACCGCCCACAGGAGCTCTACAACCTGGCGGCGCAATCCTTCGTGCCGACGTCCTGGAAGCAGCCGGTTCTTACGGGGGAATTCACGGCTCTGGGGGTCACGAGGGTGCTGGAAGCCGTGAGGATCGTGGACCCGGACATCCGGTTCTACCAGGCTTCCAGCAGCGAGATGTTTGGCAAGGTTCGAGAAGTACCTCAGAAAGAAACCACTCCGTTCTACCCGCGCAGCCCTTACGGGGTGGCGAAAGTCTACGGGCACTGGATCACCGTGAACTACAGGGAAAGCTACGACCTCTTTGCCGTCTCCGGGATCCTGTTCAACCATGAAAGCCCACGCAGGGGACTCGAGTTCGTTACTCACAAGGTTACCTACGGAGCCGCCAAGATCAAGCTTGGACTTGCGAACGAATTGCGGCTCGGAAATCTCGAGGCGAAGAGAGATTGGGGCTACGCCGGGGATTACGTGCGGGCCATGTGGCTCATGCTCCAGCAGGACCACCCGGAGGATTACGTGATCGCCACAGGGCAAACCCATTCCGTGAGGGAGCTTTGTGAAGTCGCCTTCGGCTATCTGGGGCTCGATTACAGAAAGTACGTGGTGACGGACCCGAAGTTCTACCGCCCTGCCGAAGTCGACCAGCTCGTTGGAGATGCCAGCAAGGCGAAGAGAATACTCGGGTGGGAGCCCGAGGTTAGTTTCGAGGAACTGATCCAGATGATGGTGGATGCCGATATGGAGACCCTGAAAAAGAGGTACGATCTGTAGTACCGGATGTTCTCACAATCTTTACGTGGAGGAACGTGTATGAGCGATATCAAGTTTGGCACCGATGGATGGAGAGGCAAGATTGCAGAGGATTACACTTTCGCCAATGTGCGCAGGTGTGCCCAGGGGTTCGCAGAATACCTGAAGAAGCACGAAGGAAATGGAAAGAAAGTCGTGGTGGGGCACGACAGGAGGTTCGCTTCGGAGGATTTCGCTGCCGCCGCGGCGGAAGTGCTGGCCGGCAACGGCTTCCATGTGCTCCTGACCGATGGCCCAACGCCGACGCCGGTGATCTCCTACAGCGTCCTGGCATACGACGCCGTCGGCGCGGTGAACATCACCGCAAGCCACAATCCGCCTTCGGACAACGGCTTCAAAGTGAGAGATCGGCACGGCGGAGCGGTCGATCCGGAAGGGTTGAGGGAGATAGAAGCAGCCATTCCCTCTGACCCGCAGGACGTGAAGCGGATTCCACTCGAAGAAGGGCTCGAAAACGGGTCGATAGAATATTTCGATGCTGCTCCAAGATACGTGGAGCACATCAAAGAGATGGTGGATCTGGACAAGCTGCGGAATGCAGGTTTGAAGATAGTCCTCGATCCGATGTGGGGCAACGGGATTGGGTGGTTCGACCAGAAGACCATCGGAGGGGGAACCAACGAATTCTTCCCGATACACAACGAACGCAATCCCATTTTCCCCGATATGAAGCGTCCGGAGCCCATACCACCCAACATCAATTCGGCCATGGCGAAGGTCAGAGAGGTCGGAGCGGACATCGGCATCGTGAACGATGGAGACGCCGATCGGATTGGGATAATAGACGAGCACGGAGAATTCGTCGATCAGCTCAGGGTGTACGCCCTGCTCGCATACTACATGCTCGAGATCCGTGGTGAACGCGGCCCGATCGTGAAGACCATCTCCACCACCTCGATGCTCAACAAACTCGGAGAGATCTACGGGGTGCCGGTTTACGAAACGGGCGTAGGGTTCAAGTACGTGGCTCCGAAGATGGAGGAAGTGGATGCTTTGATCGGCGGCGAGGAGAGCGGCGGGTACGCTTTCCGGGGAAACGTCCCGGAGCGAGATGGGGTTCTGGCCGGCCTCTACATGCTCGATTTCATGCTCACCACCGGGAAGACGGTATCTCAGCTCATCGAAAAGCTGTTCGAGATAGTGGGGCCGCACTACTACAGCCGAATCGATATCCGGTTCCCGAACGAAAAGCGCCCGGAGGTCAAGGCTCGCATGGACGCCGCGAAGCCGGAGAAAATAGCAGGTCTGAAAGTCACCGGCATCGACACCCTGGATGGGTACAAGTTCTCCATGGAGGACGGCGGCTGGCTCCTGGTCAGATTCTCCGGGACGGAGCCGATCATCAGGGTATACACCGAGACCACCAGGAAAGAGCTCGTTCAGGAGATCTTGAACGAAGGCCTGAAACTGGCCGGGCTCGAGAAGTACGCCAGGTGAGATAGGAACTATGCAACCCCCGACTCTCGTAGACACCCACTGCCATCTCTACTTCGACTGGTTCGACGAGGATCGGGAAGATGTGATCCAACGGGCGATGGATGCCGGGGTCAGGTTCATGGTGACCCCGGCCGTCGATCTCGAGAGCGCCGAGCAGGCGATAGAATTGTCCCGCTCCAATGCCGGGATCTACGCTGCCGTTGGGATTCACCCCAACGAATGCAGTCGGTGCGACGAAACCTCCTGGAAGAGCGTGAAGGAACTTGCGTCCGCGCCCAAGGTGGTCGCCATAGGCGAGATAGGGCTGGATTACTACCGGGACAGGACTGACCGCGGCGTTCAGATTGCCGCTCTCGAAAAGCAACTGGAGATAGCTTCTTCCCTCGGCCTCCCGGTCATACTGCACAACAGAGATTCCGAGGACGACCTTCTGAGCATTCTGGAGAGCTGGTGCGCTGGGGACGGCGTGCCGGACCCACCCGGGGTGTGGCATGCGTTCAACCTGAGCATAGAATGGGCTGAGAGGATCAGGGGACTCGGATTCTACCTGGGAATCGGGGGAGTCGTGACGTTCAAGAACGCCCGGCTCCTACGGGACACGGTTGGCAGGCTTCCCCTGGATGACATCGTGCTCGAAACGGACTCCCCTTTCTTGAGCCCGCATCCTTACCGCGGCAAACGGAACGAGCCCGCCCGCGTGAAGTTGATCGCCGAAACGATCGCCGCTCTCCAGGGGACGACGTTCGAAGAGGTCGCCAGGCGGACTACGGAGAACGCCGGAAAGCTCTTCGGGATTCGAATGTGAAGATCCGTCGAGATGCATAGGGACAAAGTGGTTTGCTCGGGGGAGAATTTAGTGAATCCGGTCACGTTAGGGTATAATTTTTCGATGAGAGAGCCTTGATTGGGAGAAACAGTCCTTTGAAACTAAAAGCTTTGTCCCTGGTGACGGAAGAACTCCGGCTTGTCGAAGAGAAAATGAGGGAAGGCGCCGAAGAGGCATATGGTCCTCTTGCTGGCGCTTTTCTGGATTTGGTGATGAGCGGGGGGAAGCGCCTGAGGCCGACCCTGGTCATACTATCTTCCCGGTTCTACCCGGCGGATATCAAGAAAGTCGTTGCCATGGGAGCCGCCGTGGAGACCCTGCACACGGCAACCCTTGTACACGACGATCTGATAGACGAAGCGTTTGTCAGAAGAGGCCATCCCACCCTGACGGCTCTGTGGAAGAACAGGGGATTGATCGTCCTTGCCGGAGATTACATCTTTGCAAAATCTGCAGATTTCGCGGCGGAAACCGGCAGCATGAGGATAGTGAGGCTCTTCACCCGCACCCTGATGACCATTTGCGATGGAGAACTGAGGCAGGGTCTCTCCCAGAATACATGGGACCAACCTAAAGAAGACTACTACTACAGGATCTACGCCAAGACCGCCAGCCTCTTCTCGCTTTCCACTCAGTCCGGCGCCATCATAAGCCATGCTCCCGAAAAGGTCATACAATCGCTGGAAAAATACGGCAGGTACCTCGGTATGGCTTTCCAGGTGATAGACGACATCCTGGACTTCGTCGGGGACGAGAAGAAACTCGGAAAACCGGTGGGAAACGACCTGAAGGAAGGGATCGTCACTCTTCCGGTGTACTATTACATGAAAGAGCGCCCGGAGAACAGGGAACAGGTCATAGCGGCCCTAAGCAGCCTCGACGAGGACAGGGAGGATCGGGTGTCCGAGCTCGTCAGAGATATAGCCGTTTCCGGTGCCATAAAGTCTGCGTACGAAGAGGCCATGGGCATGGCGTCCAGGGCTAAAGAAGCCCTTGCCGACCTCCCCGATGTGGGTGTGCGAGAAGCACTCATGGAGCTTGCAGATTACTCCGTGGCGAGAGAATTCTGACGCTCGACAGATACCATCGCTCCCGTAGCGGGGTGCGATGCGCCGCGGCGCCGAGGATGTGTACCAGATGTCCGACGGGAACGCTAATCCGGAACTTTCGATCATCATCGTCAGCTGGAACGTCAAAGATCTCCTGAAACGATGCCTCGAGTCCATATTCGATTCCGATTATGCGGGAGAGCCGGGGAGGCTCGAGGTGATAGTGGTAGACAACGCTTCCTCGGACGGGAGCGCTGAAATGGTGCTATCGGATTTTCCTCAGGTCAGGTTGCTGGAGAACAGCCAAAACCTTGGGTTCACCAGAGCCAACAACCAGGGGATCGAGGTGGCAGGTGGAAGATTTGTGTTCTTCCTGAACCCGGACGCCGAGATCGTCGGCGATGCTCTCGGCACCATGGTGGAGTTCATGGAGTCCCACCCTGAGGTTGGAGCGCTGGGACCGCGGCTGCTGTATCCCGATGGCTCGATTCAATCTTCGAGGAGAAGGTTCCCCGGAGTTGCCACCCTGTTTCTGGAAAGCACGCTGATCCAGCGATGGTGGAAAAGGAACAAAATCCTTTCCCGCTATTACATGGAGGACAGAAGTCCTGAGGAAACGCAAGAGGTCGATTGGCTCGTGGGGGCGGCTATCATGGCTCGAAGGGAGGTACTGGATCAGGTCGGTGGGTTCGACGAAGGGTTCTTCATGTACTCGGAGGAACTCGATTGGTGCCGTCGAGCGAAAGATGCCGGCTGGAAGATCGTGTATCTGCCGACGGCTGCCATCATCCACCACGAGGGCAAATCCAGCGGCCAGGTGGTGGCGGCGAGGAATATCCATTTCTTCACGAGTCGGGTCAGGTATGCCGAAAAATATCACGGCAAAGCAGTCGCCGAGGTTTTGAGGCTGTTCCTCCTCGGGACTTTTCTGTTCCAAATGGGGGAGGAATGGTCGAAATGGGCGGTCGGGCACAAGCGCCCGCTGCGGGAGTCGAGGATACGGGCATATCGTGAGGTTCTCAGGTCCGGGCTTCGCCCCGGGTGATCCGAATGCAGGAGGCAGCATGGAAGAAAACGAGTATCTCGAGGTCGGGAGGCAAATTCTCGCCTCTCAGCCTTTCAGCGTTTTGCTCGGAGCAGAGCTTTTGGATTTCGGAGAGGGCTACGCAGAACTCGGAGTGCCTATCACCGATGGTTTGAAGCAGCAAAACGGATTCGTCCATGGGGGCGTCATCAGCTACGCTGCGGACAATGCGCTGACGTTTGCCGGAGGAAGCGTCCTGGGGCTGTCGGTCCTGACTTTGGAATTCAAGATCAACTACCTTCGCCCGGCGGTCGGTGAGAAGCTCATTGCCAGAGCAAAGGCGGTATATGCTGGCAGGAACCAGGCGACCTGTCGATGCGATGTTCTTTCCCTGAGTGATGGCGAGGAGAAGCTGGTAGCGATCGCTCAGGGAACCATCATGAAGGTGAGATGAGCGGGCTGGACGTGAGGGGTGAAATATGGAGAGAGAATTCCCTGAAAGGCCGCTGGTGGGGGTAGGGGCTATCGTTTTGAACGGCGATGAAGTGTTGCTGGTCAGGCGGGGGCATCCTCCGGCAGAAGGAACGTGGGCGTTTCCCGGTGGGCTCGTGGAACTCGGGGAATCGGCATCGGAGGCGGTCAGGCGGGAAGTGGAAGAAGAATGCCACATCCGGATAGAGCCGTTTGCCATCGCCGGACTCTTCGAACCGGTGGTCAGGGAAGGGGGCAAGATAAAGTATCATTATATCGTGATCGACTTCGTGGCCAGGTACGCTTCCGGTGAACTCAAAGCCGCATCCGATGCATGGGAGGCAAGATGGGTCTCGTTCGACGAACTGGACGATTTTCCCCTCTCGGACGACGCCAGGCGGCTGCTTTCCAGGGCCAGACGCGTAGGTGAGGATGAAACATGCTGTCCGGCGTTCATGGAGACCGTTTCGGAGCTGACGGAATGACCGACTACGGGAAAGGAAACGCATGGTACGACAGGGACGAGTTCCAGGCCATCGCCGCCCTCGAGGGAAAGCCTGTGGTGACGGTGGTCATGTGGGACGAATCTCTGGTGTACCTCGAAGAGGATGTTCCTCCGTCGGAGCAGGAGTTCGTGGACGTGGATCTCTATCTCGCGGATCATACGTTGCTGGAGCTTTTCGCCGCTTCCGTTTATAATGACTTGGATTCGCCCCCTTTGCGGGGTAAAGGGGAAATCGAGAGCACCTTGAACTCGATTGCGCTCGGAGGCGCCGTCATAACCGAGGTGTTTCCAGACGCCAGCGATCTTCCGGTGGTGGTGCTTAGCGGGCAAAGCGGAGCGAGGGTGTGGATCGCTCCAAGCGATTGGGAGATGGATTCGTGGGACGAGATTCCTTGA
>CAZEXY010000008.1:32058-38155 GCA_964516345.1 uncultured Anaerolineae bacterium
TTCAGCAGGGAAAACGGCAGCGTTGCGGTGGCGCTGATATTCTTGACGATGGGGGCTCTGTTTTCGTATTACGAGGCGAGCCAGGCAATGATTAACCACCAGAAGGAAGCTCATATTCGTTCACTTCGAGCCACGGCAACCAAGGAAAAAGAAAGAGAAGAGCACCTCAAGGCTGCAACCTCACCGGAGGCGATCAAAGCAACCGAGGAGGCTATAGCCCGCGATGAGAACGGTGCGGTGGGGCGAGGCGAGCGTTTGGTGATCCCCGCGGAGGCAACCCCGACGCCTGTGCCTTTGCCTGTCGGCACGCCGATGCCTTCCCGCTCGGAGGCATGGTGGAGTCTGCTTTTCGGGAAGTGAAATCCCGGGACGCAGATGTCGCTGATTGTCCTGATTCGATTTTGGGTAGGAGACGGCAGCGCCGCCTCCTGCCCAGGATGAGAGGCTGTGTTTTATTTGCAGGGGAGATTTCTCCTGACCCCCTGCAGGTTCTCTGCAGTTACGGCATCACCTCGAAGGACGTCCCCCCGGTTCTGCCGAACACATCGGGGAAATACATCTCGGATGCCGTCGCCGGCGGCACGAGGTATTTCCCGGGAACGGTTGCCCTGATCTGGTAGTGGAATTCGTGGCTGCCGGAGCTCATCCAGTACGAGAACATCGAAACTTTCTCGTCGTGCATTTCCACGTGGTCGGGAGCCCAAATCCACCACCATCTTTCACCTTCCTCGGACACCCCCGGTGCAAGACTCGTTGTCGTCTCGAGGCGGGTGTTCAAAGGTTCGGTGCCTGCCGGGATTGGATCCTCCAGCATGACGAAGTGCATGTCCTTGGGGGCCACCACCGTGAGTTTCACATCTATGATGTCCCCAACGCGGGCGCTGGAGATCGGTTCCTTCGGGTTCGAAAGGAGTGTGTACTCCCTGCTCACGAAGAAGCCCCTGTTGGCGGGTTTCACTTTGTCCGCCTTCACGAAGGATTTGAGCGTCATCGTGTAGTAAAGCATCCCTTTGTCCTGCCCGCCGGCATTCGCTTCTCTGGTGAGCAGGAGTAAATTCTCTTTCAGCAGGTCTTTCACCGATTTTCTCAGAGTGAACGTGCTCTTCACGTCCCCTTCGGATATTTCCTTCTTCCACCAGGCTTCGCCGTTCAGTTCTGCCGAAGCTTTGTAAGCAGGATGCAGCTCTCCGCTGAGCTTCATCCAGTCGCTGAGGGCGATGATGGACCATGCGGTTTCCTGGGTCGTCTTCCAGTGCCCATCGTTTCTCGTCGTCATAAGCCATCTGACCACCATCGGCAGGGTTCTGTCGTTCGGACGGAGTCTCAGCAACGCCTCGAGGATGACGGCAGTGGTCCTGGTGTCGGTGTTCATCGTCCAGAAGTCGTTTTCTTTCTCCTGCCAGCTTATGCCAGAACCGCTTATGAACGCAGCGGCATCGATATCGTTCAGGATCTCGGAGATGGAGTCCTTTGGAGCTCCGAGCTGACCCATGGTCATGGCAAGCAAAGCTTTGCTTTCGAGTCCGAGATTGTCTCGGTCCTTGTACAGGGCGACCACGTAACCTGGCAGACCGCCGACTTTCTCCTTTGTGACCCGCTCGTACTCGCTCAGCACGAAAGCCTCGAAGACCGCTCTATCGTGAGAGTATCTTCCTTTCTGGTGCGCCATTTGGGCGAGGTCGATGCGCAAGTACTTGACGGCATCCGACATGGCGTCTTCGGAAACCGGGAACCCGCTCTCTTTTGCCGACACCAGCCCCCAGAGGGCGTACGCCGTGATGTAGGGGCTGCTCTTTCTGTCGGAAGGCCACCATCCCCACCCTCCATCGTTGTGCTGAAGTGAGTACAGTTCTATCAGTGTGGAGCTTACGGATTTCCCCAGCTTCTGCCACAGTTCGTCGTTCTCCACGCCGTTCTCCTTCAAAGCCCTGAAGGTGAAGATGTTGGGCAGGAATCGACTCACCTTTTGTTCGATACATTCGTAAGGATAGTGTTGCAGGTAGGAGAGCCCATCGTTCATTGCCGCTGCCAGCGAAGGCTCTATCGAAAGATCGAGTTCTCCCTGCGATTTGTCCAGGTACTCCTGATTGGGCAGCACTATGCTTTCCATCACTTTGGAATCAGGTCCCACGATGCCGGAAGTCGCCGTGGTCTCCGGGGTGGAGTAGTTGTATGCGGGTATGACTATCCTTACATCGTCCCGTAGTCCTGAATCCGTGCTGCCTTTCCACAGGAACGAAATCACCCGCTTGCCGCTCCCCTTGTCCGGGACTCCTTCGACTTTCGTAAGTTTCCAATCGAGTTTGAGGTTCTTGCCGGGGTCCAGTGTGAAGGTCTTCTGGGCACTTCCGGCTATGCTTGCTCCAGAAACCTCGAGCACCACGTTGCCGGAGAGCTTCTTGTCGGTGTGGTTGTACAGCACTGCCGAGACCGTGGGTTCGTCCCCCACCGTCAGGAATCTGGTGGTGGCGGGTTTCACCATGAACGGTTTGCTCACGATGATGTCGGATTTGGCTTCACCCACCCTCGTATCGGCGTCTATGGCCTTGACCCTCACCTGCCACGTGGTCAGTGTGTCCGGCACTTTGAAGGAGAAAGTGGCTTTCCCGTCTTCTCCGGTTCTCAAGACAGGGTTCCAGTAGGCGTTGTCCGGGAAGTAATGTCTGACGGTAGCTCCTCCGCCTCCACCCCCGCCGCCTTTTTCGGCAAGTGCTTTCTTTTCCTCTTTCTCCATCTTGATCAGGAATTTCTCCATTTGATCGAAAAGGGAAACGGAGCTGGCGATTCCCAGCCCTCTTTCCGAGTAGAAGGTTTCTCTGAGCGTATGCAGTCCCTCTTTGCTGAGAAGCAGTACGGCTTTGTCGACCACGTCCACCGAAAGCTCTGCGTCCACGGGGTTCCCTTTGAAGTCCTTCACTTCGACGGTATAAGTGACCGTCTCCCTGGGCTCGAGTTTTTCGGCGCTCGGCTTCAGGGAAATCTTCAGCAATTTCTTCTCATCGCTGACTTTCAGTTCCGTGTATCCCACGTAGGCGCTTCCGACTTTGCCTTCGTCGTCCTTTCCTCCCTGCACCACTACGACGGAGACGTATGCGTTCGGCACGTAATCGTCTTTGATCCTCAGCGTGATTACGTCGCTGTTCTTTCTCAGTGTCCGAACTTCTGTGTGAAGCACGCCCCCGCGCTCCACGGTGACGAGCGCCCTTGTGTACGTCTTGTAGGGGGTCATTATCATGATCCGGGCCAAATCTCCAGGGCGATATTTCTCCTTGTCGGGGATGATCCGTATAGTGTGATCGTTGGATCGAGGCCATGGAGTGTACCCCGGTCCGGACACCCATATCTCCGTGGTGCTGTGTGTCACGTCCCCGAAAGAATCGGTTGCCGTCGTCACCAGTTTGTAATCTCCAGGCTCTTTGATCTGGAAGTTGTAGTTTGCCTTGCCGTCTTTGCCGGTGGTCAGCGTTTCTGTGATTACCGGCGTTTCCTTGACTTCGGAAGTCCAGTAGACGGCCCCGTTCGATTCTTTCTTGACGTTGATCCATTCTTCCTTGATCACGTTGAAAGTGAATTTCTGATTGGGCAGAATTTTGCCTTTGTAGTCCACGGTGATGAACTTCGCCCCGATCTGCCCTCCGGCTTTGAAGACGTAGGAGTTCACGGAGAGGCCTGCATAAATGGAGCCTTTGTGCGCACGCACGGAAGTCCTGCTGGCGGTGAACAGCCCGTTGGGTGCCTGTACGTCGAATTCTATCGTGAGGCGCTGGGAGACTTTTGCCTTTTGGATCTTCACCGGCAGGGAAAGCAGGAGGTCTCCTTTCGAGTCGGTGACTCCGGTACCGCTGGCGATCTCTCTATCCCACGTGTCTTCTTCCTCGAACATCCACCACGGTGGTTCCTCGAACTGGTAATCCGGACAGGACATGGTGATTGGACAATGCCAGGAGAACGGGGCATCGTGGGCGACCACCCTCCATTCGACTTTGGCGTTGCTCAGAGGCCCGCCGAAGAAGTATTCGGCGTGCAGTTTCACTTTGGCGGTCTCTCCTTCGATGTAATCCTTTTTGTCTGTGGTTATCTCCGTCCGGAATTGAGGTTTCCTGTATTCGGCTACGAGGAAATCGTGCCAGAATTCTTCTCCACCAACCACGAGCTGGATCGAATAATCGCCGAGAGGAGCCTTTTCCGGAATCTCGAGCTTCCCGTTGACTGTCCCCATATCGTTGGTCTTGAGGGTTTGGGTGAGCACCGTGTTCTGATACGGGTCGTATATGGAAACTTCCACCGGGGTGTCGACAGGAGGCAGTGAGTACCTGCCATCGTCGTCGAGCCGAATCACCCCTTTCCAGTACATGGTTTGTCCGGGTCTGTAGATCGGGCGATCCGTGTAGATGTCGACAGCGTGCTTGTCCGGGATCGAATATTCCCCGTAGAAGCCGAAGGTCCACCCATGCATGGTGGTGTTCCAGGAGCTGACGAATCCATCCGGGGAATCGGGGTGAACCGTTACAGCTGCCAGTTTCCATGGGCGTTGAGGTTTCTCGAATTTGTACGTCCATAGTCCGAGCAGGTCCGTCTGCCCGCGCTTTGTGGAGCCTCCGGACAGGTAAAGTTCCAGGGGGAGATGAGGCACGGGTTTTCCGGTGAACAGGTCCGTAACCCATACCATCACTTCCGTGGCGCTCCGCTTCATCACCACGTTGTAGGGAGTGATGAGGAATGTCATAGAGTCTCGATTCCTCGCACCTTTGCCGAATTTCATCTCCACGTAGTAGAAGCCGTTGGGTAGCTCTTTGCCATCGGCCAGGGTCAACGGAATGAAATCCACATGGAACTCGCCGCTCCCGGGGTGTTCGACTTTCTGATCCCATTCCCTTATCAGGCCGCCATGCTTGGAAAGCGAGGATTTCCTCAGGAGCACGTCCGGGTCGGTCTTCCGAAGCCTGTAAAGTTTCAAGTGAACTACCTTCATGTTACGGTATCTGAGGAGCAGTTTCGGCGGCTTGTTGTATGCGCTGTAGAAGGCAACTGTGTTTGACCGAAGGATCGTTGCCTGTGGCGGGTAATTGCCGGTGGTGAAGCTGAAGGTGAAATCCTTACCAAGCGTGTTCCCGTACATGTCCCTCACATCTTTCGTTACGGTTATGGTGTATTTGGTGAGGGGCTTTTTGTCGAAAGATATGAAGATGGCATCCTCGTAGTGGCTGTACCAGATGCCAGCCTGCCTGGGCTTTGGGGATATTATGACGGTTTTCTCGTTGACGCTGTCCGGGTCGATGTTTCCGTCCATGAACACCTTGACCGGCTTCAGAGGAGAATAGTTCTCGGCTCCGTCTTCCGGCTCGGTGTCCTCGACGGATGGATTCGGGTACACCATCCATGTTTGATGTTGGGTCTTCTCAGTTGCTCCGTTTCCATAGAGCGTCTTGATTCCTTTCTTCACCATCAAAACGTACGTGCCTCCCATCTGCAAGGGGGAGGCAGGTTTGAAGGTGGCAGTTATGTTCTTGGTGACTTCCAATACCCCTTTGACCGCCTCGTTGGTATCCGTGTTCACGAGTTGCACGCCATTCTTCACGGATGCTTCATCCATCGGCACGTTGAAAGTGATCGTGAAGACGGTGGAAGGGCCGACCATCTCGTGAGATGGTAGGAATTTGTTCACGAACGGCTCCTGCGTCGTGAAACTCCAGGATACCGGTTTGGCGAGGGTGCTGCCTGTGATATCTCTTATCCTCGAACTCACGGTGACGGTATAAGTGGTTCCTGCATACATCGGTTCCGAAGGCACGAACTGGTAGACCGATGTGTTCAGCCATCGTCCTTTGCCTTTGATCGGAGGTTCGACGGATATCGGGGACGGGATGTTCTCTCCTTCTTCCAGGGTTGTCAGAGGAACTACCGGTCTGTTGAACACGATGGAAATCGGGGAATTTGGATTTACCCTTTTGCTATGAGGCCCCGGCGACACTTTGCTGACCTTCAGCGGCCCCTTTGATTGAAAAACAAGGTAAAGAGGGTGGGCAAGTGGCGTCCCCTTTTTGCTCTTCAAGCTCGTGGATATCAGAAGTTTGTACATCCTCCCTGGTTCGAGCTG
>CAZEXY010000008.1:38255-40138 GCA_964516345.1 uncultured Anaerolineae bacterium
GGTTTGCATCCGGATACTGCTATCGAGACCAGTAGCAACAGCACAATGAGAACGACCTGATTACGCTTTACCACTTTTGACCTCCTGAATTCTCTTTACTGGCGGGTGACGTCCCACTATCTGTGGGGCGGGTTCCTTTTGAGCGGTGAGCTCTTGTGGGTGTAGACCACATAAGCTGACGCAAAACGACCTTCCTTATTGTTTCTCGATGCCGATAGAGTTGGTCGAAGCAAAGTGAAGAGAGTTCAAGGATGCAGTGCCCAAATTTCCCCCGACCACACCCCATCGATCTTCTGACTGGCTTCAGGTTCCTCGATTCCTCCCAAGTATACAATATTCCGTCGACTTGAGGCAACTTGCGCCGGAATGCTCTACGTTCGCTCCCATATGTAAAGTCCCGGTGGACGTTGGTATCCACTTTGAACTACCAAGTTGCAATAATTTAGTACATTGTGTTCCTTGCCTTCGCTCTTCGACTTACACTATAATGGGAGGTGCTCTACTGTGAGAAGAGCTTTCCTATCTCCTTACCCAATGGAACGAAGGAGGTGTGATGCAACAACCGCTTTCTGGCATAACCGTGCTGGATCTGTCCAGGGTGCTTGCAGGCCCTTACTGCGCAATGATTCTCGGAGACCTGGGGGCAGACGTCATCAAAGTGGAACGTCCCGGCACCGGCGACGACAGCAGGGCATGGGGGCCGCCCTATGCCAAAGCTCCCGACGGCACGGAGACCACGGAGAGCGCGTATTACCTCTCTGCCAACCGGAACAAGCGGAGCATCACGCTGGACCTGAGATCGCCAAAGGGGAAGGAGATACTTCTGGAACTGGTGCGCCGGGCGGACATCCTGATACACAATTTCAAAGTGGGGAGCATCGAGCGGCTCGGCCTCGGCTGGGAAATCCTCCACGAAGTCAACCCGAAACTGATCTATCTTCACATAACCGGCTACGGCCCCGACGGGCCGGAATCCCACCGCCCCGGCTACGATTTCGTGATCCAGGCGGAAGGCGGGATCATGAGCGTCACCGGATTCCCCGACGGCGCGCCCACCAAGGTCGGCGTGCCCATCGTGGACCTGACCACCGGCATGATGGCTGCCGTCGCGTTGCTGGCGGCGCTGCGCGCCAGGGATATCACGGGCGAAGGGCAGCGGATCGACATTTCCCTGCTGGAGACCCAGGTGGCATGGCTGGCGAACCAGGGGAGCAACTACCTCATCGGCGGGCAGGTGCCGAAGCGGCGCGGCAATGCCCACCCCAACGTCGTCCCTTACGAAACGTTCAAAGGTTCGGACGGCGAGTGGTTTGCGGCGGGAGCGGGCAACGATGGCCAGTTCGTGCGCCTTGCCGCCCTCCTGGGACATCCTGAGTGGGCGGAGGACTCGCGGTTCCGCACGAACCGGGATCGGGTCGAGAACCACGACGAGCTCATCCGACTGATGCAGGAGATATTCCTTACCAGGCCGAGCACCGAATGGCTGGAGATGTTCCGTTCCAACGGGTTGCCGTGCGCAGCCATCAACACCCTGGACAAAGTCTTCTCCCATCCGCAGGTGCTGGCAAGGGACATGGTGCAGGAAGTCCCGCATCCCGCCGCGGGGAAGATCAAGCTGGCGGGGATTCCTTTCAAGTTCTCCACCACTCCTGCCGCCATACGCCGGCATCCTCCGTTGCTGGGAGAGCACACGGAAGAAATCCTGGCGGAGCTGGGGTACGGACGAGAAGAGATCGAGAACCTCCGTGAGGAGGGCGTGGTATAATTGCGGAACGGAGCGCAGATCGATCGGTAGTGTGAGCTGTCGGTTCACTCAGCGATTTCGACGCAGAACGAGGCGGCGAGGGACTTAACGCAAAGACGCCGAGGGGCGTAAGGCGCAA
>CAZEXY010000009.1:0-8176 GCA_964516345.1 uncultured Anaerolineae bacterium
GTCCCATTTTCATCCTCATGGGCGTGCAAGTGCTCATGGCAACTGCTTCGTAAATGGAACGCGGTACCTTGGCCTTGGGGGTTGGCGAAGGAAGTGCCCTCGCCTACCCGATGTGAGTAAGAGGGCAAGACCGCTTGGCTGAGGCAAGTCGTTTTGCGGCGGAGTTCAAGCAAGTCTCACTCTTTCGACTTCCACATTCTGCGCAGGTAGACATACATCACGAAGGTGTAATAGGCCATCAGGAGGCTCAACCGTAGACCGTGCAAGCCATCTTTCCACCCTTTCAGGAGGAAATACCTCCGCCGGAATTCCCTCAGCGGTTGGAGGATGAAATTCCGCGGTTTCGGGCGTATCCCCTGTTTGAACATGATACCGGCTTCGTAGGCCATGTACTTTCGCTGCTTTTCGTAGAACTCCGACCAGGAGTCGTAATTGAAATGCTCGAGAGGTGTCTTCAGGTATCCCGCCTCTCCGTCCAGCAACACGATTTCGTGCACTTTTCTGTTCGGATCGTACCTGGCTTTGGACCTCAGCATCAGCCGGAGTTGGTAGTCGGGGTACCAACCGGTGTGCATGATCACTTTGCCCACGATGTGGTTGTGACGGGGAACCCACCACCCCGCTTTGTTCGGGTCCGTCACGGCCTGCTCGATCTCCTCCGCCAGTTGCTCGGGTATTCTCTCGTCTGCATCGAGGAAGAAAACCCAAGGAGTCTCGGCGGCTTTCAGCGCCGCGTTGCGCTGGGAAGCGTAATCGTCGAACGGCCTTTGCAGCACGCGCGCCCCTTCTCTACGGGCAATCTTCACGGTATCGTCGTCGCTGAGCGAGTCGAAGACGATCACGCTGTCAGCCCACCGGGCCGTTGCGATGGCCTCGGCGATGTTGTCGGCTTCGTTGTGGGTGAGAATTATCACGCTGATTTCGTTTGACATGCTCAGACCCTGGCAAGCTCCTCCACTTTTCTGTACGCTTCCAGTCGCTCCTTCAGTTCTTCCGGGGATATTTCACCTTTCTTCGCCATGGCCTGGGCGCGTTTGCTCTGGTATCCCATCCCCAGCAGGACGATGCCCCGCACCAGTTCGTTGTAGGCTTTGCCGTGGTATTTCTCGAAATATCGCAGTCGGCTTTTCCACAGGGCGACGTACATCTTTCCAAGGAACTGCTTCGTGCTCCTGCCGCCGAAGTGGAGCACACCTGCCCTTGGATCCACGTAAATCTCCCATCCGGCTTCTCTCATCCTTCTACACCAATCCACTTCTTCCACGTACATGAAATATCCTTCGTCGAAGAGCCCCACTTGCTCGATTGCTTTGGGACGTACCATCATGGCGGCCCCGAGAATGAAATCCACCTTGAAAGGTTTCCCCGACTTGTACATCCTCCTGGGATATCTGCCGTTGAGGCGTGATTCCTGCAGTCGCCAGTTGATCGGGAACAGGTCGAGGAAGACTTGCTTCCAATCCGGAAACCTGAAGGCAGAATGCTGGAACAATCCGTCGCTGTAGTACAGGTAAGGCCCTACCATGCCGGCGTCCGGGTGTCTTTCCATGAACATCACGAGGGTGGTGAGGGCGCCGGAGTTCACCAGGGCGTCGGGATTCAACAAGAACACGTAATCCAGGTCTGGATTCCCATCGGGGAATCCCATTTCACGCAAGGCGAAATTGTTGCCTGCTGCGAACCCCAGGTTCTTTCCCGGCTCGAGCAGGCGAGCCATGGGGAATTCCTCACGCACCATCTCGGGGCTGCCGTCGGACGACGCATTGTCCACAACCCAGATGTCGACCTCGACATCCGGCTCTTTTTGCGAGCGCTTCACCACGGCGGTGAGCGCCTGCTTGAGGTAGTTCTTGACGTTGTAGCTTACTATCACTACTCCGATTTTTTTCGGCTGAGTTCCTGCGGTTTCTTTCATTTCACGGTTGCCCTATGTAGATTTCGTGTGGATCGACGTAGTTGTTGAAGCTTTCTATCCCGACCTCCTCGTGGATGAGGCCGCCCCAGAAATACACGTGATCCCGGGGTTGTTTTTCGTCTATTATGATTGTGCCGGTCACGAGGCCGCGATGTCCCGGCATCAGGTAGTAGTACGTCTTGCCGTGGATCACCCTTTTCACCAGGTCTTTCTTCGTTCCGACTGCGAACCGGAAAGGATAAGGGACTCCGGCGTTGGTCTCGAAGTTTATGCCGAACCTCCAAACGCCCGGCTGTTCGTACCATTCCGTGTTCCCGGATTTCTTAGCCAGCGTGTTGAAGTTTTCGTCGATGTGGTAGACCGTGCCGGGAGGCGGCCCTGAAGTTCGGATTGGTACTTTGCCGATGTTCTCCACGGTGGCGGTGAACACAAGCTTTCCGCCCAGCGGCACCGCTTTGGACGAGAAATCCACGACGCCGTTGAGGATGTCGGCCCTTGGTACTCCGCCTTCTGTGATCGTGAGGGTTCTGGTTACCATGGTGTGGTTGCCCACCAAATCTGTGACTTCTCCCACCACCGTGTAGGTGCCGTCCGGCGGCGGCTCGGCGCGCTTGTCTATGCCTGCATCGTAGTCGTAGTAATGTATTCCGGGTGAGCCGGGCGGTATGTTCCGCTCCACTTCGTCTATTGGGTACTTCGTTATGCCATCCGGGGCGAGGAGATACACCAACACCTCAGAAGCTTTTTTGTTCAGGTAGTAGGTTATACCGACGCGGTCGTCTATGCCGTCCTGATTCGGCGAGAAGATGGTCTGGGAAAGCGAGAATTTTCTTAGTTCCGGCAGCTCTGTATCGGCGTTCTCGATTTTGATGTGGCCGGTGACGACCTGCCGGTATCCTTTGTCGTCCACGGCTTCGAAAGTGTAGGTGTAAGTCCCGTCGGGGAGCACTTTATCCAGCACCAGCCCGTCGAAGTATTTGTCCCTGAGCCTTTCGTGTGTTGGGATCACACCTCCCCAGAAAAGGTCGTACTTTCCTGCAGATCTGCGTCTGTTCTTGCGCAGGTAGAATTTTCTGCCCCTTGCATCGGTGAAGTAGACCGTGAGGTTTGCGCTCCTGCTGAGGCGGTAGAAAACGTGTGTGACATCGTTCTTCCCGTCTGCGTTGGGTGAGATCGTGGACGGTTGAAATGCCACGTCCGTTATGAGCGGCCTGAGGGAAGAACACCCTGAAAACATCCATACCGCGCTCAGGAGCACGCCGAACACAGCGGCGAGCAACATGCGTTTGAATTTGCCCTGATTCATGCCTCGTTGTCCTCTGTTTCCTGTGGAAGCTCCTCGTCCGCTGTTCGTTCGTAGAAAAGCAGAAGGGTGCTTCCGTATTTTCTTCGGTCGAATTCTCGGAAATTTCGGAGTTCTACCGGTTCCAGCTCTCTGGGGTGTATCTGCACGATGATCTCTCCTTCTTCCGTGAGCCATTCCGGCGCGTCGTCCAGGGCCTCGAGCACGCTTATCCACAACCTTTTGTACTGCGGCGGGGCTACGTAGATGTAATCGAAAGCTCCTGCGCTCTCGAAAGCGTGCTTGAGGAACGAGAACGCATCGTCGTGATGGATGACGGCGTTCTCTTGCAGGTGAGTATGCTCCAGATTGCCTTTGATCACCTGTATGGCTTTCCTGCTGCGCTCGACGAAATGCACTTCCCCGGCCCCACGGCTGAGTGCCTCTATCCCGACTGCGCCGGTGCCGCCGAACAGGTCGAGCCACCGGCTCCCTTTCACGTCTGGGCCGAGTATGTCGAAGAGAGATCTTTTCACCCTGTCGGTTATGGGCCTGGTGGAATCGCCCGGTACGGACCGCAGGTTCGCGCCTTTTGCTTTTCCGGCCACCACCCTCATTTTTCACTCTCCAAGATTCTTCCGGTTCGCAGGAACTCCAGCAGCTCTCTTTTTTCGTAGAGCTTGTTCTCCTTTGCGAACACCCACAGGAGGACGAGGCCTATTATTTCGAAATAGACGAGTATAGGCTCCTCCCGAACGATGTCTGCGTAGGCTTTGCCGAAATCCCTGACGCTGCCGACGTTCCTCCATTCGAGAAATTTTCTCCCCTTGAACGGGTAGAGAAAAGTCTGACCGAACAACCAGATTCTATCACCTATCAGGTGTCCTGAAAAAGCCAGCAGGTAGGGTAGAAGCACTTTCTTCCATGGGCTTTTCATCGCCGCCACCCACGCCGCGATGTGCAGGATCAGGGTGTGAGCGTAGAGGAGCGCCGCGTGGGATTCCGGGAACACGAACACGGCCAGCGGTTTGTCTATCAAATCCGGAAGGATGGCGGCGAGGGCCATGAGTCTGAAGTCCACGTCTTTCCATCGGTGCAATTTCTTTTGCACCAGATCGGTTACGGCCCAGGTGAATTCGATGTGCGCAGGGGGAAGCACCTTTCATCCCTCCTCGTTCGGCATCATGCCGTGCTGTGCGAGCATTTCGATGTAATCTTCCCACGTGTCGATGTCCTGCCCTGCGAAGGGGACGTCGATCTTCACGGCCAGAGAATCTTCCGGGTGTTTACCTACGACGATTCGACCGCCGCTGTCTCCTTTCAGCGATAGGAGCTCGGGGAACATGCTCCGGGCGAAGATTGCAGGTTGCTTGGGGGTTCCATCGTATTCTGCGTAGGCGATCGGCTTGCCGGACCTGAGAAAAGCGTCTGTTACCCGTTTCAGCACCGACGAGGTTATCCCCGGCTGGTCCACCGGGAGGAACAGAACGGCTTCCACAGTCGGAGGAAGTCTCTTCACCGCCGTCCTGACCGAAGAAGCGATTCCTTCTTCCCATTCCTCGTTCATCACGATTTCCGCTGGCATGTCCGATATTTCACGCTCGATCAACTTTGCCCTGTATCCCAGCACGACGAAGACGCTCCCAAATCCTGCTTCCAGAGCCTGCGCTATCGACCTTCGAATGAGGCTTTCCTTTCCCCACGGAAGCAGTTGCTTCACGTGCCCTTTCAGGCGCGTCCCTTCCCCTGCTGCGAGCACGACCGCCACTATCGATTCGTATCTTTCCACGCGCAGCCTCATGTATCGAACAGTATCCTGGCCAGATATCCTCCGGATTCCCGGTGCTCTATTGCTATGTCGTGGTAAGTGACCGCTTTGATGTGTGCCATCGGGGATCTGCCGCGCACCCCCTGCACCGAAGCCGACAATCTGGAATCGGTCATCGTGTCGAAGCAGAAGAAAGTGAACATTTCCTCCTCGACCTCTTGCAGGTAGAGGAGTTCCCCGAGCCATTTGACCAGCAGCGATTCCCTGTCCCAGGATGAAACTTCCACCTTACGGGATGTTTCGGTCTTCTTGTGGAAAGGCGCCTGGATCAGCATGAACATGGCTCTGGCGGCGTTGGCGAAGAGCGATTCGTAGTTCCTTCCGTATACTTCGATTTCCCAGTCGGCGGTGTGTTCGATCTCACGGAAGAAAGGATCTGGAGGGTGTGGATCCCCGGCAGGTGCGCCCAGGATCTTACGGGCGTTCTCTATGTCCCTCCCGATCTGCTCCACCAGCTCTGCTACTCCCGGGAACTTCATTTCGTCCCTGAGCCGCTTGTGGAACCACAGCTCCACCTCCCAGCCGTAGACTTCACCGACGAAGTCCAGCAAGTGGGCTTCCACCACGATCCTGTCTCCATCGAAGGTGGGCCTGCGTCCGACGTTCACCACGGCCGGGTATCGGCTGCCATCCCCGATCACGGCCCAGGCGGCGTAGACCCCGGTGGCCGGCATGAGGTGCCCCGGGCATGGGGAGACGTTTATGGTGGGAAAGCCGATTTTCTTTCCCCTTCTGGCTCCTGCTACCACCTGCCCGGAAAGCCGGTATGGTCTGCCCAGGAGCTCCGACGCAGCTTCTACTCTGCCGGAGGAAACCATTTCCCGGATGTCCGTACTGTGCACCGCCTGTCCGTGCCATACGAACGTCGGGAAGACGTGCACCTCGAATCCGATCTCCCGGCCGAGTTCTTTCAACCGTGGGATGTCGCCTTCCCTGTTCCTGCCCAGGGCGAAATCCGGGCCTACCCAGAGCTCCTTCATTCGAAGTTTTTCCTTCAAGGCGCGCACGAAATCCCTGGCGCTGGTCTGGGCGGTTTCCCTGGTGAAGGGGTACATCACCAGGAGGTCTATCCCAAGGGATGCAAGTAATTCCGCCCTTTCTTCCTGGGAGTTGAGCCGCTTCACCTGGATGTTAGGTTTCAGAACGCTGAGCGGGTGGGGATGGAACGTGAGCACGGCGGCGTCCGCACCAATGCTCCTTGCCCGCTCCACCACGATCCTTATCAATTCCTGGTGCCCACGATGGACGCCGTCGAAGTTCCCTATCGTCAGGACGGTTTCCTTGGGGTACGGTTCTTTCGGCAGGTCGTAAAGTCGGTTCATTGGGCAAACACCTTTTTCGGTCGCCAGGCGTTCTTTTCCCTGTCGAAGCTCACCAGGGCCAGGAATTTCCCTTCTTCGTCGTAAGCCCTGGCGACCGGGGCCTGGATTCCGCCAGATGCGGGTATCATCTGGCCGTGCAACAGCTTTTCCGATTCCGTTCTGCTGAAGATCACCATCGGAAGTTCCTGCACCCCCACGTCCATCGGGAGTATCAAATCCGGCAGATTCCCGGAGCTGGCCGCATTTTCGATTTTATCCATCGGGATTGCATCTGCCAACTTGAAAGGGCCCGATGCCAGCCGGACGAGACTGGAAAGGATTGCCCCGCATCCGAGCTCTTTCCCCATATCCCTTGCCAGGGAGCGGATGTAAGTTCCGGCAGAGCAGGTCACGCGCAGCGTCACCACCGGCAGGTTTATCTCTTCCAGTTCCAGCTCGTAGATGGTTACTTTCCTCGGTTCCCTTTCGATCTCGATTCCTTTCCGCGCCATGCGATATAGCGGGACGCCTTTTTTCTTGATCGCAGAGTACATCGGTGGAACCTGCTCGATTTCTCCCGTGAACCTGGAGAGCACTTCCTCGATCTCCTCTCTGGTAAACGGTGGAACTTCTTTCGTGGAGAGAATTTTCCCTTCGGAGTCATGTGTGTCGGTTTCCACGCCGAGCCGGATGACGGCTCGGTATTCTTTCCTGTGCCCTGAAACGAACTGGCTGAGCCTGGTGGCCTGCCCAAGGAGGACTACCAGGACTCCCGTGGCCATTGGGTCTAGGGTGCCGGCGTGCCCGACCTGCTTTTGCCGCGTCAGGTTCCGTATTTTCGCCACCACATCGTGGGATGTCCAGCCCTGCGGCTTGTCCACGTTCAATATCCCGTCGTATCTTCCTTTTTCGGCCGGTGCCATCGACTAAACTATCCCCTGTTCTTTGAGGTGGCGCAACAGGGTGCCGACCACTTTTTCCTTCACTTCTGGCAGGGGGGCTCTTATGGTGCATCCTGCTGCCTGAGGATGTCCTCCTCCTCCGAGTTCGAAAGCGGCTTTGGACACGTCCACTCCGGGGCGTGAGCGTATGCTCGCGTCCACCACGTTCGGTTCCCGTTCGGTGAACACCACGGCCACCGATGCTTCTTTCACCGCGGCGAGAAAGTTTACGAGGCCTCCGCTGTTGTAGCTGTCTTTCCCGCCGTATTTTTCCACCACCTCATACGGTATCTCTGCATAGATCAGCCGTCCCACCATTGTGGCCGTCGGGAGCGTTTCGGCCCATAGCTGCACCAGGCTGAAAGGCTTCATGTTGAGGGCGTTCTCCGTCACCAGGGAGAGCGACGCTCCGGCGTTCATCAGGGAAGCGGCGATTTCCAGAGTTCTGGGCACAACGTTTGGCGTCCGGAAGCACAGGGTGTCCGTGACGAGCCCGTTCAGCAACGGCAGCGACAGTTCTTCCGTTTTCGGTGCTCCGAGCGCTTCGCTGAGGTCGAAGATGAGCTCTGCGGTGGCCACGGCGGTCGGCTCGACCCAGTTGACGGTCCCGAAATAGGTGTTGGTGATGTGATGGTCGATCACCAGCAAAGGTGCGGTTGGGAACTCTTCCTGGTAGAGCTGAAAGAGCCTTCCGAACCTGTCCGGATCGCTGGCATCGAGTCCGATCACCAGGTCGAAGTCTCCCTCCGGGTTGCTGGTTATCTGGCTGTGTCCCGGAAGATACTGGAACTGTTCCGGGACCGGGTCCTGGAGCGCCAGTACGTAGTTCTTGTCGAGCCACTTCAGCAAAGCCCCCATTCCCAAAAGCGACCCGACGGCGTCTCCATCGGGTGCTATGTGGCTCATCAC
>CAZEXY010000009.1:8276-15948 GCA_964516345.1 uncultured Anaerolineae bacterium
TGTATCTTTTCCAGTATCTCGTCTATTCTCCTGGCATGTTCCAGGAGGTCGTCCTTGTAGAATTCCAGAGCCGGTACGTAGCGAAGGCGCACGCGAGCGGCCAGAGTGGTTCTGAGGAACCCTCTGGCTTTTTCGAGTGCGGTGAATGCCTCTTCGTATTCTTCGTCTCCGTCTCCGATCATGGTGAAATACACCTTGGCCAGGCGGAGGTCTCCCGTCATTTCCACATCCGTCACGGTGATCCCGCTCAGCCTCGGATCTTCCACCTCGAATTCGAGTATCTGGGCCAGTTCTTCGCGTACCAGCTCCGCCACTCTGCGCTGTCGAATCGTTGGCAAGCTTTTCATTTTCGGAACCTCGAACTACACTCCGAAGTCGCGGAGCGTTTATCCTTTCTCCATCTGGAACGCTTCCAGGATGTCGCCTTCCTGGAAGCCATCGAACCCTTCGAGGGTTATGCCGCATTCGAAGCCGTTCTTCACTTCGTTGACGTTTTCCTTGAATCTCTTCAGGGAGGATATCTTCCCTGTGAAGATTTCCTGTCCTTCTCGCAGCACCCGGATGTTCGAATTCCTGCGAATGATCCCGTCCGTCACCAGGCAGCCTGCAGCCACCCCGTGTCGCAGTTTGAACACGGCCTGGACCCTGGCATGCCCCGTCACGACTTCCCTTTCCTCCGGCTCCAGCATGCCTTCGAGGGCTTTCTGGACGTCCTCGACCAGCTTGTAGATCACGTCGTAGATCCTGATGTCTACTTTGTTCTTCTCTGCGAGCTTCTTGGCGGCGGGGTCTATCCCAACGTTGAAGCCGATGATGACGGCTCTGGAAGCCATGGCGAGCATGACGTCCGATTCCGTCACGTTTCCGGTCTCTGCGTGGAGGATTTTGATGCCGAGTTCGTCCGAGCTAAGCTCGTTCAGGGAATCCACGATGGGATCTATGGAGCCCTGGACGTCGGCCCGAAGTATCAGGCGGAGTTCTTTGATGGCACCTTCCTGGAATTTCTGGTAGAGTTCCTCCAGGGATAGGGTGCCCTGATCCGGTCGGGCTTCCCTTGCAAGGCGTGCTTCTTTTCTCTTTCTCGCTATCTCCCGGGCTTTGTCGAGGCTTTCGACGACTTCGAAGACGTCTCCTGCAGTGGGTACTTCGCTGAGCCCCATTACCAGGACCGGCTGCGAAGGGCGCGCTTTTTTGGTCGGCTTCCCCCTGTCGTCGAACATGGCCCTGATCCGTCCCGCTGCTTCACCTGCGACTATGAAATCTCCAACGCGCAGCGTTCCATTTTGCACCAGCAGGGTCGCCACCGGACCTCGCCCTTTTTCTACCTTACCTTCCAGAACCGTTCCCATCGCTTTTGCTTTGGGGTTCGCTTTGACGCCATGCACTTCCGCCACCAGCAGGATGTTCTCCAGCAGTTCGTCGAGCCCGATCCTCTTCTTGGCAGAGATGGGTACAACGATGGTATCGCCTCCCCAGTCTTCCGGGACGAGCCCCAGGTCTGCCAGTTGCTGCTTGACCCTATCCGGGTTGGCTTCCGGTTTGTCGATCTTGTTCAATGCAACGATTATCGGGACCTGCGCCGCCCGGACGTGGTTGATCGCTTCCTTCGTCTGTGGCATGACGCCGTCGTCCGCTGCCACGACGATGATGGCGATATCCGTTGCCTGTGCTCCCCTTGCGCGCATGGCCGTGAAAGCAGCGTGCCCCGGCGTGTCCAGGAAGGTGATTTTGTGATCTCCAACCCGTACCTGGTACGCACCGATATGTTGGGTGATGCCGCCGGCTTCTTTTTCCGCCACTTTCGTATTGCGAATTGCATCCAGCAGCGTCGTCTTGCCGTGATCCACATGTCCCAGCACGGCGACCACAGGCGGGCGTGGCTTCAGGTTTTCTTCCTTTTCCATCTTCAGGATCTTCTGCCGGAGAGTGACTATGCCTTCTTCCTCGGCTTCTTCTTCGGCGGAGGAGACGCCTTCGAGCCGGAGCTCCACGCCTAATTCTTCCGCAACGATGCTCGCCGTGTCGAAGTCTATCTCCTGGGTAATGGGCGCCATGACCCCGAAGTTCATGAGAACTTTTATGACTTCTACCGGGCTTTTTCCCAGTTTTTCGGCGAGGTCCCTCACCGTTATCCTTGCCGGTATTTCCACTACGGTTGTGCCGGCATGTTCGTTCGAATCTCTGACAGAGACGGGTTCCCGTGTCCCGGTTCTGTCGCTCATTTTGGTTCTACCCATAAGCTCACCTCCTTTTCGGAGCCGGAGCGCATGGAACTGCTGCCAGCTCCTTTTTGTGCGCCGGCCACTTCATGCGTCGGTTTCTGCGGGGGCAGAAACTCGATAGCCTGTTTTTCAGGAAATTCAGCAGGGGAATCGGGGAGATCGGGGAAAAGGGGAGGGGACCTTTCTATTTGTATGATTCGAAAGGTCCGCTATCCCGTTCCCGCCCCGGCCTGCGTACGGACGATCCTGTTCATTTTTCCTGAGCTACCTGATTTTCATCGCTTCTGCCCTTCTCGACAGCCATGTCCTTGTCCCCGGTTTCCGGAGACGCAGCCGGAAGCTGTTTCGCATAAGCGGCCAGTGCTTCCAGCGTCGTCGGGGGGATGTTCGTTTTCAACACCCTCCCGAGCAACCTGGGTTGTTGCAAGACTCTTTCCCAGCATGCTCTGGAATGGCAGATGTAAGCTCCTCTTCCGGAGAGCTTGCCGGTTGCGTCGATCACGACGTCGCCATTGGGAGTACGGACTATTCTGATCAGCTCTCGTTTCGGCATGGATCTGCCGCACGCCACGCACCGCCTCAATGGGACGTGTTTTTTCTTCCTTTTAGAGCTCATCCTCCTCCCAGTCCAGAGATCTTCTGTGTCGACCTTTGTGCGGAGAGGAAGGCTTCCCTTTTTTCTTCTTCTTGTGCTTCTTTGGTTTCTCCAGAAGCTCTTCTTCCTCTTCCTCCGGCTCGTCGACGGGGATGTCGGAAAGGTCTATCTCCAAATCGGAGAGATCCCACCCGTCCTCTTCTTCAGGAGCGTTGGGTTCCACCGGTTCCTCAGCGGTCTTTTCCTCTGCCATAGTCCGTTCCTCCTCGGGAACAGCAACGGTTACGGTTTCTTTTTCCTGTATCTTTTCTTCTATTTCTTTTACGACTTCCTGCTCCACCTTTTCGATGTCCACCTCAGGTTCTGGAGATTCATCGCTGGTTATCGGCACTTCTCCTTCGAGGATCTTTTCCGCTGCTCCTAAGAAACCTTCCTCCTTTGCGAGTTCGGCAAGGCGCTGACGTTCTTCGTATTTCTCCACGATTTTTTCTTCTATCGCCTCGGTTTGTTTCTTGATGTCGATGTGCCAGCCTGTCAGGTGGGCGGCAAGTCTGGCGTTCAGCCCTTCCTTCCCGACCGCCAGGGAGAACTGTCCGTCGGGAACTATGACGATGGCATTCTTCTCGCCGCCGGTTTTATCCAGAAGGACGTTGATCACTTTCGCGGGACTCAAGGCGTTGGCGATGAACTGTCTGGTATCGGGGCTCCACTGCACGATGTCGATCTTCTCTCCGTTTAGCTCTCTGACGATGTTGTGTATCCGCACTCCCCTCATGCCGACGCAAGAGCCCACCGGATCCACTCCGGGCTGTCTGGAAAATACGGCGACTTTGGATCTGACCCCCGGCTCCCTGGCTATCGCTTTGACTTCTACGATCCCCTGGAACACCTCCGGCACTTCCTGTTCTATCAGTCTTCGCAGGAACTCCGGGTGCGTCCTGGAGAGAATGATCTTCGGCCCTTTGGTTCCCTTTTCGACGTCCAGCAGGTAGAATTTCATCATCTGCCCACGCCGATAGCGCTCACGCGGTATCTGTTCCCGTTCGGGCAACAGCCCTTCGGCGTGTTCGTCGAGGGCTACCACTACTCCAACGCTCCCTACGGATTGGATCGTCCCGCTCACGAGATCCCCCACTTTGCCGGAGTAGGTGGAGTAAGCCACTTCCCTTTCGGCTTCTCTCAGCCTTTGCAGGATCACCTGTTTCGCTGTTTGTGCGGCAATCCTGCCGAAGTCCTTTGGCGTGACGTCGACTTCCACTATGTCGCCCAGCTGAGCGTCAGGTTTTACTTTCCTGGCATCCTCCAGCGAGATCTCCGTTTTAGGGCTCACCACCGAATCCACGACTTCTTTTTGCGCTATGACGTAGAAATCCCCGGTTTCCCGATCCACTTTTGCGCGAACGTTGTGAGCGCCACCATAGGCGCGTCTGTAGGCGGAGGCCAGCGCCGCTTCCACAGCTTCGTACACCATGTCCTTTGGCAGTCGCCTTTCGGCGCACAAATGGTTTATCGCTATGACCAGATCCTTTTTCATTTTCCCACTCGCAAAACCCCTTGTTTTCAAAGCCCCTACAGCAAGAAAAGTGGGGTTTGCCCCACTTTTCTCAATGCTGCTATGAAGTTCAGAAAGATTCTAACACAGGAGGTCGGCATCGTCAAAAACCGATCCTCACAATTCTCGATGAATCAAGGCGTCCGGGTCGGCAACGGCGGAACCATCGATGCTGTCCAGTATTTCTTGATGTTTGCCTTCTTCTTGTATTCTTCGAACCACTTCTGGAAAGCAGCCTGCCGTTTTTGCTGAAGTAAGGCTTTGTCCAGGGGATGGTGAGGGTCTTTCTCCAATACCTGGATGATGTGGTACCCGTATGGAGTTTTCACCGGATCGCTGATCTCTCCCGGCTTCAGGCTGAATGCGACGTCTTCGAATTCTTTCACCATGACGCCTCTCGGGAACCATCCAAGGTCGCCGCCTTTGTCTTTGGATCCAGGGTCGTCCGAATATTTCTTGGCGAGTTCGGCGAAGTCCGCCCCTTTCTTCAGCTGCAAGGTGATGCTTATCGCTTTGGTGAGCGCCATTGCCGGGGTGACGGTTTTCGTGACGGTGCCGGATGCGCTGGTGTCGAATGCTATCAGGATATGCCTTGCGTGCACTTGCTCGGCTGTTGGAGGGACTTTTTCTTCCCCTATTTTCTCCGATAGTTTGTCCTTCAGAAGCTGTATCCTTACCATTTCGCGCACGTCTTTGTCCGTGATTCCGGCCGTCTTGGAGAACGTTTCGAGCCGTTTCTTGTAGAGTTCCTTGAATTTCTCTTCCGTCATAGGCGGGGTAGGGGTAGCCCCGGTGGTGCCCGTTATCCCTTTCGTGGAAGTGACCGGAGATGAAGCTGCATTTCTGTCGTATCCAAACGCTTTTTCCAGTGCTCGCTGGACTTCATCTTGGGTTACCGTTATCCCTTTCTCCTTTGCTGCTTGTTCCACAAGCACGTCTTCGATCATTTTGTCCAATGTTTGCTGACCAAGCTGAGCCGGGTCCTGCAGGAGCTTGGAAAGCTGAAGGATCTGTGCCTGGAAAAGCTGAGATTCTCCCTTGGGATCGTATTGCTGGCGAACCTGAAGATACTGATCGAGGTTCTCTTTCGTGAGCTGGTAGTTGTACAGCACCATCTTCTGGTATTGTTTCAACGTTATCTTCTGCCCGTTCACTTCTGCTACGGGCTTCCTGGGCTTCAGGTATTCTTCGTTGACGATGGCGTAGACAATCACCACCAGGATCAGGAACGCTGCGATCCCAAGGCCTATCAGCACTTTCCTCTGTTGTTCTTTATCCCGGACGCTCCTTGCAATTTGCTTTTTGGTCAGTCCCTTTTCCTGTTTCCTCTTGGACTTTTTCTTCATCTTCCCTCCACTTCCTCAAAAAAGTGAGAACTCCTTCCGAATCCATGCAGCCCGAACGAAAAAGGCATAGGGAAGCTTTCCCCTATGCCTTCGGGCGATAGACCACGAGAAAAGCTTAAACTTCCGTCCAGCCGCCGCCTGTATATTTTACGACGAACGGGAGTAAGGCCATGTGTCTGGCCCGTTTGATAGCCCTTGCGAGAGCCCGCTGATGTTTTGCACAGGTGCCGGTTTTCCGGGCGGGGAGGATCTTCCCCGTCTCCGTTATGTATCGCTTGAGCGTATCGACGTCTTTGTAATCTATCTTCTCGATCTTGCCGACGCAAAACTCGCAAGATTTTTTCTTGGAATGAAAGTTCCTTCTGTTGTATGCCATCTTACCACCTCTGAATCAGTCTTCTATCTCGGACAACACTTCCTCCAGGTCGTCTGGAGGCTCTTCCTCTAAGTGCTGGCGTCCGTCTAACATTATCATCTCGTTGGCCACAAGTTCGGTTCGGTAGTGTTTCTGCCCGGAAGCATCTTCCCACTTTCTGGTTTGCAGGTGTCCCTCTACGTACACCCTCGAACCTTTACGGAGGTGCTTGTAGCATATGTCTGCCAGCGAGCCCCAGGCAATGACGTTGAACCACTCTGTGGCCTCTTTCCTGTCACCATTCGATGTCACCCAGGTTCTCCCGGTAGCCACGTTGAAGAGGGCTATCGGCTTGCCGCTGGGTGTGTACCTGAGTTCCGGATCCTTACCCAAGTTACCGATAATCATAACCTTGTTCAATCCTCGAGCCATCCTCACTCACTCCTACCTGACATCATGCAAGTTTTTCAGGATCACTCATCGGTCCGCACTACGATGTGGCGCAGCACGCTTTCGGAGATGCGCAGGTTGTTTTCCAGCGTTTCGACGGCTTCCGGCGGCATCTTCGTCTGAAGAAAAACGTAGAAGCCTTCTCGTTGGTGCTGGATGGGGTAGGCGAGGGTGCGTCTTCCCCAGATGTCTGCATCTGTTACCTCGCCGCCTGCGTCCACGATCCACCCTTTGACCTTCTCGATTACGGCATTGGTCTCTTCTTCTTCGAGTTTTGGGTGGATGATGAATCCTACCTCATACTCTCGCATCAAACGGTCCTCCTTTCTTTGGGTTTGCCCCCGAGCCTCCTCGGGAGTAGAAAGCGAGGCGAACCTCGGCAACGAAATATACCACAAACGCTTTCGATTTGCCAAAGTGGGGGTTCGGATTCTGCAGGAGTTACGGTGGTTGATTTTGCGCTCCGTCCTTCGTCATTCCAAGGGCCACTGCAAGGAGGGGAATAGAGCGGAATCAGCGGATAACGCTCTGTAGAGGCGCAGCAGCGCTGCGTCCCTACGACTTGTCATTGGTATGGAAAGGGGTTTGCAAGAGGCTTCTCCCTGCCGGCCTTCTCGCTTCGGTTCGAAACGACAAGACAAGTTATTCTCTTGGATAGGACGTTTGAACTGCGTAGCTCCTACAGGGTATGGGATTGCCCTGACCTTTGAGGGATTTGTCGGAGAACTTGCGGGAGGCTGTTTGGCGATTTGCGTTCTCTTCGATCAATTGACCGCTTGCCTATTGACAAATTGCCAATAGTGCTGTATACTGTATGTTGGAGGGGTGAGAGATGAGGAATCGCGGGGGAAGAAGAGGTTGGGGGCGGGGCCGGACGGCCAGGATGCTGGTGCCGGTTCTGTTGCTGCTCCTCAGGAGAGGAGACGCTCATGGGTATACATTGATGGAAAAGATGGCGGATTTTGGCTTCCCGCCAGGTTCGATAGATCCGAGTGTTGTGTATCGTGCTCTGAGAAACATGGAGGATGACGGCCTCGTGGTGTCGTACCAGGGGGACTACAGCCAGGGGCCGCCGCGCAGGGTCTATCGTATGACCGATGCCGGGAAAGCAGCTCTGGACGTGATGGCTGCAGATCTGGCTCGCACGGCGGA
>CAZEXY010000009.1:16048-40039 GCA_964516345.1 uncultured Anaerolineae bacterium
CTTATGCCGGATGGGGCTACGGCGCGGGATATGGTCGCGGCGGTTTTGGCCCCGGGTACGGCGGTGGCTACGGAATGGGATACGGCCGCGGCGGAGGTTGGGGCCGAGGACGTGGCCGGAGAGGCAGAGGAGGAAGAGGTGGTTGGTGGTGATCGTACCGGGGAATTGATCCCTGCGCCTCCTGCCGGAAAGGCTCCCGGGGTCTACAGGAGAAACAGACTGCCGACCATCGTCCCCGTTCTGGGTGGACTTGTGCTCTGGACCGGCGTGGGCTTGCTCAGGAGATTGTTCGGCGTTGCTTCGATCCGATGGACGCGCAGGACGCCCGGCCCCGCAGGGACGGTGGAATGCCGAAGAAGGCTTCGCAGGAGATCACGCGGCCGTTGACCCGATCGATGGGCAGAGGAACTCGGTCCACGGGCTGTACAGGTGTCCGTACGGTCCGTGGACGATTTTTGACCGGGGGATTTGCTTTGGGGATTGCTCACGATTAATATTGTTTGTGATCGATAACACAAATGCGTTGGGGGGATACGGTGAAGCAGAATCCCTTCGATCTGCCGGAAGTAGCCTCGACCTACGAAAGATGGTACGAAGAGGCTGGGAAGAGAGCGGATTCCCAGGAAAAATCCTTGCTTCTGAAGCTGTTGACGGAGTTTCCCGGGTCGACGTCCATCTTGGAAGTAGGGTGTGGAACCGGACATTTCACCCGGTGGTTCCATGAGCTTGGCTACTGGAGCGCAGGGGTGGATAAGTCCGAAGCAATGTTGTCGAAAGCTGCGCAGTTCGGGGAAGTGCCGTACGTCCTGGCCGACGCCGCGATGCTCCCCTTCGAGGATGATAGCGTCGATATCGTCTCCTTCGTCACGTCTCTGGAGTTCATGGAAGAAATAATCTCTGCCCTCGCCGAAGGCCTCAGGGTGGCAAAGCGGGGGCTTCTGCTCGGCATCCTGAACAAATCGAGTCACCTTGGAATCTGGAGGAGACTGCAGTCGAGGCTTACGGAGAGCCCTTACGCCAGCGCCAGATTCTTCACCATACGGGAGATAGAAGCCATCGTGGCAGATCTGATGGCTCCGGAGAGGCCGGAGGTGATCTGGAGGAGCACTTTGTTCCCGATAGTTGGGGGAAACGCCAAGCTCCCATGGGGAGGATTCCTGGGAGTTGCCATAAAGAAACCAACGAAAATCGAAGGAGGTTCGAAATGAAAGTTGCAGTAACCGCTGTTGCACCGGACATAAGCGCTCAACAGGAGCCTCGCTTTGGAAGGGCTCCTTATTTCGTGATCGTGGACACGGAGTCGATGAAATGGGAAGGCGTGGAAAACCCGGGGGCCAGCGCGACTGGCGGGGCGGCCATTCAAGCTGTTCAATTCCTGTCGGGCAAAGGCGTGGATGCCGTCGTGTGCGCGGGGAATTACGGGCCCAATGCCTTCAATTCGCTGAAGGCGGCCGGGATCAAAATGTATGCCAACCCTCGCGGCGGCCCGATCGGATCGGTCATCGAAGCTTTCAAGGCCGGCAGGCTTTCCGAAGTAACCGCGCCCGGTAGGGAGGGCATGGGCGGAGGACACGGACACGGACATGGGCATGGTGGTGGCTGGAGGTAATCCATGATCATCACTGTTGCCAGCGGCAAAGGGGGAACGGGGAAGACCACCGTGGCAGTTTCGCTGGCGATCACCCTGGCGGAAGAGCTTCCCGAGCGGGTAATGCTCGTGGATGCCGACGTGGAAGAGCCGAACGATCACCTGTTTCTCGATCTTCAGATCGAGAAACAGGACGTGTTCGGCATAATGATACCGCACGTCGACGACGAAAAGTGCACCTACTGCGGTGAATGCGCCAGGGTCTGCCAGTTCCATGCCATAGCGGTTCTTGGGCAGAATGTCATGGTGTTCCCGGAGCTCTGCCATGGATGCGGCAGTTGTACCCTCGTTTGCCCTGAGAAAGCGATACATGAGGAGCTGAGCCCTACAGGGGTGATAGAAACCGGGACGGTCGGTAACCCTTCCATGGACTTCATGAGGGGGATTTTGAACGTGGGAGAGGCATCCGCCACCCCTATGATCAGGGAACTGAAACACAGGCTGAAGCGGGATGGAGTCACCGTGATAGACGCTCCACCGGGAAATTCCTGCCCCGTCGTCGAGTCCATGAGGAAAAGCGATTTCGTTCTGCTGGTCACTGAACCCACACCGTTCGGGCTGCACGATCTGCGGGCTGCGGCAAAGATAGCCAGGGAGGAGATGGGGCTTCCGGTCGGCGTGGTCGTAAACCGTGATGGGATAGGAGACGACGGTGTACAGCGCTTTTGTGAAGAAGAAGGGATACCTATCCTCATGCGCATCCCGATGGACAGGCGCATAGCCGAAGCCTATTCCGAGGGGATACCGCTGGTGAGGGCGATCCCTGGGTACAGGGATGCGTTCCTTGCGCTTTATCGCTCTATCAGAGAGGGGGTGGCGGCATGAGGCAGATAGTTCTTTTGAGCGGCAAGGGCGGGACCGGGAAGACGTCCATAACCGCTTCTTTCGTTCACATAGCCTCTCGGGAGCACAGGATCGTCATCGCCGACGTTGACGTGGACGCCTCGAATCTCGACCTGGTGCTTGCCCCTGACGTGATCGAAACGCACGATTTCGCCAGCGGCGTGATAGCCGAAATCGATCCGGAGAGCTGCATTTCTTGCGATATCTGCCGGCAGGTTTGCAGGTTCGATGCCATAGAAATAGTCGACGATGTGTACACGGTGGACAAGATAGCCTGCGACGGCTGTGCTGCGTGCTTCTACCAGTGTCCGGTCGGGGCCATTTCCCTCGAGGAGCCTGTGGTCGGGAGGTGGTTCAAGTCGGAAACGCGTTTCGGACCGATGGTTCACGCTCACTTGTTTGCAGGACAGGAAAACTCCGGCAAGCTGGTGACTTTGGTCAAACAGGAGGCACGCCTGATCGCCCTGGACGAAAATCGTGAGTACGTGATCATCGATGGCCCGCCGGGAATAGGATGCCCTGTGATTTCGGCGGTATCCGGAGCTCACGCTGCGCTGATCGTGGTGGAGCCGACTGTGTCCGGCATACACGATCTGGAGCGTGCTCTCGAGACCACGGAACATTTTCGTGTGCCTTCTGCGGTCGCGATAAACAAATCGGACATCAACGAGGAGAGAGCGCAAGAGATCGAGGATTTCTGTTCGAGGAACGGAATCCCGATGCTCGGGAGGCTCCCGTTCGATACGATCGTCACCGAAGCCATGGTGCACAGGATGCCGGTGACGGAATATGCACCGGATCGGGCGATTTCCAGGAAGATAGAGGAACTCTGGAAAGGGGTCAAGTCTTTTGCCGATTCCGTGCCGGAGGAGTACGTATGAAAGAAGAAACTCAGGAGAGCTCTCGGCCCGAGGATGTCGAACGAATAGACCCGGAACAGCTCAAAGAGGCCATTCTCTGGCGGTTGAAGATGGTGATAGATCCAGAAACTGGCGCTGATGTGGTGCGCATGAGGTTGATAGAGGACCTGCAGGTGGATCCGGATGGAACCGTGCACTACAAGTTTCGCCCCTCGTCTCCGGTGTGCCCGATAGCGGTGCCCCTGGTGGTGGAGATCAGGCAGGCGGTGAGTGAAGTCAAAGGGGTCAAGAAACAGGACATCCTCGTGGTGGGATATGTCCAGGAGAAGAAGCTCAACCAACTGCTGAGGGAAGGCAAAATCTGATTCCTCGGGATTATGCAGGCAGTTTGGACGTTCTGCTCGGGAGAGTGGAGGGATCTTGCGCTGAATCAACGAATGGGCGAATCGTCGAATCAGCGGATCGGACTATCGAGAAGGATGCAACCCGATGATTCGTTCGATTCGCTTACTCGCTGATTCGCTCGAATCTCTGATTCAAACGTCGCTGCTCTACTTCGGGATGACAAAGGAAAGAGTGCAAAAAACGACGAACCGGCTCAACTGCGTAATTTTCACCCCTGTTTTAAAGGCGAGGAGATGCTTCTTGAAAATGCCTCGCCGGAGTTTCTCCGTTGTCGAAACTCCGTGATCTTGCGGGTTCCGAATTTTGACTTTGTTTGCGATGTATGGTATAAACAAGCCATGTTTTTTTGGGACTATGCGGGCGTCTAATAATTTCAGCAATACACAGCGCTTACAGCCAAATTATCTAAAACCATTGGGGGTTTTATTTATGGGAAAACCTATCGTACAGTTCGAGAACGTGAACAAGTGGTTTGGCTCCCTCCATGTCCTCAAAGACATCAACCTCACCGTGGAAGAAGGAGAAGTGGTTGTCATCGCAGGCCCCAGCGGTTCCGGCAAGAGCACCATGATCCGCTGCATCAACCAGCTCGAAGAGATCGATAGCGGCCGGCTCGTGGTGGACGGCATCGACGTGAGCGACGGGCGAATCCATTACGACCTGCTCCAGCGCGTCGGTATGGTGTTCCAGCACTTCAACCTCTTCCCACACATGACCGCCCTCGAAAACATCACCCTGGCTCCCATCAAAGTCAAGGGGATGAAGAAAGAGGAAGCGGAAAAACTGGGGATGGAGCTCCTGGAGCGTGTTGGAATTCCGGAGAAAGCACATGCTTACCCCGGCCAGCTTTCGGGCGGCCAGAAACAGCGCGTCGCCATTGCCAGGGGGCTTGCCATGAACCCTAAGCTGATGCTCTTCGACGAGCCCACATCGGCCCTCGACCCGGAGATGATCCGGGAGGTGCTGGACGTTATGAGGGATCTTGCCCGCCAGGGCATGACCATGATCGTGGTGACCCACGAGATGGGGTTCGCCCGAGAGGTTGGCGACAGGCTGGTTTTTGTGGACGCTGGAGAGATCATCGAAGTCGCCACTCCTGAAGAATTCTTCCAGCACCCCAAGCACGAAAGAGCAAAGCTCTTCCTCAGCCAGATATTGCATCACTGATCTCGTGGTTCATCCTACAACAGAAAGGGGGTGATGAAGCTCGAAAAGTGAATCTGTCTCACAGATATGAGGTAGTTTGTTCGATTCTACACACTAAACACTTTTAAAGGAGGAGTTGGTTATGAGACGAAAGATCTGGTTGGTGATTTCCATTTTGCTTGTGCTGGCGATGGTCCTTACCGCGTGCGGCAAGAAGGCTACGCCTACGAAGGCCCCGGCTCCCACCAAGGCTCCGGCGGCTACCAAGGCGCCTGCTCCCACGAAAGCCCCGGCTGCTAAGCCGACGAAAGCGCCTGCGCCCACCAAGGCTCCGACCGCGAAGCCGACGAAAGCTCCGGCTCCGAAGCCTGCAGCAGGCGAATCCACCGTGGCGAAGATCCTGAAGCGGGGTAAGATCGTTGCGGGTGTGAAGTACGACTTCCCGCCGTTTGGGTTCGTGGACAAGAACGGGAAGAACCAGGGCTTCGACATCGACATCGTGCGTGAGTTTGCGAAGCGGTGGCTGGGCGATCCGAACGCCGTGGAGCTGGTACAGGTGACGTCCAAGACCCGCATTCCGATGCTTGCGGATGGGAAGATCGACCTGGCGGCTGCGTCCATGACGCACACTAAGCCGAGGGACGACACCATAGACTTCTCGATCACGTACTTCATGGACGGTCAGATGATTCTGGTGAAGAAGGGCTCCGGGATCAAGGGTGTGAAAGACCTGGATGGGAAGGTCGTGACGGCGATCCAGGGTTCCACCTCCATTGATAACATCAAGCATGAGGCGGAGAAGCTGGGGATCAAGATCAAGATACTGCCGTTGCAGGAGTATCCGCAGGCTATACAGGCGGTGAAGGAAGGGCGAGCGGATGCGTTGACGACGGACTCGAGCATGTTGTACTGGTACGCTCAGCAGAACCCTGAACTGGAAGTCGTCGGCAAGCGGTTCAGCATCGAGCCTTACGGCATCGGCGTGCCTCGGTTCGACTCCAAGTTCCGCGATCTGGTGAACTTCACCCTGCAGGACATGAAGCAGGATGGGACCTACGACAAGATCTACCACAAGTGGTTTGGTGAGAAAGCCGAGCCGTGGAACGTGGAGATCTGGCCTGGCAAGAACCCCGGCATCCAGAAGATCGGGAAGGAATTCGCTCCGGTCAAGGTTTCCACCGTTGACAAGATCCTGAAGCGGGGTAAGATCGTTGCGGGTGTGAAGTACGACTTCCCGCCGTTTGGGTTCGTGGACAAGAACGGGAAGAACCAGGGCTTCGACATCGACATCGTGCGTGAGTTTGCGAAGCGGTGGCTGGGCGATCCGAACGCCGTGGAGCTGGTACAGGTGACGTCCAAGACCCGCATTCCGATGCTTGCGGATGGGAAGATCGACCTGGCGGCTGCGTCCATGACGCACACTAAGCCGAGGGACGACACCATAGACTTCTCGATCACGTACTTCATGGACGGTCAGATGATTCTGGTGAAGAAGGGCTCCGGGATCAAGGGTGTGAAAGACCTGGATGGGAAGGTCGTGACGGCGATCCAGGGTTCCACCTCCATTGATAACATCAAGCATGAGGCGGAGAAGCTGGGGATCAAGATCAAGATACTGCCGTTGCAGGAGTATCCGCAGGCTATACAGGCGGTGAAGGAAGGGCGAGCGGATGCGTTGACGACGGACTCGAGCATGTTGTACTGGTACGCTCAGCAGAACCCTGAACTGGAAGTCGTCGGCAAGCGGTTCAGCATCGAGCCTTACGGCATCGGCGTGCCTCGGTTCGACTCCAAGTTCCGCGATCTGGTGAACTTCACCCTGCAGGACATGAAGCAGGATGGGACCTACGACAAGATCTACCACAAGTGGTTTGGTGAGAAAGCCGAGCCGTGGAACGTGGAGATCTGGCCCGGTAAGAGCTACATCAAGCTCGGCAAGTAACCGAAACGCGCGAGGGCTGGGGCATGGTTCCTCAGCCCTCACCTCTAAATTCCAAAGACCCGGGAGTGGCATATGAAAAAATCAGCACCGTGGCAACTCAAAGTCGGTACTTATCTCGTAAGCTTCATCACGGCTTTCCTGGGGGTTTCGTTCTGGTTGCCCTTCGTCAATTCCCATCTTCCGCTGCTGGGGAAGCTGGCAAGCCACCTCACGCTGCATCAGCAATACCTGATATCGGCACCGTTCATCCTCGTGGGGCCGATCATTGACTACATCCTGCAGAAGAGCGACAACAAGCGCGTGAGAAAGGTCGGAGAGGTCAACCTGACCATCTCCATGATGATTCTGGTGTTTGCACTCATAGCACGTCCTTTTTACATGACTTTCGTCGCTTCCGGGCAGTACCGGTGGGACATGGTCAAGGAGTTCTGGGCGCCTAAGGACCCTCTCATGCCTTCTTTGAGAAAAGGCCTGTTCATTACCGTCAAGGTGGTGTCCATCTCGTTCGTTCTGGCGCTGATCCTGGGGACTATTTCGGCCGTCGGGAGGACCACCAAGAACAAGGTGATCTACTCCATCTCCACCGCCTACGTGGAGTTCTTCCGTAACACCCCGTTGATGGTTCAGTTGTTCCTCTGGTTCTTTGGGTTTACGGTCTTCCTCTCGGCTTTCAACCTGGGGCTCGCGTTCAGACTGACGCCACCGGCGGCGGGCATCATGGGGCTTTCTTTCTACACCGGCGCTTACATGTCGGAGGCCATCAGAGCCGGTATCCTTTCCATCGACAAAGGACAGTGGGAAGCGGCGCACTCGCTGGCGCTGACCCCGCTCCAGACGCTCCAGTACATTATTTTGCCGCAGGCGTTCAGAATCGTGATCCCACCTCTGGCCAGCCAGTTCATCAACCTGTACAAGAACTCCACGGTCATCATGACCATCGGCGTGACGGATCTGCTGTTCATGGCCAATGAGGTGGAAGCCCAGACGTTCCGAGGATTCGAGGTGTTCACCGCAGCCACGTTGATCTATCTGGCCGGCACGCTTACCCTTTCTGCCATCATGAACGGGATCAACTACGTGATCTCCGGCGAAAAGCGCTCCAGAAGCGGTACCCACATCGAGAAGGACTGGATCAGCGTCACCACGGAGAAGATCGGGGAGATCATCGGTGCGGTGACCGGGTTCTTGTGGAATCTCCTCAATCCGTTCTTTCACACAGCAGGTCAGAAGATCATCGGCATCGGCGCTGTGATCATGCTCCTGGGTTTCACCTTCTCCTCATGGTTCGACAAAATCTTCAGCAAGATCGTGGGATTGCCTCACGGGGGCTCTGGCTGGTACCTGCTGCTCGAGGGACACGGCAGGTTCAGGATACTTCTTGCTCTGATTCCTCTTTCTGCCGTCGTGACGCTGATCGGATTGCTCGTGGAGCGGTACTCCAAGAAGGTGGCTGAGCTCGGCAGCGAGATTCTTTACGTGGCCCTTGCAGTCGGTGCGTGGGCTCCGTTCCTGTACCTTGTGTGGGTGATAGGGTACAACAACTCCCGGGATGTCTATTTCACCGGCCTTGGAAATGGGATATGGTGGGTGCTCTTCGGTAGCCTGATCGTGTTGGTCGGCGTCAACATCCACGTGGTGGAGGTGGAGACAGGGGCCGTGGCTGCAAAGCGCCAGAAGATAGGCTGGCTATCCGGGTTCGTCATACTGGTCCTGGGTCTTATCGTGGCTGGCAAGCCCTTCATGATCACCAACATCAAGAAAGGCATGGCGTCTCCTACCAGAATCGATTGGGGCAGCGTGATACGCAACTTCCCGTACCTGATAGGCGGCTCGCCGCTGGCCGAAAGCCACGTCGGGGTGCTGGGTGCTTTGTGGAGCTTCCTGGTCTTCTCCGCCGAGCTGGCAGTCCTCCTTGCTTTGATCGCTCTGCCTCTGGTGCTGCTCTGGATCACTTTCAACCGTTCTCTCAAGCTCGGCATAGGCTATCTGGTGATCCTGGTGGCGGTGGTGTGGTTCGCCAAACACGCCGGAGTGCATATCCCTCTCAAGCAGATCGACAACGTGCAGGGGCTTAAGCTCACTTTCTTCCTCGCCAGCATATCGATAATCGCAAGCTTCATCCTGGGGGTCATTGCTGGCATGGCGAGGCTCTCCAAATATCCGTTTATCAGCGTCCCTGCCATAGCATACATCGAGCTGATTCGAGGCGTACCGCTCTTCATGTTCATCATCTACATGTTCATCACGATCCCGCAGGTGGTCAAGGGGATGGAGCACATCAGCAACTGGGAGTCGGCGCTGATAGCGTTCATCCTCTTTACATCCACCTACATCGGTGAGATCGTGAGGGCGGGTATCCAGTCCATCGACAAAGGACAGTGGGAAGCTGCTCACTCCCTGGGCCTGAATTACTGGCTTACCATGACTCAGATAATCCTGCCGCAGGCTATCAAGAGGATGATCCCGCCCACGGTGAGCCAGTTCATCGCCCTGTTCAAGGACACCTCGCTGGCGTACTACATCGGCGTGATCGAGTTCTTCAGAACCATAACCATCACTTACAATCGGGAGTACAACGCTACGTTTTCCTTGCTTCTGTTCGGCGCGTTGGTGTACTTCATCTTTTCCTACGCCATGAGCATCGGAGCCGAGAAACTTCGAAGGAGCATGGGGGCGCAGGAAACCATCTGAACTCTTGGACGATCGGGTTAGGGCAGTGACCCAGGGTAGGCGAGGGCACTGCCCTCGCCTACCCTGGTGGAGAGAACCGAGGTCTTTCGCCGGAGACAAATTTTTGTTTTCCGCCTAATATCTGAAGGAAAGGAGGTGGTAAAAGGGAAGGACAATTTGTGGCTGTTTCCTCATCTGTTGCAACAGAATTCGTAGGCATGTGAAATCCGAATCAAAGAAAGGAGTAAAATCGATGAAGAAGAAATGGATTCTTCTGCTGCTCGTGCTCGTGATGGTGGCCGTTCTCCTGCCCGGATGCTCCAAGCAGGGCGCAGGCACATCGGGAAAGGGATGCACTGTGACTTTTGGAGCAGCTGTATCCCTTACCGGGAAGTACGCCAAGGAGGGTGAGTACGTCAACAACGGCTACAACCTGTACGTGGAAGAGATCAACAAGAAAGGCGGTATCAAGGTCGGCGGGAAGACCTGCAAGGTCGCTCTCAAGGTCTACGACGACGAGAGCAAGGCGGAACGAAGCGCCCAGCTTGTCGAAAAGCTGATCACCGAGGACAAGGTTCAGTTCCTCCTTGGCCCTTACGGTTCCGGCAACACCTACGCCACCACCGCCATCGCCGAGAAATACCAGGTGCCGATGGTGGAGGCCAACGGCGCTGCCACCAAGATCTTCAACCGTGGGTTCAAGTACTCCTTCGCCGTGCTGACGCCTGCACCGTACTACCTGCGGGGGATAATCGATCTGGCGTTGGATCAGGACCCGAACCTGAAGACGGTGGCCATCGTCGCCGAGAATGGAGCTTTCGCCTTGGAGGTGGCCGGCGGTGCCAGGGATTACGCCAAGGAGAAAGGGCTCGAGGTGGTGTACTTCGACAAATACGCAAAGAACGCCAAGGACGTTTCCTCCCTGATCACCGCGATCAAGGGGAAGAATCCTGACATTCTCCTGGGAGCCGGGCACCTGCAGGATACGCTGCTCATCGTGAAGCAGTCCAAGGACCTGAACCTTTCACCCAAGGTGATGGGATTCAGCGTTGGACCTACGGCGCCTGAGTTCCGGAAGGCCCTGGGCAAGGACGCGGATTACGTCTTCGGCGCAGCCCAATGGACGCCGGAGCTGAAGATCAAGAGCGACGACGTGTTCGGCACGCCTCAGAACTTTGCCAAGCTCTACAAGGCCAAGTATGGGGAAATGCCTCCGTACCAGGCAGCCGAATCCGCTGCTGCTCTCATCGCCTATCAGAAAGCAATCGAAGCAGCAGGTTCCCTGGATCGGAAGAAGGTTCGGGATGCGCTGGCGAATCTGGATTACATGTCCTTCTACGGCAGGCTGAAGTTCAACGAGAAGGGCATGAACGTCTACAAGCCCATGGCGGTCATGCAGAACTACACCGACGGCAAGCTCTACACCGTGTGGCCGAAAGAGGCTGCGACCAAGCCGCCGCTCTATCCGTTCAAGCCGTGGGATCAGAGGTGAGACCCATTGTAGGGGCGAGCCGTCGGCTCGCCCCCGGTACTGTTCTTGAAGATCTTTCTTGAGGAGGTGAAAGTGAATTATGAGATCGGTCAGGGCGTGGTAAACGCCCTCCTTCTAACTGGAACCCTCACGCTGGTGGCCATAGGCTTTTCCATCGTGTGGGGAATTCTGAATATCATCAACATAGCTCATGGAGCATTCATCATGTTGGGGGCCTACGTCACTTACTGGCTTTTCACACTGTACGGCGTAGACCCGTTTCTTTCCATACCGATATCTATGGCCCTGATGTTCATCCTTGGGTACGTCATCCAGAGGTACCTGATAAATCTGGTGATAAGGGCTCCACTGCTGGTGACTTTTCTCCTCACTTTTGCCCTGGAGATAGTTATCATCAACCTGGCGACGGTCTTCTGGAAAGGCGATTTCCGCTCCGTCACCACTTCTTACTCCGGGGCAGGATTTGCAATTGGACACGTGCAGGTTCCATACGTGCGCCTGGCAGCTTTCGTGATTTCCCTCCTGATCACCGGTTTGTTGCACGTCTTTATGACTTACACCAGGCAGGGGAATGCTATCCGTGCCACCGGCATGGACGTGGACGCCGCGAGGTTGCAGGGGGTAAAGATTGCCCACACTTACGCACTCACTTTTGCCCTGGGCGCGGCTCTGGCCGGAGCGGCCGGTAGCCTCATCAGCGTTAGCTTCCCTATTTCCCCTACCATGGGCGGCGAATACACCCTCCGGGCGTTCGTCATCTGCGTTTTGGGCGGCCTGGGGAGCATACCGGGGGTGCTGGCAGGTGCTCTGGTATTCGCGTTCATCGAAGTGTTCAGCGGGGTATACGCACCGGGGCTGAAGGAAGCCATCGCCCTTTTTGTGATGGTGCTGGTGCTCATCGTGCGCCCCAGCGGCATCGCCGGCAAGGCGTTCTACCATTGACGGAGGGGAATCGATGAAGATAACAAGATTCGACAAGCTGTTCGGGGGTAGGAACGGGGTGCTGCTGGGCCTGGCCGTGGCTTTCATCCTGATCCTTGCTCTTGTTCCGCTATTCGCATCCGGGTTCTGGATGAGGACTTTGACGATGATTTTCCTCCTGGCGGCGATGGCCGAGGGGTGGAATTACATCGGAGGGTACACCGGCTACGCTGCTTTCGGCAATGTGGCGTTCTTCGGCGTGGGAGCATACGGCACAGCCCTGGCAATGCTCAGACTGCACTTCCCGTTCTTCCTGGCGATGGTGGTCGGGGTTCTGGCCGCCATGGCTTTCGCCGTGATCATCGGGCTCCCGGTGCTTCGCCTGAAGGGGCATTACTTCGCCATAGCCACCGTGGCCCTCGCCACGGCCATGGGAGAACTGGCCGATTTCTGGACGAGCTTCACCGGGGGCGCTGCCGGCCTTACCCTGCCGTTCTTCAATCCCCTCAAATGGAGCAACCAGTTCTTCTATTACATCTCGCTTCTCCTGGTGGTCTTTGGCCTCTGGTTGACCTATTTCCTGATGAATCGTAAATTGGGATATAGCTGGGTTGCCGTAAGGGAGAACGAGGATGCCGCCAGGATGATGGGAATCAACACCACCTGGTCGAAAGTGACCGCCTTTGCCCTGAGCGCCATGATGGCCGGGGCGGCCGGAGCCATCTACGGATACTGGAGCACGTTCGTGCTGGCGGAGGAGGTCTTCAAGATCGATTACACCCTCCAGATGATCCTGGCGACGGTGCTCGGCGGACCGGGAACGATCTTCGGCCCGTTCATCGGCTCGTTCATTTACTACATTCTCATCACCCTCCTGGTCTTCTTCTTCCACGTCGGCGAGTTCCACGAAACCATCCTGGGCACGATAATCATTCTTGTGATGGTATTCACTCCTCAGGGGATCATGGACTTCCTCAGCGGGAAGAAGAAATTGACGATTTCGAGCCTTCTCGAGAACATACGGATGCACAGGGTATAGCCATGGAAAGAGAAGTGATTCTGGAAGCACAAAAGGTTACGAAGCATTTCGGCGGACTGGCGGCAGTCCAGGACGTGGATATGAAGATCTACCGAGGGGAAATTCTTGGGTTGATAGGGCCCAACGGCGCGGGCAAGACCACTTTCGTCAACGTCATCACCGGGATGCTCCCAATCACCAGTGGAAAGGTGTACTTCAAGGGTAAGGACATCACCGGCTGGTCTGCGTACAGGATCGGGCGGATAGGCATAGCCCGGACGTTCCAGATCGTCAAGCCGTTCCGTGGGATGACGGTGCGGGAGAACGTGGCAGTCGGCGCCATGTTCGGTCACAAAGGGAAAGAGCGTTCCACCAAGGATGCCCTTCGAAAGGCCGATGAGGTGCTGGATTTCGTGGAGATGTCTCACCTGCGCACCAAGCACGCTGACGAACTCACCCTGCCGTACCTGAAGCGTCTGGAGCTTGCCAAAGCGCTGGCAATGGAGCCGGAGCTCCTTTTCCTGGACGAAGTGATGGCCGGGCTCAACCCCAAGGAGATCGAATCGGCGATGGAGTTGGTGCGCAGGATCAACGAAAGAGGGGTTACCCTTTTGGTCATCGAGCATGTGATGAAGGCCATCGCCGGGGTGACCGAGCGGGTGTTCGTCCTGAATTTCGGCATGGAGCTGGCCCAAGGCACGCCGGAGGAGGTGCTGAACCATCCGGATGTCATTAAGGCGTATCTTGGGGAGAAGTTCGTCGAACGACAGAAACGTAAGCAGCAGCTCCGGTCGAACGGATGAGGGAGGGACGAAGATGATGCTCGAAGTGAAGGATTTGAACGTGGGATATGGAGACGTCCAGGTCTTGTGGAACGTGAACCTGGAGGTGGACGAAGGGGAAGTGGTGGCGCTGGTTGGTTCCAACGGGGCCGGAAAATCCACCTTGCTCTATACCATCTCCGGCCTGCTGCGCCCGATGTCCGGGAGCATAAAGTTCATGGGCAAGGAGATAGCGGGGATGCCGTCTGAACAGATCGTGGACCTGGGAATAACCCAGGTGCCCCAGGGGCGGAGGCTCTTTGCCGGGATGACGGTGAAGGAGAACATCATGATGGGAGCGTACCACCGGAAGGACAGGGATCAGGTGAAGGAGGACTTTCGGTTCGTCCTGGACCTGTTCCCCAGGATGGCTGAGCGGTTGAACCAGCCTGCCGGGAGCCTTTCTGGGGGGGAGCAGCAGATGTGCGCAGTGGCGAGGGGGTTGATGGCTGCACCGAAACTGCTCATGATCGACGAGCTCTCTCTGGGGCTTGCTCCCATCATAGTGGAGACAATTTACGAAGCCGTCAATCAGGTGATCATGCGTGGAACCACCGTGCTCATAGTGGAGCAGGACGTGCTCCTGGCACTGGAGCAGGCGGATCGGGCGTACGTACTTGACGTTGGGCATATCAGAATGAGCGGCCCGGCGAAAGAACTCATGGACAATCCCACCATCAAGGAAGCGTACATGGGAGTGTGAGGAGTCCGCATTTCTTGCGATTCGTCCCATGGGGCAGGCGTCGCGTGAATTCGTCTGCCCCATGGGACTTCATGAGGAGGGTGCGTCGGTCTTAAGGCGGAGCGTCCCGGCGGAGGTTCCTTTATCGACCTATCATCTCGTGCAGGGCCAGGACTTTTTTCGCCGCTTGATCGTCGGTTATCAGTACATTTACATACTTCCCTCGCAGAGCTCCTAAAATCGCCTGTCCTTTTAGAGAAGAACCTGCTACGCCGATCACTGTATCTATACTTCTCAGAGTTTCTACGTCTATTCCAACAACTCTATGATTTATATCAATGTCCAGCCATTCTCCAGTTACGGAATAGTGTTGGGCGCATACGTCGCCCACAGCCCCGCTCAGGCGGATTTTTTGTGCTTCTTCTTCTGTGACGTATCCGGCTCGTAACAGGCTGTACAGGTCGGGGCGTGTCGAGCCTATGCCGACCAGAGCGATGTCCGCATAGCGGGCTCTTTGCAAGGTCTCCTTTATGCTTCGTTCTTGCAGCAAGGCCTCTCTGCCTGCTCTGTTGCTGACGATGAGCGGTGCATGTAAGTTCCAGCATCTGCACCCCAGCCTGTGGCACAGGAGTTGAGCCAGTATCGGGCCGTTCGTCGGCACGCTTTCGGCACCCGTGGCTCCGATAAGCTGGATGACTTCCGCTTTACTCAGGTGTCTCGGCCTGAAGGCCCTGATCATCTGATAAAGGGCTGTGCCCCACGAAATGCCTATTATCATCCCGTCCTGCAGAATACCGTTGAAATATTCTGCGGCAAGAACACCAAGTCCTTGGAGCATTTCTTCGTAAGACTTTCCTTCTCGAACTAACACTCTCACAGCTTTCAGGTTGAATGTCTTCAGCAGCGCATCTTCCAATTCGGGAGATGTGTCCCATGGGGTATGAACTATGATTTCCACTACCCCCTTTTCTCTGGCTTCTGAGAGAAATCTGGATACTGCTGATCTGGTAACGCCGATTTCTTCGGCTATTTCCTGTTGTGTCTTGCCATAGTCATAATAAAGGGAGGCTACCCGAGCCAGGAGGGCGGTACGAGTGTAGTCGCTGCTGTCCATATAAATCTCCATCCGTTTCGTTATGGGCGAGCTGTTGTCACCTATGCTCACATCTGTCACATTTGACTACAGTAAATCTTACAAATACAGTATACCCTATCAGGTTCGTCTTGTCAACAGGTTGTTCTCGGAATCACTTTTTGCAGGGTGATTTTGTACGATTACCGGCTATGCCTGCCCTAAATGCTTGAAATGGGCCCTGTAATCCAGATTGATTTGCGGTCGATGGTCAGATCGATGAGATAAGATCTTGAAGAAAACTGTTGTGAAAACAATGTAAAGTTACGCTCAAACCCTTGACACGATGCGGATTTTGTGATATAATTTTATACAAGTGTGATAATTCGTCACAAAAGCAATTGGTGGAGCCGATTGAAAAATCTTTTGTTAAGGAAAAGGTATGGATCTATCAGAAAATTTTCCTGACGCAACAAACTCCTCAACCCCTTTGATCCAGATGTCTTCCATTTGGAAAGTCTTTGATGGCGTTCCTGTGCTACGAGGTATTGATCTGGATTTGTACAAAGGGGAAGTGCATGCGCTCTTCGGTGGTAATGGCTCAGGTAAGTCTACAACCATGAAAATCTTATCTGGGGTCTATAGGGCCGATAGCGGGCAGATTCGTGTCAATGGGCGACCTGCAACTATAGAGCGCCCGACCGATGCTCACAACGTGGGAATATACATGGTACCCCAGGAACCTCATATCTTTCCACACCTTTCTGTGGAGGAGAACCTCCTAACCGGGTTGGACAAGCCTAAAGGCGAGGTGCGCGAACAGATCGAACGGCTCTCTGAAGAGATGGAATTTCACATCCCCATGCACACCTCCGCTGGCAGCCTGAGCATCGCGAATCAGCAGCTCCTTGAAATCATAAGAGGGTTGTTGAGGGATGTAAGTGTTCTCATCCTGGATGAGCCAACTTCTGCTCTCACTTTTCGGGAAGTCGATCACCTTTTCGCCAAGATGAAAGCTCTTACAAATCGTGGAATAGGGATTTTCTTCATTTCTCACCGCTTGGGTGAAGTATTGGAGATTTCTCGACGTGTAACTGCTCTCAGGAATGGAGAGGTGGTCCTGAGCAGTCTGACGAAGGATCTTTCTTCCAGTGATCTCGTACAAGCGATATTGCCTGACGATGGAGGTTCGGGGAGCGTTCCCGCTTCTCAGCCCGATTCCGACGATAGCGGCGCTCCGCGAGGTGAAGTCCCTGTGCTCGAGGTCAAATCTCTAAAGGGAGAAGTCTTCGACGATATCAGTTTGAGCGTAAAAGAGGGTGAGGTGGTAGGCCTTGCCGGTTTAGTCGGCGCTGGGCGCACTGAGCTGGCAGAGGCTATTGTGGGAATAGACGAGCATGCCCGTGGCGATGTCTATATCGATGGGCGGCTTGTCAGGAATCGTACTCCGAGGAAATGCCAGGATCTGGGATTGGTTTATGTCCCGGAGGATAGGCATGCCCATGGTATATTCCTGGACCTCCCACATCTTTATACGACCACTTCTTCCATACTTCCTCAACTCGGCAGGATCTTCATTTCCTTTGCGAGGGAACGGTCCATTGGTGAGAAGTATATGGATCAGCTCCGGATTAAAGCCAACAGCCTGTATCAGCTGGCCAGGACTCTTTCAGGCGGAAATCAGCAGAAAGTGGTTTTGTCCAAGGCACTAGCCAGTTACCCGAAGTGCATCATTCTCGACGAGCCAACCAGAGGGGTTGATGCCCAGGCGCGCCAAGATGTGTATACCCTCATCAAGAACTTGAAGGCGCAGGGTGTTGGGATATTGTTGATTTCCTCGGAGATGGAGGAGATCGTAGAGTTTAGCGATCGCGTTCTGGTTATGCATCAAGGAACGATAATCGAAGAGCTGAGCCGCGAAGAGATTACCCTGGAAAGGGTCATGGAAGCATCCTTTGGTATGGTAGGTGGGCAGATATCATGAATCGTCTACTTCGGAATCGTGAATTGTTGGTCTTCTTACTCTTGGTGGTCATGGTAATCGGCGTGGGACTGGTCAGCCCTCATTTTCTGAGCCCGCGTTCGTTGAGGAACGTCGCCAACAGCAGTCTGATATTAATTCTGGTGTCTGTGGGAGAGATGTTCGTGGTGTTGACCCGCGGACTTGATGTTTCTGTGGGAGCCACGATGGGGTTGAGCGCCGTGGTGCTGGGTTTGGCCTTAAACGCAGGTGTAGCACTTCCTATTGCCATACTCCTTGCACTCATCGTCGGCGTGCTTGCCGGCGCTGTGAATTCCGTCGGTGTGGCTATTTTCCGTGTTCCCCCTATCATAATGACCCTGGGTACTTTGGGCATGTACCGTGGAACTATGCGCATTCTTACTGGCGGGAGCTGGATCGAGACTATTCCTGCTAATATCAAGCACCTGGCAAAGTTGACCTTCCTGGAAATCCATATGTTCGTATGGGTTACTTTGGCTGTCATTCTATTGGCTGTACTCGTTCTCAAGAAGTTCAAGCCTGCGAGATATTTCTACTTGGTTGGCGACAACGAAGAAGGAGCTTTGTTCCTTGGCATTCCCATACAGCGAACAGTTTTCATCGCGTACATTCTCGCCGGACTTTTTTCGGCCATGGCGGCGGTGGTGTTCGTAGCTCAGGTTGGATTCGTCCCCATGCAAACCGGAAACGGTCAAGAGCTGAAGGCCCTGGCGGCCCTCGTCATCGGAGGGGTTAGCCTCACGGGTGGGGTAGGGACGCCTGTTTCGGCTTTCATCGGGGCTTTGTTCCTCAAGACCGTCGACAGCATGCTCATATTCCTGAAGGTGCCGGGATATTGGAGCAACGCCGTTGGAGGAATAATTCTGTTAGTAGCAGTGTACTTCGATTATCGGCTGCGTGAGGCGGTAAACCTTCGGCAGCTTCTGTCACGCAGGAAAGTGCGGATGGAGCATATCAAGAAGGTCCGATCTGCGGTGGAAGCGAATCGCAACGGTCACACACATGAGGAGTCATGAACCTATGAAACTTACTCGCTGGTTAAAAAGCTGGGAGTTTTCTCTGGCCGTGATGCTTGTTGTGGAAGTGCTTGTTCTTGGAGCCATTAATCCGGCGTTTTTGAAGGTGGAAGACCTTCTCTATTCCACTAATGACTTCATGCACATCATTTTCGCTGCGCTGGCGATGACGCTCACCATAATTACTGGAGGGATCGACATTTCGAGCACTTCCGTCATGGGGCTGACTTCCATCGTGATAGGGCTGGGGTGGGTTGCAGGCATGAATATAGTCGCAGCAGTAGCCCTGGCAATTGTAGTGGGTACACTGGCGGGTCTGTTCAACGGACTCTTCGTGGCGTATACGGACATACATCCACTGGTCATAACATTGGGCACTTTGTTCATGTTTGGCGGTATCGCTGCGGGATTGCCTGGAGTGCTGGACTTTCTCGGGTTCAAGGCTTATGGTGCGGCCGGCTTCTCCGCCTACATGTACGAAGGGATAACCGGGTTTCCTCAAAGCTTCGGTGACTTTACTCAGAATAGCATAATGGGATTGCCCATACCTTTGATACTCATTTTCCTTTTTGCCTTGTTCTTGGCTTTGCTGTTGCACCGAACCAGGTTTGGGCGGTACCTTTATCTTATTGGGGTTAACCAGGAAGCTGCTGAGTACACCGGCGTGCCCGTGAAAAAAGCCTTGATATTGGCATACACGCTAAGCGGGTTGGGAGCTGCTATCGCTGGGGTTATGCTTACTTCTTACTTTACTTCTGCCAGATCTGACCTGGGTAGTAAAGACCTTCTACCCATAATCACGGCAGTGGTTCTCGGCGGTACCGACATCATGGGGGGGAGCGGTACCATCGTGGGGACGTTGATTGCGGGGATATTCATCGGATATCTTCGCCAGGGCTTGCTTGCTCTGGGGGTTACGAGCGACGTGGTGCCTGTGGTGACTGGATTCTTGCTGGTGGTGGTTGTTGCAGCCAAGCTGCTGGTTGCTCGGTTCAACGAGGAACGACTCAATCGACAGGCTTTGAAGTCTCGCCAGGAAGAAGCGTTGGGTGGACTCGGAAAGGAGGTGAGCTGAGAGAAAACAAAAAATCGTGCATTCTACAGGACCAAAGTTTGAGAAGACACTAAAGAGGAGGTTTTTAATCATGTATCACAGTAAGAAGATGGTTGTTCTCGTGGCTTTGCTGGTGTTGGCCGTTGTCGTTTCGGCTTGTGCATCGAAAGCCACTCCCACCAAGGCGCCGGCTCCGACCAAAGCTCCTGCAGCGACCAAGGCTCCGGCGGCTACTAAGGCCCCTGCTGCCACGAAGGCTCCGGCGAAACCGGCAGGTAAGAAGAACGTAAAGATTGCCTTCATCCCCAAGCTTACCGGTGTGGGCTTCTTCGAATCCGGCGGTAAGGGTGCCATGGCTATGGGCAAGAAACTCGGTATCCAGGTCAAGTATGATGGCCCCAGCGAACCCAGCGTGAGCGCTCAGGTTGAGTTCATCAATAACTTTGTGAACCAGGGATACGATGCCATAGCCATTTCGGCTTTGTCTCCTGATGGCCTTTGCCCCGCTTTGAAGCGCGCCATGAAGAAAGGCGTAAAGGTCATCACGTGGGACTCCGACGTCGATCCGAGATGCCGCCAGTACTACATCGATCAGGGTACCCCCAAGATGCTTGGGCGGATGCTGGTGGAGATGGCTGCCAGCCAGATGAAAGACGCGAAAACGGCCCCCAAGAAAGTGGCATTCCATTACTCCAGCTCTACCGTGACCGATCAGAACCAGTGGGTCACTGTTGCAAAAGACATCATCAAGAAAGAATATCCCAACTGGAAGATCGTCGCCACCGTGTTTAGTCACGAGAACGCCCAGAAAGCGGTTCAGGTTCCGACGGACTTGTTCCAGACTTACCCTGATCTGGACGCTGTCATCTGCCCTGACGCGAACGCCCTCCCCGGGACGGCGCAGGCGGCTGAGAATCTGGGAATCGCCGGCAAGGTCATTATCGTCGGCTTCTCTACCCCTAACGTCATGAGACAGTACGTCAAAGACGGTACCGTCAAGAAATTCGGCCTCTGGGATGTGGTGAAACAGGGCAAACTGGCGATCTACGTAGCCAATCTCCTTGCCCAGGGCAAGACTCTGAAAGTCGGCGATAAGTTCGATGTGCCAGATGTTGGAACTGTAGAGGTTTCTCCGAACTCTATTCAGGGTTACAAGTATGAAGCTCCGAACAACGGCATCATCCTTCTGCCGGAGCGGGTGATTTTCACCAAGGACAACATTGACAACTACGATTTCTAAGTCGGACCGAGCGCGCCGGTGTACGTTCGCACCGGCGCGCTCGTGTATATCAAGGAGCGTAGTACCATGAGACATTTGCTTGCCCTGGATGCAGGTACTGGAAGTGGCCGAGCCGTTCTTTTCGACGAAAACGGTCGTCAGCTTGCTGCTTCCGCCAGGGAGTGGACGCATCGGAGTGAGCCGAAGTATCCCGGTTCCATGACGTTCGACATGGATCGCAACTGGGATCTTCTCACCCAGTGTATAAAGGATGTCATGCACCAGGTGCCCGATGCCGACGTCGCAGCCGTAGCCACCACCAGCATGAGAGAAGGAATAGCCCTCTACGATGAGGACGGCAAAGAACTCTGGGCGTGCGCCAATGTGGACGCCAGGGCTATTCAAGAAGTCAAAGACCTGCGTGGTAAATCCCCGGGATTGGAGTACGAGCTGTATCTCAAGTCCGGTCAGACGTTTGCGTTGGGGGCGGCTCCGCGTCTTCTGTGGTTGAAGCGGCATGAACCGGAGATATACGATCGAGCGGCTTACATGGTGATGCTGAGCGACTGGGTCGCAACGCGTCTGGGGGCTCCGCCTACCGTCGATCCGTCCAATGGCGGCACTACGGGGCTTTTCAACCTCGAGACCAGAAAGTGGGATACCTCCATAGCGAAGGCGTGCGGCATACGTGAGGATCTGCTCAGGGCTCCGGTGGCGGAATCTGGAACGGTCATCGGAGAGGTCTCCGGAAAAGCATCCGCGGAAACCGGATTGAAACCCGGCACTCCCATCGTGATGGGGGGTGGCGATGCCCAGCTTGGCACCGTGGGTGTGGGCGCCGTGAAGCCAGGCCAGGCTGCCGTTTTCGGCGGGTCATTCTGGCAGCAGGAGGTCAACCTTGACAGGCCTTTGTCCGACCCATCGGGGCGTATCAGGATGAATTTCCACGCTGTCCCGTCACAGTGGCAGGCAGAAGCTATCGTTTTCTTCCCGGGCATAGCGGTTCGATGGTTCAGAGATGCTTTCACGCCTGACATCAAGGCAAAGGCGCACTCCATGGGGATGGATCCGTATGCTCTGTTGGAGAGGATGGCGCAGGATGTACCACCGGGTTCTTATGGAATAATTCCTATTTTCTCGGATGCTATGGACTACATGCACTGGAAACATGCTTCTCCTTCTTTCCTGAACCTGCCTCTGGGCTCCGAGGTGAACGCCAGGGCGGCGTTGTTCCGCTCTTTGGAGGAGAATGCTGCTGTGGTTACCCTGGCAAACCTCCGACGTATTGCCGATGTAACTGGAAAATTCCCGGAGGAGGTCATATTCGCAGGCGGTGCTTCCAAAGGACCGCTCTGGTGCCAGATACTGGCTGATACCTTGCAGGTCCCGGTGCATACCCGTGTGGTTAAAGAGGCTACTGCCTTGGGGGCGGCTATTTGTGCCGGAGTTGGTGTGGGCATATATCCCAACATGGCCACGGCTGCGGAAATAGTCGTCAAGCCGGAGAAAGTGTACGAGCCGGACATATCCCTCGCCAGCGTGTATGAGGATCTGTTCTCCAGATGGTCTGAAGCCTATGCTCCGCAGATGGAACTTGCCGATAAGGGGGTTACCGTCTCCATGTGGCGAGCTCCGGGTGAGTGATCTAATTTAGAGTCAGGAGAAAAGATGAAACCTTTTAAGATCAACGAAAGTAGCGTGCAGTATCGGTTCGATGGAGTTTCCGGCCCCAAGTACTTGATGAGAGGACCGCGGGCGGATTTCGGCATGGTCGTGCTTATGCCCGGCGAGGATTTCCAGACCCATTACCACAACCGTATGGAGGAAGATTTCTTTACTCTCGAGGGAAACGCCGATATTTACATCAACGGCGAGAAAACGACCCTTTCTCCCGGGGATTTGTGCCATGTGCCGCCGAAGCACTTTCATTACCTGATCAATAACGGCAGCGTCCCATGGAAAGCGATTTTCGTCAAAGTGCCCCACGATCCTGCGGACAAAGTCAATGTGCAGTGGCTCCCTGGGGATCCGCCGATACAAGTGGAATGAACCTGCATAGCCGGGATGGGGTCGATATTTCCGCCTCCCGGCTATGTTTTGTTCCCACTCGTTTCTGATGTGTGCACCATGATCGGTTGGCGGCGGATGTGTGTGCTATCTGCCCCCATACACTCCTCTCAGGGTGGCGGATGCGAGCACATGTCCTTCAATGGTCGAAGCAAGATTTCGAATCTTTTCCGTTTCTCCGGGAAGCGGCTTGACCGGCCTCAGGCCGCCGAGGGCGAAGCATAGATCTCTTCCCTCTTCCGGTGGGATTTCGAGCTTTTCGTCGAGAGCGTAGATGGTGAACGAGTAAACGTGTTTCTGCCCTGGAGGTGGACATGGCCCTGAGTATCCCCACTTGTGTTCCCAGTTTTTCCCTTGCAGGATGCCATCCGGCAGATGAGCGGTTTTGGGGATGTTCTCCTCCAAATTTGTGCGGCTGGCAGGGATGTTGAAAATTGCCCAATGTACGAATGAGGCGCCTTTGGGAACGTTCTCCCAGACTTTGTAGACTTCGTCCATGGCACACAACGCAAAGCTTGTTGTGCCTTCGGGTGCTTTGCTCCATTTCATTGGAGGAGAGACGTTCGGGTGACCACATGATGCAAACTTTGCCGGTATGGAATCTCCATTGCCGAATGCCGGAGATTCGAGTCTGAACGGAATGCGCCTATTTGTCGCTGTTGTCGTCGCCGTAGGCAATGAACTACCATGCGTACCGGCTTTTGTGGCGTTCCCGGAGCACCCGACCATGAATATCGTGAGAAGGAGGAGCAAATACCGCACGCTTCTCATCGAGATCCCTCCTGTTAGGGTTTACGTTGATGGTAAAAAGATTTGCCTTTGCCTTTTCGATTATACCATACTTTTCGGTTCCGGTTTTGGGTAGGGTAGAACGATGCGGCTGTTCCGTAAATAGAGCGCTGTGGGGCGGGCTGTTAGCTCGCAGGTTCAGAACGCAAGGACGCGAGGAGACAAAGAGGCAAAGGCACAAAGTTTTTGAAGTTCTTTGCGTCTTATGCTTTCCTTGCGTCTTGGCGTTGAAATGCCTCGTACAGCGTTCATCAGCGTCCCATACAGGGGAGTGGGCTCGTACAGACCTGTAGGACGGACTGTTAGTCCATCCTGGTCGGGCTG
>CAZEXY010000010.1:0-6613 GCA_964516345.1 uncultured Anaerolineae bacterium
TAATTTCAAAAAACCGGATTCTGGGTGCGGAATACGAGTTCAGGAGTCATGCAGTTGAGATGGTCAGTCGTTTTATATTCCTTTACCGGGCTCCAGAATGGAGGAAGAGTGAATCGGCGTGTCGACGCCCCGTAAGGGCGACCTGCTGGTCGCCCCTACGGAACAGTGGGTATGTCGAACAGCGTAAATCCTGCTTCTTGTTCGAAGGAGCTTTGGGGTGAAAATCACCTGCTCCAACTAATCCTTTCTTCGACCCACCCCCTGGAGGCGTAATCAGGTTCCCCTCTGACGTGCCCGTCGGGGGATCCCGGCAGCGTGTAGAACTCCCTTTGGTCGGTCCCGTCTGGGTTCATCAGCCAGATGCTCCAATGCCCGCTTCTGTCGGATAGAAAGGCTATGGTGTTCCCGTCGGGAGACCATGCGGGCAGACCGTCGTTGGCAGGGTTGTTCGTGAGTCTGCTGAGTCGTAGCCCGGAATCGTAGAAGGTGGCAACGTAGATCTCCCAGTTGCCGTCTCTGGTGCTCATGAACGCTATCTTCTTCCCGTCCGGCGAGACCGCGGGGGCTGTGGCGCTCCCGTCGGCCACGAGCATTCTGAAGCCGCTGCCGTCGTTGTTCATCATTCCTATGCCGGCTTGCGGCACTGTGGCTCTGTAGATCACGTGCCCCGAAGGTCCCCAGGTCGGGTATTCGCCGAAGACCACATTCGCACCTCTTCGGAGAACCCAATCGTGTGCTCCGTTGATGTCGAGCATGTAGATTCGCGATCCCCTATCGGATTCCCTGCGGGAGAAGAAGACCAGGGTCTTGGCGTCCGGCGACCACGAAGGCAGCGCATCCTCGAAGAAATTGGTCAACCGGCGGCGGTTCCCACCGTATGTGTCCATCACTTCCAGCCCTCTGTTGTCCGATTTCCATCTCCGGAAAGCTATTCTGTTCCCATCCGGGCTCAAAGCCGGTTCGCTGGCATAGTCGATGACCCTTTGTGCGCTCTTGTTGCTCATATTCAGCACGTACACGTCGTAAGTGCCTCTGGCGGGATCGAAAACGGGGAAGGCCAGTTTTCCGGCTATCCGGGCCGGAGCTTTGGTGGCCGTCGCGGTGGGTTTCGAAGTGGGTTGCGGGGTCTTGCCCCCCGGCTTCGGGGGCAGCAATATCGGCACTTCCGAAGCGTCTCCTTCGATCCGGGTGAGATCTTTGTAAATCCATCCTATCTCCCCGGATTCCAGCAGTACGCCCAACCAGTTCCCGCTTTCGTCCCTGGCTACTATGGTGAATTCCGTGCCTTTGGGGGCTTGAGTGACGATTTCGTACCCTGTGCCCGGGCCTGTGCGTAGATTGGCTTTTTGCGCCGTCACGACGGCTTTGGGTTTCGTCTCTTTGGTGGCGGTTGCTTTGGGCTTGGGTGCCTTGGTTGCTGTTGGCTTCGGCCTCGAGGTTTTCTTCGATATTGGGCTCGGCGTGGGAGCTGGCGTAAGGATCTGGGGATTCTGGGTTGGCGTCGGTGCGGGAGGTATTTCGACCACAACGGTCGGGACTGCCATGGGCGTGGGCGATGCAGCACCTTTCTTCGTGAATATCAGAGAGGCTGCGAGGATCACGATCCCTAAAAACAGCAAAATCAAAAGTCCCGCAATTACGCCGATCAAAATCTGGCTGTTCTTTTTCATGTCGTTCTCCTGTTCGGGTGAGTGCTCGTTTTATCGGATGAAGGCTCCGGATCTGCTTTTTTATTATACATCTCGATTTGGAAACTCGCAAAGTAAAGTGCTCCGCGTTTCGGGTCGGACGTCGTAGGGGTACACTTGACAACTCTCTGCCCTTCGTTGGATACTTTTGCCTGGAGGATGGGTATGTTCGTGCGAAACATCATCAAATCCGGAACCCTTCGGCAGAGAGAAGACCTCCTCTCTGTGATGGAAGCTGCGCTGCGCTCGGTCGATCCGCACGAAGCCGTGAGGAAATGGATGGAATTGAGCGGGGATTCCCTCAGGATCGGCAGCGATTCTTTCGACCTGAAGGCTTTCGAAAGGATATTCGTGGTTGGCGCAGGAAAAGCCGGCGCCCCAATGGCGAAGGCGGTCGAAGAGATGCTCGGTGGACGTATCTCCGCAGGATGGATCAACGTCCGATACGGCTACGCTCTCCCCTCCGGAAGGATACGCATCCACGAGGCAGGACATCCCATCCCGGACGAGAACGGGGTCTTCGGCACGGAAAGGATCCTGCGGATCGCGGAAGGAGCCGGCAGGGACGATTTGGTCATCGTGTTGATCTCGGGAGGCGGGTCGGCTTTGCTCGTAGCGCCGGCGCCGGGGATAACGCTTTCGGATGTTCGAAAAACCAACAGGTTGTTGCTGGAATCCGGTGCAACGATTGGGGAGATGAACTCCGTCAGGAAGCACATCTCTCGGGTAAAAGGAGGATTGCTTGCAAAAGCGGCGTTTCCGGCCACGGTCGTATCCCTGGTTCTTTCGGACGTGATAGGGAATCCGCTGGATGTCATCGCTTCAGGCCCGACGGTGCCCGACACGAGCACGTTCCAGGATGCAATGGATGTGTTGACCAGATACGATCTGCTGGACAGGGTTCCGGAATCGGTTCTCCAAAGGCTGGAACGCGGGGTGAAAGGGCTGGAACCAGAGACCCCCAAGCCGGGCGATCGGATATTCTCCAACAGTTCCGTTTCCATTATCGGCGACAATAGAATCGCTGCAGAGGCAGCTGTGAAGGAGGCCGCCGCGAGGGGGTACAATTCGATGTTGCTGACGACTTTCCTGGAAGGAGAGGCGAAAGAGGTGGGAAAGTTTCTTGCGGCTCTGGCCAGGGAGGAGATATCCGCCGGCGGTCCGTTGCCTTTGCCGGCTTGCCTGATCCTGGGGGGCGAGACTACTGTTACGATCCGAGGGGATGGAGTAGGGGGGCGGAACCAGGAAGTTGCGCTTTCGGCGGCTCTGGCCCTGGACGGGGTGCGGGGAAAAGTGATGGTGGCGAGCCTTGGGACGGACGGCACGGATGGCCCCACGGACGCCGCCGGCGGGGTTGTCGACGGTCGGACCGTGGAGCGCGGGATGCAAGCAGGCCTTTCGGCAATCGAAAGCCTGAGCAGGAACGATTCCTACACGTTTCTGAAAGCGGCGGGAGGGTTGCTGATCACCGGGCCGACGATGACCAATGTCAACGATCTCATGTTCGTCTGCGTTGTCCCGGTTTGAGCCGCGAATGCCCATTTGCCGGGCCACCCTAGCTTGCCATCTTTTTCGACGGAAGGTATATTGTGCAGGATTTAAGGTCGCGGGCGAAAGAGTTTGATCTTCATGGATGGAGGGGACTCTGATGAAAATCGGAAACGTGGATATATTCGTGTTGAGCGACGGCACCACGAAATCGGACGGGGGAGGATTCTTCGGTCTCGTTCCGAAAGTCCTCTGGGAGAAGGTGCATCCTGCCGACGAACTCAACCGCGTGCCCTGGGAACTCAGATCTCTATTGATCGTAGCCGACGGCAAGAAGATTCTGGTGGATACCGGATACGGGGACAAACTGACGCCGAAGCAGAAGAAGATCTTTGCCATGGAGGATCAGGGGGATCGGAGGTTGCTCGGCGAACTCGAGCGGCTTGGGGTCACTGCAGCGGAAATCGACATAGTGATCAACACCCATCTTCATTCCGATCACTGCGGCGGGAACACGATGTTCGATGGAGACAATGTCGTCGCTACGTTCCCGAATGCTCGCTACATTGTCCAGCGCAGGGAGATAGCACAGGCTATGTTCCCGAACGAGCGCACCCGCGGAACTTATTTCAAGGAGAATTTCCTACCGCTTCTCGAATCCGGGGCGATGGAGATAGTGGATGGCGATTACCAGGTTACGCCATCCGTGAGGACTATGGTCACCAGAGGACACACGCCGGGGCACCAGGTGGTGATCGTGGAAAGCGAAGGAAAGTCTGCAATTTTTCTGGCGGATGCCTGCTCCTGGGCGGTGCACATGGAAAGGCTTGCCTGGGTGCCATCCTTTGATATCGAGCCGATGGAGAGCATACAGACCAAGAAGCGACTGCGAGATTGGGCGCTGAGGCGGAACGCTCTTCTGATCTTCCAGCACGATCCGACCACGGTGTTCGGCAGGGTAAGACCCGGGGAGAAGCCGGGAACCTTTGTGGTGGTTCGTCAAGCGTGATGGGGTTGGCTTGAAGGAAAGTGCTCTGTAACTCTCTTTGCGCCGTGGATTTGACCTTTTGGAAATGGGGGGGTATAATTATCATTAACATGATAAAAATTGGGCTCGGCAAAGGAATTGGAGGTCTTACATGAGATTTTGGGGCAGAAGGAGATTCACTGCAGGTAACGTTGCTACGGACGTCGCCACCGGTCCCAGCGGAAGGATGACCTTATCCCATCTCACCAAAGGACAAAGAGGAAGGATCGTCAAGATAACAGGAGGACGTGGATTCGTGAGCCGCCTTGGCGTCTTGGGGTTCATACCCGGGAACCTTGTGGAGATGGAGGCGAATTACGGTACCGGGCCCATAATAGTGAACGTAGAAGGCGTGGAGATAGCCCTCGGCAGAGGAGAAGCCGACAGGATAGAAATCGAGCCCGTCGAGGAGGGTTGATGGGCGGTAAGAACGGTGTGGTAATCGCGCTGGCGGGCCAGCCGAACGTTGGGAAAAGCACGGTTTTCAACGATCTGACGGGGCTCGACCAGCACGTAGGTAACTGGCCGGGCAAGACCGTAGAACAGAAGACCGGACATTTCAAGCTCCCAAACGGGATCGACGTGGAAGTCGTCGACCTCCCGGGCACCTACAGCCTCACAGCCAATTCCCCGGAAGAGGAAATTGCCAGGAATTTCATCATCAGGGAAAAGCCTGACATAGTGGTCACGGTGGTCAATGCAGCAGCGCTGGAGCGCGGGCTTTACCTGGTCGGGGAAATTCTGCACCTGACCAGTTCTGTCATTCTCGTACTGAACATGATGGACGTGGCCAGGGACGAGCGAATAAACGTCGAGCCGGAGGTGCTCGCGGCTGCGTTGAGGATACCGGTGGTTCCGATGGTGGCTCGGAAAGGCGAAGGAAAAGATGCTCTGATGGAGGAGATTCAAAGAGCCCTGGAGGAGGCTCCTTCTCGCCCCTGCAAGCCGACCATGCCGCCGGAAATAGAGAGCCTGCTCGACCAGGTGGAACCTTATGCAAAGAAGTATCTGACGGATTATCCGAGCCGATGGGCGGCGCTCAAGATTCTGGAAGGCGATCCCGCGCTGTTGCGTGAACTGAAAGCTTCAATGCCCCCGGGAGAATGGCGGGAGATGAACGAAATGCTCATTTCTCACGAAGATCTCTCCCTCAAGATAGCCGGGGCCAGGTACGAGTGGGTCGATCGGATGGTCAGGGCTGCTCTGGTACGCCCGAAACGCGGCCAGATGTCCATCACGAGGCAGATCGACAAATACGCCACCCATCCGATCCTTGGGCTCGTGATCCTCCTTGCCGTAATGGGACTGATATTCTGGGTGACTTACACCCTGGGGGCGCCGTTGCAGGATTTGTTGAATCATTACATTGTGGAGATACCCACCGATTGGATATCCGCCCACAGCTCTGGTATCCCGGGGTGGCTGGTCAGTTTGGTCGTCGACGGAATCATAGGCGGTGCCGGATTGGTGATAACTTTCGCGCCGATACTCTTCGTCTTCTTCTTCTCCATGGGGTTGCTGGAAGACGTGGGGTACATGGCCCGGGGTGCTTTCGCGATGGATAGGTTCATGCACCGCATGGGACTGCACGGAAAATCCTTCATGCCTTTGTTCCTCGGCTTTGGGTGCAACGTGCCTGCCGTGATGGGCACGAGAATCATAGAATCCAGGCGCGCGAGGTTGTTGACCCTGTTGCTGGTGCCCCTGGTGCCGTGCAGCGCGAGGATGGTGGTGTTGAGCTTCATGACCACCGTGTTCTTCAGCAACATTGCTCCTCTGGTCACATGGGGGCTCGTGGTTCTCAACCTGATCGTGCTCGGTGTGAGCGGAGTGCTGATAAACAAGTTCGTCTTCAAAGGGGAAAGAACGGCGTTCATAATGGAGCTTCCTCTATACCACACGCCGGATTGGAAAGCCCTGACGGTCAGGGCGTGGCAGCGACTCTGGCTTTTCGTCAAGAATGCAGGCACCCTGATAGTCTCGGCGGCGATTTTGATCTGGTTCCTCTCCTACTTCCCCGGGGGCGGGATCGAGCGAAGTTACCTCTCAGTGATCGGCAAATTCCTTGCTCCGATCGGAAGGCTCATGGGGCTCGATTGGAAGATGCTGGTGGCTCTCCTCGCGAGCTTCGTAGCGAAAGAAAATTCAATAGCTACCATGGGGGTACTGCTTGGAGGATCCGGGGAAAACCTGGCAAAGTTGCTGCCACATATCATATCTCCTGCCGGCGCTCTCGCTTTCCTCGTGACGCAAATGCTCTTCATCCCGTGCGTTGCGACGGTTGCCACGATGTACCGGGAGCTGGAGAACAAGCTGTGGCTCGTTTTCGACATCGTCTTTCTGACGATTGTGGCTTTTGGCGCAGGGATAGGAGTGTATCAGCTCGCTCTGCTTCTGGGAATCGGGGTGT
>CAZEXY010000010.1:6713-15454 GCA_964516345.1 uncultured Anaerolineae bacterium
TTTGGCGCAGGGATAGGAGTGTATCAGCTCGCTCTGCTTCTGGGAATCGGGGTGTAAAGTTTTATCTCGGCGGGATTTCCTCAAACCGTTCTTCAAAAATTGGAGACTTGCGTTCTCCGCACCGTCGTGGTATAATTTGGTTGAGTTGAAGTCGCCCAATTAAAACCAAAATGATATCGTTTTCCAAAAAGGTGGCAGACGATGAAGTTCTGCAACGTTCTTTTCTCATATTTGGGTACACATATCTCGGGCCGTAACGCGGGCATATCATGTCCGCGTTTTTTGTTTGAAGAAACGTAACGGTTTGGCTTTTTCCGACCATCGGACGCTGATTAGGCTGATTTTCGTCGATCTTTTCTTGTTTCGCCTGCTGAGTGCATCAGTATAAAGTCTGCGGTCTGTGTTCGATCGGGACCGAACTGTTGCGGAGAACCAATCAAGAGGAGGGAGTGAAATGCCTGCAGAAGCCCCTTGGATAAAGTTCTATGACGAAGGAGTCCCGGCGCACGTCGAATATCCTGACGAACCGCTCTACTGGTTCGTGGAGGAATCCGCCAGGAAGTTCCCCAACAATGTGGCGGTGGAACTTATACTGAAATACATGCCGCTGGGGCTCAAGATTGGGTACAAGATGACTTACGCCCAGTTGAAGGACATGGTCGATAGGTTCGCTGCTGCTCTTCAGAAAATCGGGATTAAGAAAGGGGATAAGATATCCATAATGCTTCCCAACCTCCCGCAGTACGTCATTGCTTATTTCGGAGCACTGAAAACGGGGGCCATAGTGGTGAATACCAATCCCACTTACACCGCCAGAGAGTTGATCCACCAGCTACAGGATGCGGAAGCTACCACCATCCTTACGTTGAACTCCTTTCTGCCGAAAGTAGAAGAAGCAAGGAAGGAGACGAACCTCGAGCATGTGATAGTCACCACGGTGCCGGAGTTCGTGTCGTTTCCCTGGGGAAGCCTCGTGAAGAGCACCCTCAAGAAGAGCGGCGACTGGGTGGATCTTGCCGGCAAGGATGTGCTTTTGTTCAAGAAAATGGTCGTGGAAACTCCGCCTGAACCGGAACCGGTGGATGTAAATCCGGACGATCTGGCTTTGTTCCAGTACACGGGTGGAACCACCGGGGTGCCGAAAGCAGCAATGTTGACCCACCGAAACCTCGTGGCGAACGCAAAGCAGGTGTGTGCGTGGCTGCCCGATACCAGGTTCGGAGGCGAAACGTCCCTCGGGGCGCTTCCGTTCTTCCACGTGTACGGCATGACCGTGGCGATGAACATGACCATGTGCGCTGCAGGGAGATTGATCGTAGTACCGGATCCCCGGCAGGCGGACGTCATACTCGAGATCATACACCGGGAGAAAGTTACCCTCTACCCCGGCGTGCCGGCAATGTACATCGCTATAAACCACCATCCGAAAGTGAGCCAGTACAATTTGAAGAGCCTGAAAGCCTGCATCAGCGGCGCTGCTCCGCTTCCGGTGGAGGTTCAGACAGAGTTCGAAAGGATAACCGGCGCGAGGCTGGTGGAGGGATACGGGCTCTCCGAAGCTTCTCCGGTGACGCATTCCAATCCGGTGTACGGCAAGCGTAAGAAAGGAAGTATTGGCGTGCCATTCCCCGATACCGAAGCCAAGATAGTTTCCCTGGAGGAGGAAAACGGGCAGCGGAAAGAGTTGCCGGTAGGGGAAGCCGGAGAACTGGCCGTGAGAGGGCCTCAGGTCATGAAAGGCTATTGGAAGAGGCCGGACGAAACTGCGCTGGTGCTCGACTCCGATGGGTGGCTGTACACAGGCGACATAGCGAAAATGGACGAGGATGGCTTCTTCTACATCGTGGATCGGAAGAAGGATATCATCATAGCTTCCGGGTACAACATCGTGCCGAGGGAGGTCGAAGAAGTTCTCTATGCCCATCCAAAAGTCCAGGAGGCTGTGGTGGCAGGCGTGCCGGATCCTTACCGTGGCGAGACGGTGAAAGCTTACATCGTGCTGAAAGAAGGGGAAACCGCCACCCCGGAGGAGATCATCGCTTTCTGCAAGGAAAGACTGGCACCTTACAAAGTTCCGAAGCTTGTGGAATTTCGGTCGGAGCTCCCGAAATCGGCGGTTGGCAAGTTCCTTCGCAGGGTGTTGGTGGAGGAAGAGAAGAGGAAGCTTGCCGCCAGGGGAGAATCTCAGGAGAAGTGACGCCATTCAGGAAAGCGGCGGGAACGAGTTCCCGCCGCTTTCGTTTGCCTAAGGAATTACAAAAGCTCTTCCAGCGGCTTGTACGGAAGGCCGAAAGCATCGGCCACGGCTTTGTACGTAACGTAACCTTGATACACGTTGACGCCCTTTGCCAGCGCAGGATTTTCCTTGACCGCCCTGACGAATCCCTTGTTCGCGAGCTCCAGAGCATATGGCGCAGTGGCGTTGGAAAGAGCGTAAGTCGAAGTTCTCGGCACGGCGCCAGGTATGTTCGGCACCCCGTAGTGGATAACTCCATCCACCAGGTACGTCGGGTTCGTGTGTGATGTGGGGTGTATGGTTTCCACGCATCCTCCCTGATCCACCGCCACGTCGACCACTACGCTGCCGGGCTTCATCTTGCTGATCATCTCCCTGGTCACGAGCCTTGGAGCTCGAGCGCCCTTGATCAATACAGCGCCGATCACCACGTCGGCATGCTCCACGGCGGTGGCTATGTTCAACGGGTTGGAGCTCAGGGTGGTGAGGTTGCCGTGCAGTATTTCGTCGAGGTATCTGAGCCTGTCCAGGTTTTTGTCGATGATGGTCACGTGGGCGCCCATGCCCAATGCCACCATTGCGGCATTGGTTCCAACCGTGCCTCCCCCGATTATGACCACGTCCGCAGGCCTGACTCCGGGAACTCCGCCCAGCAGCTTGCCGCGCCCACCGTTGGTCTCCTCCAGGTAATGAGCCGCTATCTGCACCGCCATCCTGCCGGCGACTTCGCTCATCGGTGTGAGGAGAGGAAGCTGCCCGTTGGGTAGTTCTACGGTCTCGTAGGCTACGGAAATGACCTTCCTCTTCATGAGTTCGTGGGTAAGTTCCTCGCAGGCCGCCAGGTGCAGGTATGTGAAGAGGAGCAATCCTTCTCTCAGATACTGATACTCCGATGGAAGCGGCTCTTTGACTTTCATGATCATCTCGGCCTGGGAATAGACTTCAGCTGCAGAAGACAGGATTTCGGCTCCGGCGGACCTGTACTCCTCGTCGCTGAACCCGCTTCCCTCACCGGCGTGGGTTTCTACGATTACTTTGTGACCGGCATGGACGAGCTGCCCTACTCCCCCCGGCGTGAGCCCAACACGAAACTCTTTGTCCTTGATCTCTTTGGGAATTCCTACGATCATCTACGCACCTCCCTGTGCAAACTATCTGGCAATAACCTGCCACTTGTCTCTGGAAAAACTATACGCCACCTCGTGGCCGCTGCCGTCATCTGCGATTACATAGAAGTGTATTTCGTCCGGAGTTCTCCACTGCTTGACGACATCCACAACCACGAATTTCTGCCCTTTTCTGACGAAAGAAATCGGTCGCTCTGGGTAAAATGCGCCGGCGTAAGCCTCCACGCTGATCCTTTCATTCACCGGAAAATTCCACCTGGGAGGAATCTCCCACGTTCAGTTTTGTGAACTTTCCTTTCACCGTTGCTCCTGATCCTATGAGAGACTGAACCAGCGAGATGTTCTCCACACAGGCGTTGCAATCCACGATGGAATCCTTTACGATGGAGCTCTTCACACATGCCCCGTCGGAGATCGTTGCGTATGGTCCGATCACGGATGCTTCTACCGTCGCCTTGGGTGAGACGTAGCTCGGAGGTATCACGACGGAATTTTTGCTCCTGGTATTTGCTTCTGCGCTGTTGTCGTAATGTGCTTCGAGCAGATACCGGTTGGTCTTGAGCACTGCATCCGGCTTGCCGCAATCCTCCCAGACGTCGACGATGTGGGGTTTGAACCTGGCCCCGCGGTCTATCATGATCTGCAGGGCATCGGCCAGGTAGAATTCGCCTTTGGTCTGGATGTTCTTCTCCATCAGTTCCTCGATGGCGGAGATCAATGCTTCGCCCTGCTTTATGTAGTACACTCCGATCACCGCCAGCCTGTGCTCCATGCTGCTGGGTTTTTCCACGAGGCGCTTCACGTAACCATCCTCTCCCACTATGGCTACCCCGAACCGCCTGGGATCCTCGACTTCCTTCACGAAAGCGATGCCGTCTACATCGGGGGATTCCAGCACGCTCAGGTCGCTTTCGAAGATGGTATCCACGAACACGATGAGAATCGGGCCTTTCAGGTATTCTCTGGCAAGCCACAGGGCGTGTGCCTGCCCTTTGAGTTCTTTCTGCTCCACGTAGTGCGTTGCCGGGAAATGGTAGTTTTTCTCTACGAACTCTTCTATCTGGTCTCCCAGGTATCCGACTATGAAAATCGCTTCGTCGATTTCGAGGCTGGACAATCCATCGAGGATGTGGGCGAGCACCGGCTTCCCGGCCACGTTGATCAGAGGCTTTGGCTTGCTGTAAGTGTGTGGTCGCATCCTCGTGCCGAAACCTGCCAGCGGTATGACGAGCTTCATTGCTCCACCCCCTGCTTGTTTTCGCCCATAGGCGGTTTGAACTTGCGCCACTCCGTGGCTTGCTCGTAAGCGTAAGCCACGTGCAGGACGGTTTCTTCCTGGAACGGTTTCGCCATGATCTGGATTCCCACCGGCATTCCTTCGCTGAACCCTGCCGGTACGGAGATCGCCGGAAGGCCAGCCAGAGCGTTCGGCAGGGAAAGGATGTCCGTCAGGTACATTGCCGTCGGGTCTTCCGAAAACTGCCCTATCTTGAAGGCTATCATCGGAATGGTAGGTCCTACTATCACATCGACTTCGTCCAGAGCTTCCTCGAAGTCTTTCTTTATGAGCGTTCTGACTTTTTGCGCTTTCAGGTAATAGGCGTCGTAATACCCGGCGCTCAGGGCATACGTCCCGAGGAGTATTCTCCTTCGAACTTCGTCACCGAATCCGGCTCCTCTGGTCTTTTCATACCCATCCCAGATGTCCTCTCCCGGGATGGAGAGCCCGTATCGGATACCGTCATACCTGGCAAGGTTGGCTGAGGCTTCCGCTGGCGCAACGAGGTAGTATACCGGAACACCGTACTTCGTGTGTGGCAGCGAAATCTCCCTTACCTCCGCCCCGAGCTCTTCGAGCTTTGCGACGGCGTCCATTATCACCTTTTTCACCCCGTCTTCCATCCCTTCGATGAAATACTCCTTTGGGAGCCCTACCTTCATCCCCTCGATGTCGGTATCGAGCGCTTGTGTGTAATCCGGCACGGGCAGATCCACCGACGTTGAGTCCTTCGGATCCCGCCCGGCGATGTAGTTCAGGAGGATTGCGGCATCCCTGACGTCCTTCGTCATCGGCCCAACCTGATCGAGGGAAGAGGCAAAGGCGATGACCCCGTATCTCGAGACCCTGCCGTAGGAAGGACGTAACCCGACTACATTGCAAAAAGAAGCCGGCTGCCGAACACTGCCGCCGGTATCTGTTCCGAGGGACCCGATGGTTTCGTCTGCTGCCAGAGCTGCTGCACTTCCTCCGCTGGAACCGCCGGGAACCCGATCGAAATCCCACGGGTTGCGGGTGACGAAATAGCCGGAGTTCTCGGTGGACCATCCCATTGCGAATTCGTCCAGGTTGGTTTTCCCGATGATGACAGATCCGGCCTCTCTGATCTTTCGGGTCACCGTGGCATCGTACGGAGGGACGTAGCCCTTCAGTATCCTGGATGCGGCGGTCGTTTCGATTCCCTTGGTGGTGATTACATCCTTGATCGCCATCGGGATGCCAAGTAAGGGGGAATCCTCACCGCTGGCTCTCCTCTCGTCCGCTTCCCTGGCCTGACGGAGGGCTATGTCCGGCGTCACTTTGAGGTACGCCCGGACCTTCTCCTCCGTTTCCTCGATTCTGTGGAGTACCGCTTCGGTGAGCTCCACAGACGAAATTTCCTTCTTGCGAAGAAGCTCCCATGCTTCGTGAATCGTCAGTTGGTAGAGTTCCAAGTTAGCTACCTCCTGAGGTGTCGGGATTTGGATGGAAGTTGCCCTTAAGAGGGACGCCCGAGTATGGATTTCACCCTGAAGAACCCTTCGACCGGGTCCGGTGCGTTGGCGAGCACCTCCTCTTGGGATAGAGAGGGCTCCGGAACGTCTTCACGCATTACGTTTCTTACGGGCAGAACCGTGGCGGTTGGAGGGATGTCCTCCGTATCGAGCTCCTGAAGCTCTGCAGCATATCCGAGGATGACCGTTAACTGATGGCTGAACATTTCCTTCTCTTCTTCCGTTAGGGATATTTTGGCAAGAGAAGCTATGTGTTCTACGTCCTTGACGGTCAGAGCCATGAAAGAACCTCCCGATTCGGTGCATGAAAACACCAAGAATTATACACAGCGAATTATAGCACTGCCGCTTTCAGGAAAGCAAAACGCCTGATCCAAAGTGTCGGGGGTAGCGGTGATGTACCTGAAACGTAGGATTTGACACTGCCGAAGCCGGGTGCTAAAATCCTGAAAAATTCCTTTGGGAGGCCGAAGTGGAGAATTGCAATTTCCCTGGTCTCAAGCGCAGGTGGGGCTACAGGAATCCGGGGCATATGCCTGGGTAAGCTTCGCTTGCGCTCCAAAGTCGAGTGCGTAAAGGCTCTCCAGGCGGAGAGCCTTTTTCAATTATCGGGACGAAAACCGAACCGAGGTGCTGACACATGGTCAAAGTAGGGATTGCTGGTGCTACCGGCTACACCGGATACGAGCTGGTCAAACTCTTGCAGGCCCATCCTTTCGTGGAGATCGAATGGCTGACCTCCGAGACTTACGCCGGGAGAAAATTCTCGGAAGTGTTCCCTTCCCCTTATGAATACGATCTCGTTCGGCTTTCCGATGTCGGATTCGGAGAGGTCGACGTTGTCTTTCTCGCCCTCCCTCATGGAGCATCCATGGATGCCGTGCGCAGCGCTCACGACGCCGGCGCTCTCGTGATCGACTTGAGCGCCGATTTCAGGCTGCGGTCGGTTGAGGTCTATGAAAGTTGGTACGGTGTGCGGCACACCCAGCCCGGTTTGCTCGGGGAAGCCGTCTACGGTCTGCCGGAACTGCACCGAGACGAGATCTCGTCGGCCCGGATCATAGCGAACCCGGGCTGTTACCCAACGGCAGCCATCCTTGCCCTTTATCCCTTGGTGCATTCTGCGCTGCTGGAACCTCCGGTATTCGTGGATGCAAAGTCCGGGGTTTCAGGCGCCGGGCGCAAACCGTCCCTCAAGACCCATTTCGTCGAGGTGAACGAAAATTTCTCGGCTTACAACGTGGGATACAGGCACAGACATCTCGCGGAGATGGAGCAAGAGCTGGAGCTGGAAGGACCTGAGGAGATACTCTTCATTCCACACCTGTTGCCGGTGAGCAGGGGTATCCTGGAGACGATGGTGGTGAGGATTCGCAAGGGGTATTTTGCCTCCCAGCTCAGGGAGCTCTACCTGAGGTGTTACGACGAAGCTCCGTTCGTTTGGGTGCTGCCGGCCGGCGAGACCGCTTCTCTGGCGCACGTCGTAGGGACGAACCTGTGCGCTATCGGCATCACTCCGGTGTCTGACGATGGCAACCCTCCTGGGGAGTTCATCGTCACGGTTGCCATAGACAATCTGCTCAAAGGCGCATCGGGGCAGGCGGTGCAGAACATGAACATAGCTCTGGGGTACCCGGAGGAAACAGGCCTGGGGGTAACTTCGAAATGAAAGAAACCTGGGTGCTGAAAATCGGCGGGAACGAATTGAGCGATGGGAAGTTCCTCGAACGGTTGGTGAAGACGGTCAAGGAGTTGCAGAAAAGGGCAAAGTTGCTCGTGGTTCATGGCGGAGGAAGGGAGATCGCCGAATTGCATCACCGGCTCGGGGTGGAATACGAGTTCGTGGAAGGCTTGCGTGTCACCGGTGCGGAGGGGATGAAATTGGTGGAAATGGTGCTTTCCGGCTTGGTCAACAAGCGGCTCGTGCGTCTCTTCGTTTCCGCCGGGATCGATGCCATGGGCATGAGCGGCGTCGACAGGGGGACGATGCTCGTAGAGCCGAGGTTCGTGAACGGCAAGTCCCTTGGGTTCGTTGGAAGAATCACGCACGTGAGAGCCGATGTCCTCGAATATGAGCTGGAAAAGGGAATAGTCCTGGTGATATCCCCCGTCTCCCTGGGCCCCGATGGTGGTTCCTACAACGTCAACGCCGACGAAGCGGCGCAGTCGGTGGCGGTGGCCGTGGAAGCGGATGTTCTTGCCTTCCTGACCAACGTCCCTGGAGTGCTGGTGGAGGGGAAAGTCCTGAAGGAGCTTTCACCTGAAGATGCCGAAAGGATGATAGAATCGGGTGCAATCCACGGCGGCATGATACCGAAAGTCAGGTCTGCCTCCCTGGCTGTAAGGTCGGGGGTGGGAAAGGTAGTGATCACGGACATAGAAGGCCTTTCTTCGGGCGAGGGGACGATCGTAAGAGAGGTGAATCTAGGCTGACTTTGCGGGATGGTTCGTCATTCCGAGATGGAGGGATATGGGAAGAGATGTAGGGAGGTAGAACCATAGTTTCGTCATTCTGTGGCGTGTCGAATCATGTATGTTTACATAAACATCAATTGAAGGAGGAGACATGATAAAAGAGGAGATATTCGAGCTCGAACGGAAATACA
>CAZEXY010000010.1:15554-32400 GCA_964516345.1 uncultured Anaerolineae bacterium
ATTGAAGGAGGAGACATGATAAAAGAGGAGATATTCGAGCTCGAACGGAAATACATAGCCCACACCTACGTCAGACCTCCTTTCGTGCTGGAGGGGGGGAGCCACAGCACGGTTTACGACAACGAAGGGAAAGCTTACCTCGACATGGTCGCTGGGATTGCCGTGAATGCCCTCGGGTACGGAGACCCGGAAATCGTGCAAACCATACAGCGGCAATCCGCTATGCTGATTCACGTGTCCAACCTTTACCACACGGCTCCGCACGTGCGTCTGGCGAGGAAACTGTGCGAAACGAGCTTCGCCGACAAAGTGTTCTTCTGCAATTCCGGCGCTGAGGCGAACGAAGGTGCTTTGAAATTCGCCAGGAAGTGGGCGCGGGTAAATTTCGGAGAAGGGAAGACCTCCGTGATGGCTTTCACGGGTGCTTTTCACGGAAGGTTGTTTGGCTCTCTGGCGCTCACGCCGCGCGAGAAGTACCAGGCTCCTTTCAGGCCGCTGATGCCGGGAGTAAGGTTCGCCAGATTCAACGACCTCGACGATGCGAGGGCGAAAGCCGGGGACGATCTTTGTGCCATATTCGTGGAACCTATACAGGGAGAAGGCGGGATACACCCTGCGACCCCAGAATTCCTCGGAGGGCTGCGGGAGATAGCCGACGAGCACAACGCTTTGCTCGTGTTCGACGAAGTGCAATGCGGGCTTGGCCGTACCGGATACCTGTGGGCGCACCAGGGATACGGTGTGGAGCCGGACATAATGACGGTGGCCAAGCCTCTGGCGGGCGGGTTGCCGATGGGCGCAGTTATGATGACGGATCGTGTGGCATCCGTCATAGAACCCGGCGACCACGGGAGCACGTTTGCGGCAGGCCCTCTCGTTTCCTCTGTGGCCGAGGTGGTAGTCGGTAGGATCTCGGACCCCATGTTCCTGGCGACGGTGAGGAAGAAAGGAGATTTCCTGGCGAGACTCTTGCAGGAGTTGAAGGAATCCAGCCCTCATGTGGTAGATGTAAGGGGGAGGGGTTTGATGTGGGGTATCGAATTCGATTTCGAGGCGAAGAAAGTCGTGGAAGCTGGATACGAGAGAGGTCTCCTCACGGTGAACGCCGGCCCCAACGTGCTGCGATTGGTTCCTCCGCTCATCGTAACCGAGGGAGAGCTGAATAAGGCAGTTCGGATAATCCGTGGTATAATAGAAAACATCTGATACGAATCGAGAATGGAAATAGAAATTCGCCCGGCCTGCAAAGCCGACATACCGCAGATAACATCGTTGATCAACTCCTTCGCAGCCAGGAACTTGATGCTTCCTCGAACTGAGGAGCAGGTAGAACAGGTATTGGACGAATTCCTCGTCGCCGTGGATGGGGAGAAAGTGGTCGGGTGTGCGTCCCTGGTGGAGCTCGACGCCGGGCTCGTGGAGATAAGGTCTCTGGCCGTTTCTGAGGAAGCACAGGGCAAAGGCATCGGCTCGAAACTCGTGCGGATGCTCGTGGAGCGTGCCAGGAAGCAGGATTACGATCGGGTGTGCGCTCTCACCCTCAAAGAGGGCTTCTTCAACAGGCTTGGGTTCGAAACGGTGGACAGGTGGGAACTGTCCCCGAAGGTCTGGCAGGAGTGCATATACTGCCCGAAGTTCCACCACTGCGACGAGGTGGCGGTCGCCATGGATCTTAAAGAACGGAACGAGATCATGCGTAGATTTCGCCTGGGGTTCGGGTGAACGGAGAGGTCGAAAAAGAAGATGACCGGGCGTCTTTGCAAGGAACATTCGGATCAGGGTCCACGCAGTCGAACCGGTTTGTCGTTCTTGTAGTCCTTTCTTCGTCGTTCCGAGGTGGCTGAAGGGGCGACCTGCATGTCGAATCTCTGGGGCAGGCGATGGCAGCGCCCATCGCCTGCATGCAGATGGGATCGCAGGGTCCTGGAAAAATCGGCATCCGGCGGTGTGGAAAGTTGTTCGAAAGGAGGTGAAGATGGGATTCAACGAAGGCGATGTCCTCAGGAAAGTTGTCGTATGTCCCCCGGAGATCGAGTATTTTGCAGTAGATGACCTGGATTCCCACAACATAGCAGCCCTACCGGATCACAAAAAAGCCGTATCGCAGCACAGGGGGCTGCGCAAGGCAATGGAAAGATCAGGAGCCGAGGTGGCCATCGTGAAGGAGCTCCCATTCCATCCCAATTCGGTGTTCACCAGGGACACGTCGGTATGCACCCATGAAGGCTATATCGAGCTGCGGATGGGACTGCCGACCAGGCGCGGCGAGGAAGTGTGGATGGCCAGGATTCTCGAATCCATGGGAATGCCGTCTGTTGGGGAGATCGATCCGCCCGGTACGGTCGAAGGTGGCGACGTGATACTTGCCGGTGATGTGGCTTTCGTGGGGGTTTCTTCGAGGACGAACGAAAGCGGGGCCAGGCAAATGCGGGAAATCCTCGAGAAGCTGGGCTACGAAGTGAGGATAGCCGACGTACAGGACGAGCACCTGCACATCGGTGGGGCTATGAGCATGCTCGACACCGAAACGGTGCTCCACTGCAAGGGGAAGTTCCCGGCTGGGTTCTTCGATGGGTTCAGAACGATATCCATTGAATGTTCCGACTTCATCGGTGCCAACGTGATAGCCCTTGGCGAGAGGAGACTGATCGCCAACGCAGAGAATCGGCAGGTGATAGACCTTCTCACCGATTCCGGCTTCGAGGTTCAGGCTTTGGACCTGCAGGAGTTCGTCAAAGGTAACGGGGGCCCAACCTGCCTGATCCTCCCCGTCTTGAGGGGATAGGGATCAATAGGTGCCGCTGGCGGGAACGGATTGGCATGGCGGCGGACGCGGGATACAGGGCGATGGTTTACGAAGCAATACGACGTGTATGCTTCACGTAGCAGCCGAGACTATCTTGGCCACAGCCTCGTGTACGGCTTTCGCCCCGGTGTTCTCTTCCTGCATAGGCACGGAAGCCTCATCCGGTTTGTCGGAAAACGAGGTCAGCACCACGCCTCTTTCTTTCAACGCCATTCCCGCTTCCCATACCTCGCCGGTGATGCATATCTCCTCTTCAAGGATCTCTTCTACGGGCCGACCGTCCGGAAACATGTCCATGCGGGCGACGGTTTGTTTGAGTTCTTCGCGCCTGAAAGCTTTGAACGGAGTTGGGTCGCCGGCGGCAAGAGATACGGCCACGCTTTCGTGGATCGCTCGCAGGCCGTCTTGCGGTCTGAGCTTCATCACTTCGTCCACCATCTCGAAGAAGTCCCGGAAGCTGCTGAACCTGGAGTCCAGCGTCGCTGCTCTGATTTCCTCCAAGGAGATAATCCCGGAGCTCATGACGAGGCATGTGTACGCTATGTAATCCTGATTGTCCTCCGTGATATCATGGTAGCGGCTCTGGTTTACTTCTTCGTAAGCGCGCAGGAATGCTGCCTGGTCGAAGGAATCTCCGAGCGCTCTGGATATCACGATCCTCATGGCCTCCATCCTCGCTTTGTCTATGGCGGAGTGATTCCTTCCCCTGGCTCCTATGGCCGTTTTGTCTATGTCGATCACGGCCACCGTTCTTTCTCCGACGCTCAATCCCGCGGCGCGGACTGCGTCGAGCCAGCGTGAAATTTCCGCCCAATCGCCTTTCCACACATCCTCTCCTGTCCGGGCAAGCTTTCCCGTTCCGTCCTTGCCGAGGAATATCGCTCCTTTCCAATCCCCGGCGCGGCTTATCTCCCTGAAAGCCTTCAGGTCGCCGGAAGTGTCTCCTATGAACAGGAGTTCTTCGATGGGGGCACCTGGATGCTGGAGATCGTGCATCTTCCCAAGGAGCCATACTGCGGCCCGGCCGTAGCCCGGCTCTCTTTTCCTCGGCGGGCGCCCTGGGGGCAATCCGAGCTTTGTGAGAACTTCTGAAACCGGCGGCACCCGATCGTCGACGGGTTTCATGTTCCTGAACACGACGAAATCCCCGAACAGATCGAAAAGTCTTCCTTTCCCGGTCACGACGTAGTTCATAGCAGTCCCTTTGCGAAAGCCAGTTCGGCGTTGAGAATCGAACCGCCTGCAGCGCCACGGATGGTGTTGTGCCCCAGCAGAACGAATTTGTAGTCCAGAATAGGGCATTCCCTTATTCGCCCGACCACCGTGGCCATGCCGTTCTCCACCATGAGATCGAATCTGGGTTGAGGTCTGTCCGGCTCTCCCATTACTACCACTGGGCGGGAAGGGGCGCTTGGCAATCCAAGGGCCTGAGGCTCACCTTTGAATTCGCGCAGCGCACGCTCTATTTCTTTCGGGGATGCCTTGGTTTTCAGCCGAACCGACACCACCTCCGTGTGTCCATCTTTCACCGGCACTCGATTCGCATGTGCGCTGATGGAGAAACCGGCACTTCGCACCCTTTCTCCGTCGAAGGAACCGAGTATCTTCAGCGGCTCTGTTTCGAGTTTCCACTCCTCTTTCCCTATGTACGGAATCACGTTTCCGAGGATGTCCATGGACGGGACTCCGGGGTATCCCGCTCCAGACACCGCCTGCATCGTTGCCACGAACACCGCATCGAGCCCGAAAGCGTCCTGCAGCGGCTTGAGGGCAAGCGTCAGATGGGTTGTGGAGCAGTTTGCGTTCGTCACGATGAAGCCCTTCCACCCCCTGCTCCTCTTCTGGAGCTCCACCATCTGCATGTGATCGGGGTTGACCTCGGTAATCACCAGCGGCACGTCTTTTTCGTACCTGAACGCCGAAGCATTGGAGAAAACGGGATACCCGGCTCCGGCGAACTTCGGCTCCAGCTCCCTTGCGAGCTCTGCCGGGAGGGCCGAGAATACCACATCTGCATCGACATTCGGTTCCGCTGGCACTACGGGCATCCCCCTGACTTCCTCCGGCATAGGGGTTTCGAGCACCCAGTTACACGCTTCGGCATATGTCTTGCCTGTGGACCGCTCCGATGCTGCCAGAGCCGAGATGCGGAACCATGGGTGGTTTGCGAGCAATTGCACGAATCGCTGCCCCACAGCACCGGTGGCACCTATAACGGCGACTTTCACTGTATCTTCTTTCATCGCTTCGCTCCTGTGAAGTTTTGCTTGATCAGTGGGTGAGTGTGGGCGTCGGCGTTGGGACCGGCGTGGGAGGATGATACATGCCCCTGGCCGTGAAATACGCCTTCAGGATGTCTCTGGCAATTGGTGCGGCTACTTCCGAGCCCTCTCCTCCGTTGTATACGAACACGACCAGGGCTATCTCCGGATCTTCGTAAGGTGCGAATGCGGTGAACCATGCATGGGTAGGAAGGTTGCCTTTTCGATCTCTGGGTATGTGCGGGTCGTAGAACTCGGCCGTGCCGGTCTTGCCCGCTATCTGGAGTCCATACAGATTCACGATTTTTGCGGTTCCCTGAGGCCAGTGGACCACTCCCCACATTCCTTCTCTCACCACTTCGATGTACTTTGAATCGATGGAGACTTCACGAATCAGCTTTGGCTGGAATCCCCTCACCACATGCCCGGACGAATCTTCGATGTCGTAGACCACTTGGGGCCGATAGAGGTAGCCTCCATTGGCAATGGCGGCCGTGGCGTTTAGAACTTGCAACGGCGTCGCCGCAAGATATCCCTGCCCGATGCTCATGTTGTACGTGTCCCCGGTGGTCCAGTTCTCTCCGTAGTTCAGGCGCTTCCACTTGGGAGTGCCCACCTGCCCCGGGCTCTCCCCGGGCAGATCTATGCCGGTTTTCTCTCCGTAGCCGAACATGTGGGCGTATTTTACCAATCTGTCTATCCCGAGCCCCTGAAAATCCTTGTAACCCCCTCCGACTTCGTAGAAGAAGATATCGCATGATACGGCTATGGCCTCCCGAACGTTTATGTTCCCATGGCCGTGGCCGTATTTGTGTATCCAGCAGTAGAACGGTTGCGCCAGTTTGGGATCATCCGGGAAATACTTGTTCGGCAGCCAGATGACCCCGTCCTTGTCCAGTATCCTGGTTCTCGGGGTGATTACTTTCTCCTGCAAAGCGGCGGCGGCGACGACCGGTTTGAATGTGGAGCCAGGCGGGTAGATGCTGCTGATGGCGTGGTTTATCATGGGGCGCCATCTGTTCGTTGCAAGTTCCTTGTAGGTTTCCGGGTCTATGCCGCGGGCGAAGAGGTTGTCGTCGTAGGTGGGGAGGCTGACCATCCCCAGGATTGCACCGTTTCTTGGGTCCATCGCTATCGCCACGCCGGATTTGGGCCTTGTCTTTGCTTTTTTCATCCCTTTTATCAACGCTTCTTCCATTACTTTCTGAAGAGAAGTATCTATCGTCAGGCGGAGGTTGTAACCAGGCCTTGGTTTGACCGGCTCGCCGATGACTTTTATCTTGCGTCCGTTGACGTTGACTTCCACGTACTGCTCTCCACTTTTGCCGCGCAGAAAGCTTTCGTAAGTGTACTCGAGCCCGGCGAGGCCCACTTTTTCATTAGGTTCGTAGCCTTTCTTCTTGTAAGTATTCACCAGATTGTGCGGGATAGGCCCCATGAACCCGATGATCTGCGCCATCAGACTGCCGAACGGGTACTCCCGCCGGGGCTCCATGACGATCTTCACGCCCGGAAGCCTGTAGCTAAGCTCTTCGATCTTTATCACCTTGACCTTCGGTATCCTTCTGGCGATGATTACCGGGTTGGATGCACTGCCGAGCCTGCCTGCAGCGATTTTCTTCTCGATGCTTTTCAGGTCCTCGTGCTCCACGACCTCCGGCGTGGCCGTAGGGGATGGGGTCGGAGTTGGCTTTCTCCTCCATGACCGCGTGGTGGTGGGTGCCGGGGTGGGCGTAGGAGGGAAATACGGCTCGTCCAGGATATTCAGCACTTCGGTGAGAATTTCTTCCTCTCTATCTTCCGGGATGTCGGCGGGAACGACCGCAACGTCGAAACTCCCTTCGTTGTACGCCAGCAATTTCCCGTTTCGGTCGTAGATCACACCCCTTGGAGCCTGAACCACCTCTTTCCGTATTCGGTTCAGCGCCGCTTCCCTCCGAAACCGCGCTCCTCTGGCAAGCTGCAACTGCCATAGTCGATACACCAGGACGCCGAAGGAAAGCAAAACGATTATCCTCGCGAGTATGTAAATCGAGAGATAGGAAGATTTGCGCTCCATTATAACTCCAGCCTCTCCCTGCTCACCGCCGAATGCACCTGCCGGAAGATCGGGTAAAGGACGAGGGCCATGAGGGCATTGTACACGGCGTTTGGTAGCATCCTGTGCTCGAACGTAAGGGAAAGGTTCCCGTGCCATCCTGTGAGCTTCAGGAGGAAGAATATCTCGAGCCCGTACAGCAGCGAGGCGACGAAAACCACGGACAGAGGGAGTATCAGACGCTCTCCGTAAACTATGCTTCTCCCCGCGCTGCTTACCAGCGCCACCGGCACCAGTGCTATGATCAGAACGAGCGGCGGTCCGCCCGAGAACAGCGCCAGGAAGAAGCCGCCTGCAAGGGCCCAAAGCGTTCCCTCGGTGGGGCCTTGCATCAGGCTCCACAGTGAAACCGTGAGCAACATAAAGTCCGGAGTGGCATTGAGCATTGTCAGATGTGGCTGTAGCCCGACTTCGAGTATTGCTACCAGGAAGAGCAGGGGAACGCTGAAGAAGACGTTCATTTCTGCTTCTCCTCCCCTTGAAATCCTTCGATCGGCAACGGCGAAAACTTGGTTATCACGAGAACGTTCTCGAGGCGGTCGAAATCCACGGAGGGATGCACGACAGCCTTCTGGAAGATATTGTAATCTTTCTGAATGACTTCCGTGACCTGGCCGATTATCAGGTTCTTCGGGAATTCCCCGCCCATGCCGGAGGTAATGACGATTTCCCCTTTGGCCACTTTCTCATGCTGAGGGAGGTAATCCATCAGCAGGTCCACGTGCGCCCCTCTCCCGCGCACGATGCCGGTGAGCCTGGATGTCTGCAGCAATCCACTCACAGCGCTATCTGGATCCGTTATGAGCAGGACTTTGGACGTGTGGGAGTATACGTGAGATATCCTTCCGACCAACCCTCTGTCTGTCACCACGGGCATGCCCTCCCTTATCCCATCGTCGCTGCCCACGTCGAGGATTATGTACTGGAGGAACGGATTTGGATCGTACCCCAACACCTTCCCAACTACCTGAGCGCCTTTGAAGGAATAGGTCGGGTTTTCCCGGGTGAAATTGAGCAATTTCCGGAGGTTTCGGTTCTCGGCTTCCACCTCTTTCATCCGGACGTTTTCCACCTGCAATTTGTTCACCAACTCCTGCAGTTCTTTGTTCTCTCTGCTCAGCGTTCTGAAGTGGTTGACGGTGTACCGGACGTCTCCCATCGTTTTGCTCACGGAGTAGATCACAGAAGCAAGTTTGTTCGATATCAAAAGCGCTCCGCTTTCCACGGACGAGGTCCATCCGAAGGAATGGGAAATCAGCACCAGCGCTATGAAGATGGAAAGTGCGAAAATTACCTTTCTCGAAGGTTTCACTTCTGCAAACTCTCCTTACGAAACCGCACTCGAAAATCCAAAGGCGCAGGGAGCACAGAGATTGCGTCTCTGTGGCATCTGCGCCTCTGTGTTTTCCTGCAATCGATGTTGTGAAGCGGCCGCATCCCCGTGCACCTTGTTGCTGGCGCTGTATGGAGAAATTACCGGTGCATCAACCGTGGCTTATGCTCGCCCTTGTTGCGTCCGCCAGCACCTTCCCCAGAATGTCCAAGTCCTCCAGAACGGCTTCAGCCCCAAGGGCAACGCACATCATCGGGTTCTCGGCCACGTATACGTTCATTCTCGTTTCCTCGCTGATCCTGTCGGCGAGCCCCCTGAGCATAGCGCCACCTCCGGCGAGGGCAATACCGTTGGCCATCAAATCTGAGACGAGCTCCGGAGGACTTTCCTCAAGAGCTTCCTTGACCGTGTTGACGATCATACCGATGGATCTGCTCAGGGCCTCCCTTACTTCCACGCTGCTGATCTCCACAGAATCCGGGAGTCCGGTGATGAGGTTTCGTCCCCGTATCTGGTATGTAGTTTCCTGTTCCTGCGGATATGCGGACCCTATGGCTATTTTCGTCTCCTCCGCCATCCTCTGGCCGATCAGGAGGTTGTACTTCTTGCGGGCGTAGTTCATTATGTCTTCATCCATCTCGTCGCCGCCTATGCGGATCGATTTTGCCACTACCATGCCGCCAAGCGAGAAAATGGCAACTTCGGTGGTTCCGCCCCCGATGTCCACTATCATGCTTCCACGTGATTCCATGACCGGGAGTCCGGCGCCTATGGCTGCGGCCACCGGCTCCTCGATAAGGTAGGCTTCCCTTGCTCCGGCGCTCAAAGTGGCGTCGTACACGGCTCTCTTCTCCACTTCGGTGACCCCGCTGGGAATCCCTACTACCACTCTCGGGCGCGGCATGCTTATGAACATGTGCTCGTGCACTTTGTGGATGAAATAATGGAGCATCTTTTCGGTTACATCGAAGTCAGAGATCACTCCGTCCCGAAGCGGTCGTATGGCAACGATGTTGGCAGGGGTCCTGCCGATCATCTCTTTCGCTTCCGCACCTATGGCAAGGACTTTTCTCGTTTTCTTGTCTATGGCGACGACGGAAGGCTCGTTGATGATTATCCCTTTCCTGCGGACGTTGACCAACGTATTGGCCGTGCCCAGGTCTATACCTATGTCGAGTGAGAACAAGCCTAATATCCAGTCTATTGGGTTGAACACCGGTTAAAATCTCCATTCTTTGCCTGATTTGCGACGCCCGCAGGCGCTCGCACATTATATCACACAAGCCGCAGTGGCAAAAAAGAACCAGGTGTTCGGTCGACAGAGCGTTTTACCGGGTGGTTGGCGGGGAAGACAGCACCTTCGAGGCTATATGACCATGCCCAGCACGGCGGCAGCGAGCACGGTGACGCTGATGTATCCGTTCATCGTGAAAAAAGCTACGTTCACTTTGCTCAGGTCGTCCGGCTTCACTATGGAATTCTCGTACGCAAGCATGGCCGAGACCGCTGCCAATCCGATCCAGTACGCAATCCCGAGTGAAGCTGCTATGCCTACCGTTCCGAGCAGAAGTACGGTCGCGGCGTGGTTCGCTTTTGCCCAAAACAGCGCCGCTGCGTTGCCGAATCTGGCGGGAAATGAATGGAGCCCTGTAGCCCGGTCGAATTCGGTATCCTGACACGCGTAGATCAGGTCGAATCCCGCTATCCAGAAAGTCACCGCGGCCAGCATCAACCATGGCACCGGATCGCGCAGGGAAGGCCTGACAGCCATCCAGGCTCCCAAGGGAGCAAGACCATCTGTGAATCCGAGCACCCAATGGCTCGCCCACGTGAATCGCTTAGTGTAGCTGTAGCTGACGAGAAACACCACGGCGAGGGGGAAGAGCTTCAAACACAGGTCGTTCAACATCCATGCAGCCACTGCAAGCACCACTGTGGCCCCCGCGGCAATCCCCCACGCTTCTTTCGAGCTCATGGCCCCTCTCGGGATAGGGCGGTTTGCCGTCCTGGGATTCAGGGAATCGTAGAACCTGTCGGCCGAGCGGTTCACCGCAAATGCCACCGTCCTGGCCGCCGCCATGGCTACGGTTATCCAGAGGAATTTCCACCACCCTGGCCATCCCCTTGCGGCCAGAATCATCCCAAGGTACGCGAAGGGGAGCGCGAAGATCGTGTGCTCGAATTTCACCAGTTCCAGGAAAAGGGAGAGCTTTTTCCTGGTTACCGCCAGTATTCCTTCCATTTTCTGCTTACCAGATCCTTGATCCTGGAGTCCATTTCTATCCGCTCGGGCCATTCCCGTTCGTATCCTTCTCCCGGTAATTTCCTCGTGGCGTCTATGCCGATTTTGCCTCCGAAGTTCTGTCGGTACGACGAGTGGTCCAGGGCGTCCACAGGGCCTTCCTCTATCACCACATCCCTCGCCCAGTCCACATTGCCGAGCACCGTGAAAGCCGTCTGGCTGAGGTCCTGGACGTCGACATCGTGGTCGACCACCACTATTGCTTTGGTAAGCATCATCAATCCGAGCCCCCACAGACCGTTGATGACTTTTCTGGCGTGTCCCGGGAAGCGTTTCCTGATGCTCACTATCACCAGGTTGTGGAACACTCCTTCCGCTGGCATGTTCACGTCCACTATCTCCGGCAGGAACATCTTCATCAACGGCAGGAACAGTCTTTCGGTTGCTTTCCCCATCCAGTAATCTTCCATCGGGGGGATTCCGACGATGGTCGTGGGATAGATGGGGTTCTTCCTGTGAGTGATGGCGGTCACGTGCATGACCGGGTACGGCTCCGGTGGAGTGTAGAACCCGGTGTGGTCTCCGAAGGGCCCTTCTGTCATGGTCTCGCCAGGTTTGACGTAGCCTTCTATGACGATTTCTGCATCGGCCGGAACTTCCAGCGGTTGCGTTACACACGGGACGAGCTCCACGGGCTTGCCGCGCAGCCATCCGGCCAGCATGAATTCGTCTATGTCCTGAGGGAGCGGGGCCGAACCGCTCCAGATAACCGCGGGATCTCCCCCAAGGGAGACCGCAACGGGGATCTTTTCCACCCCCTCGTCCAGCGCCTTCCGTTCGTGTTCGGCTCCGCCTTTGTGAATCTGCCAGTGCATCCCCAGGAGCGGCTCTTTACCATCTCCCCCTGGGAAGTGAACCTGAAGCCTGTACATCCCGACGTTCCTGCGACCGGTTACCGGGTCTCTGGTTATCACTGTTGGGAGTGTGATGTATCGCCCGCCGTCTTTCGGCCAGCATTTCAATATCGGGATTTCATCGAGCGAGAGGTCCTTGGTTTTTATGATTTCCTGCACTGGACCTCTTCCCACGATCTTCGGTCCTACGGCTTTGGCGACCGAAAGCAGTTCCATGCCCTTCTTGAGCTTGTCCGGCAGGGATTTTGGCATGTCCGGAACCAGGAGCACGGAAAGGCGCTCGTTGAGTTCCTCCAGTCTGTCCACTCCCAGCGACCATGCCATCCTCTGCTCTGTGCCGAAGAGGTTTATCGCCACCGGGATGTCGTATCCCTGCACGTTCTCGAAGAGGAGGGCTTTGTTTTGCTCTTTCGGACCTTTCACGATGCGATCTGCGATCTCCGTTATTTCGAGCTCCGCGGAGACTGGTGCTTTCACCCGTGCAAGCTGGCCTTTCTCATCCAGAAAGTTCAGATAATCCCGCAAGTTACCGAACATTTTCTGCCTCAATATCCGAATATCATCCTCAGCAGGAGCTGTTCCAGCAGCTCGAGCACGATCATGGCTGCTATCGGCGAGAGGTCGAATCCTCCCATCGGAGGAATGATTCTATGGAACGGCTCGAGTATCGGATCTGTGATGTCCCTCAGAATCCTCACCAGCGGGCTGTAGGGGTCTATCGGGAACCAGCTCAGCAGCACCCGGATGAAGATCAGCCATATCAGCCCCTCGAACAAGATACGTATGAAGTAATACAGAAAATTAGTCACCATTTTCGCTCAAATCTCCAAGATATTTTGATTTCTGGTAGGCAGCCCAGATGGCTCTGGAAATTACCGTTCGTAAGCCGCCTTTTTCCAGTTGATAAAGCGCTTCCGCAGAGGTGCCCCCAGGGCTCGTGACCATGTTCCGTAGTACGGCGGGGTGCTTCTTGCTTTCTCTGGCTATCGCAACAGCACCTTCTATGGTCCTGAGCACGAGCTTCTCCGATATGCGTCTCGAGAATCCCATGTGTACCCCGGCGTCTATCATGGCTTCCATGAAGAGGAAGACGTAAGCAGGGCCGGTACCGCTCAGGGCGGTTGCCATATCCAGCTTGTCCTCGTCTTTGACGAAGACGTCTTCGCCCAGAGCTCCGAGGATGGCCTTGGCCTGGCCCCGCTGCGCTTCTGTAACTTCCCCCGTGGCCGTCCAGACGGTGATTCCCTTTCCCACCTGCCCGGGTGTGTTGGGCATGGCCCTCACGATGGCTCCATGCGCCAGTTTTCTCGACATGACGTTGATCCTTGCACCTGCCACTATCGAGAGGACCAAAGCATCGGGCCTGATTTCTTCCTTTATTTCCTCCATGACCGAAGGCAGAATCTGCGGTTTGACGCTAAGCACCACCACGTCCCCCCAACGTGCAGCTTTCTTGTTGTCAGTGCAGGCCTGTATCCCGTACCGTTCGTAGAGCTCGTCTGCCCTTTCCTGCCTGGGGCCGCTCGCGCAGATCATCTGCGGTTGTATGAGCTTTTGAATCAGCACTCCCTTGATCATTGCTTCGGCCATGTTGCCGGAACCGATGAAAGAGATCTTTACGTTTCTCAGCACAGTTCATCTCCTACCCGAAAAGTTTCGGCATCAACTATACACTAACAGCCTTATTTTGTGAAGCTTGGTGTTCCTCTGTGGGTGCGGCAGGCCCTGAATGCGATGCTTTGACATCGGAAGCTTAAAAAGCTAAAATCTCCCTACCCTGTGGGTAGCTCCGACAGGACAGGAGGTCGGGATTGTCTGGATGCAGATGGAAAATCGGGGTGACTGCTGCCGTTTTCGTCTTTTTGTTGGCGGTTCTCTCCGCTTGCTCCGTTGCAGGAAACGTGCCCAGTACTCCTGTCTCGACGACGGAAAGGGCAACGCCGGAGGCTACATTTACCCCAACCCCGACTCCAACCGTTCCTCCTACCCCGACTGCCGTCCCTACACGAGTTCCCTCCCTGCCGGAAGCTATGCGTGCAGCTCACAACGGAGAGTGCAAAAAGGCCGTCGACTTGTTCGAGAGGGTCATTCCTGCGCTGCCGGAAAAGGACAGGTCGGAAGCTTTGTATCGACTGGGAGGCTGCTGTGCCTCTTTGGGCGATTGGAGGTGCGCCCTGGATGCGTGGAACGGGATACCGGAAGGGAGCAGCAGGTTCGACGATGCCCTGTTCCTGAAGGGAAGAGCCTATGCGGAGCTTCACCAGCCTTCGAATGCGGAGGTGTCGTTCCGCAGTTACCTGACCCATACGCATCAGATCACCGATGTGGTGCTTTCCATGATCGCCGAAAGCTACGTGGATAGAAACGAAGTGCATAGAGCCGTGAAAACCTGGAGATCGGCGGCGAAAGCTGCACCCACCAGGAAGGAAAAGGCTTTCATTCTGGCGGACGCCGCATCGAGGCTGGAAGGGTTGGGAGATTACGAGGATGCCGTGGAATTCTACCAGGCGGTGGTTGCCAATTCCAGGGTGAAAAAGTACAGGGCCAGGATGTGGAGGAAAATCGGCGATCTCTGGGAAAAACTTGGGAGCATCGACAAAGCCAAAGAGGCCTGGCTCAATTCTTTCGAGGAAGATGCCACGTCCAGGGATGCATACCTTTCGCTTGTGAAATTGGTCAAGAATGACGTGAAAGTGGACGAGTATCGACGTGGAGTGGTCGATTACAATGCAGGAGCTTACGGGCCGGCGATCAGAGCTTTCAGAAGGTTCCTGGCTCAAGCTCCATCGGAGAACCGTGAGTCGGCGACGCTGTATCTCGCCCAATCCCTTGGCATCATGCGGCAGGAACGTGAGGCGCTGGCGACCCTGCAACCGCTCCTGAAACTCGATCCCGCATCGTCGGAGTGGGGCTTCAAAGCCCGCCTCCTTCAGGCGAAGCTGTATCAATACGCCGGAAAATGGGAGAAGGCTCACTCGCTGCTCTTGAAGCTGGCGTCTTTGGACCTTCCGCAGGACAGAGGTGGAGAAGCTTTGTGGCGCGCCGCTCAGATGGCGCTTTACCACGAGCGATACGATCTGGCGGCCGGCGATATCGTGGCTCTCTTGAGCAAGTATCCGAAAGCAGAGCTGGCTCCGAAAGCTCTTCTCGCTCTTGGGCTTGGGGCGTACCGGTTTGGCATGTACGAATCTTCCAGGCAGGCGTTCGAAACGCTACGTAAGGAATTCAGGGATTTCTCCCCCGATGAAGTGAATTTCTGGATAGGATACTCCGCTCTGAAGGCTGGAGATAAGGAAGGAGCGGAGAGCGCATGGAAAGAAATCTCCGGAAAGGAAGGATACTATCCCCTCAAAGCGAGAGAAATCGGGAAGAAAGCGGGGCTTTCTTTGCCTCAACCTCCTCCCGTTATGGCAACTTGTGAGAAGACTACAGTCGCTCCGAAGCTGCCGGAGATGGGGGAAAGCTGGTCCCGTGGTGAGGCTCTCTTACGTGTCGGGATGTGGGAGGATGGCGTAGAAGCTTTGAGGGAAGCGGCTTCCAGTTACCTTGATTCTCCGGAGGACTGCTTCGCTATAGCCGTGGAGGCCGGGAAGCTCGGCGCCTACGACCTGTCGGTGCGGTACGCCACCAGGGCTTTGAGGAGATGGTCTGGGAAACCTCCGTGTCGGCTCTATTATCTCGCTTACCCGACTTACTACTCCGACCTGCTGGCCCGGGAAGCGCACAGCAAGGGGATAGATCCTTATTTCGTGCTGGCCATGGTAAGACAGGAAAGTTACTTTGCTCCGTATTCCGGCTCCGTCGCGGGGGCGCAGGGCTTGATGCAGTTGATACCATCCACTGCCGAGTGGGTTGCGAAGAAGCTCGGCGAACCGGATCCCCGGGGAAGGCTGCACCTTCCGGAGACGAACGTACACCTTGGAATGTACTACCTTCTGCAGGCGTTGAAGACCTTCGATGGGAACGAAACGCTGGCCCTTGCAGCTTACAACGCTGGCCCGAAAGCTGTCAGCGGATGGGTGAAGATTTACGGCAACGACGAACCGTTGCTTTCGGAGGTTGTCCCGTACAAGGAAACGAGGTCCTACATAAGGGCGATACCGTTTCAGGAGGACCTCTACCGAAGGCTCTATCCGGACGGCTTTCCGCCTCTCGACCCGGTCACACGCGACGAGGGACTCATGATAGTGTACCGTTGAGATCTTCAGGAGGACGAAGTGGAAATCTCCCTTTGGAATCAAGAATTTTGGTGGAGGTCTCCGGCACTGCTGGTAGGGGCCGGGGGCGTCTTTTTCCTGGTAGGGACTTGGGCGGAGAGGAAGATCGAGCGCGTGGATGGCGGATTTGCTCCACTTTGGCCTTTCGTCAGAGAGGCAGTTTCGGCTCTATACAACGTGGTGCCGGCCTTTGCAGGAATACCTCTTGCTTTTCTGTTCCCATCTGCTCTTGGCGTGGATAGCTCTGTTTGGCTTCCGAGACTTTTCAAGGGGCTCGGCATGTTCGCAGTTCTTTTTCTGTTGCTGCTCGGCTTCGCCATGCTGTCGGGGGTGCGCTTTGGGAGGTATCCTTGGTGGAGAGGGTTGAGGGATGGGGTGTATGGGCAGTCCCATTGGGGGTTCTACAGAGGGATCGTTGCAATGACTGGGGTTGGGATTTACGCTGCCACCTGGTTGGGATCGTTCATCGCTCTTGCCGAATGGGCGCTCGCCGGAGCGGTGGTGGAATTTCCGGACAGACGCCGGGCTGCGCGGCATCTTGGGATCTTGATAGCCACTTCCGCTCTCTTCCTTTACTCTCGCAATCTCTGGCTGTGCATGATGTTCCACTGGCTGGCTTCGTCTGTTCTGTAGGCATGGGTGAAAATCCTGGCGGCTTTTTATACAGAGGAGTCGCGGAGAGCCACAGGGTCAGGCTTGGATTTTCACGAGCGGGAGATTGCGGCTTGCCCCTATGGGCGCGTGAAGTGCTTTGGAGGGGGCAGGCGACGGCGCTGCCGTCACCCACCCTCGGAAAGGCAAATTGGTAGGGGGTGCAGCACGCTGTGCCCCTGCGGGGACGACCCGCCGGGTCGCCCCTATGGTGTGCTACTCAGGGCAACGGCCTTGGAGGTACTCCGTCGTATTCCATCTCATCCTCGGAGAGGCGGCGGAACGGACGCTCCCGGGAAATTTCCTCGAACGCCTGTGCCACCA
>CAZEXY010000010.1:32500-39182 GCA_964516345.1 uncultured Anaerolineae bacterium
GAGAGGCGGCGGAACGGACGCTCCCGGGAAATTTCCTCGAACGCCTGTGCCACCAGCCCCACGATCCTGCCCATGATGAAGAATCCCTTACCCAGCCGCCAGTCGAACCCCATGTCGGAGACGATGGCGGCTATGCCGCCGTCCACGTTCAGCACCAGCGGGCGCCCGGACTGTTTCTTCAATTCCTCGGCCATCGTTTCCGCCAGCGCCGAATGCCGTCCGAAGAACCCCTCCTCCTTGGCGATGCCGAAGATCTTCGCCGTGCGCGGATCGGCTTCCTTGTAATATCGGTGCCCGAACCCGGGGAGGCGCTCCTTGCGGGAAAGGGCCTCCGACACCCGCTCCGCTGCCAGGGCTTTCACATCCCCTTCCCGCGCAGCCGTTTCCTGGAAGATTCGCGCTGCGCTTTCGATGGCTCCTCCGTGGGCTTCGCCGAAGGTCAGGATGCCCGCGGCCACACCCACGTGAAGCGGGTTCCCGCCGCTGATCACCACCCTGTCCGCCACCGCGGAGGGAGGCGCCAGACCGTGATCCACCACCGAAACCAGCATCGCGTCCAGTACCCTGGCTTCCGCCTCGGTGGGAAGTTCGCCCTTGAGGGTCAGGTAGGCCACCTGGCTGAAAGAATATCGCCCTACCAGGTCCAGCAGGCGGTATCCACGGATGTAAGGCTCTCCGTTGACGTGCTGAGTGATGGCCGTTCGCCATTTCTTGCCGCTCACGAAAGCACCTCCTTCAACAGATCGGCGATCTGGGCGTGGACTTCTGCTACGAGGATGCCTGCTTTCCGAAGCGCTGCTATCTTGGCCGCAGGGCTGCCCATACCCCGCTCCACCACCGCTCCGGCGTGGCCGAACTGAACGCCCTGGGGCATTCTGTCCACGAACCTGCCGGAGATGAACGCAACGATCGGCTTCTGCAGGCCGTGGGTCGTGACGTATTCGGCCAGAGCTTCTTCGTCTCCGCCTCCCGGTTCGCCGAAAATCACGATGGCGTCCGTTTGCTCGTCGGCGAAGAAGAGGGGAACCAGGTCCACGAAATTCCCGCCTTTGATGAAATCCCCTCCGATGCCCATTGCCGTGGAGATGCCGAACCCTGCCTGTCGGATGATCCAGGAAGTCTCGGTGGTCATTCCGCCGCTCTTGGAGATGACGCCGATGCGCCCGGGTTTGTACACCCTGTCCACATTCGCCCCGCCGATGGCGCCGACTTTCACCCTGGCCGATGGATTGATGATCCCAACGGAGGTGGGCCCCACGATGCGAATCCTTCTGGCCCGGGCGAATTCGTGAATCTGGGCGGCGTCCAGCATGGGAACCCGCTCCGTCACGATGTTTATCAGCGGAATGCCCGCTTCGATGGCCTCAAACACGGCATCCTTCACCGCCAGCGGCGGCACGTATGTGAGAACCGTGTTCACCTCCGGGTGATCCCTGAGCGCCTGGCTCAGTGTATCGTAGACCGGCACGCCGTGGACTTCCTGCCCGCCTTTGCCCGGGGTCACCCCGGCCACCACCTTCGTGCCGTAATCGATCATCTCCTTGCTTACTGCCCTGGCCTCCCGACCGGTGATCCCCTGGATCAGGACCCTGGTTTGCTCGTTTATCAGTATGCCCATCTCACGCCTCCTTCCTCGCCCTGTAAGCTGCGGCTTTTTCCACGATGATCTTCGCCGAATCGGTCATCGGAAGTTCCGCACCGTAGACCTCCATGTCCAGCCCGAGCCTCGCCGCCAGGTCACGCATGATCTTCAGCGCCCGTTCCTCGCCGGGTCCGGCTTTCCGCACCACGATGGGATAATCGGGGCGGATTTCCTCCAGCGCCTGGGCGATTCCTTCGAACGTGATGTCCACCCGGGTGTTGTTGGAAATTCCTCCGGCGATCAGGAGCCCGTTGATGCCCGGTTTGGTGGCGACGACTTTGGTCAGCCGGTAGACTTTCTCCGCCGGTGGGTTCCCGCCGTATTCGGTGTAGTTGGCGGGGCTGCCGCCGTAGAAATAGACGGCGTCCATCAGGGTGATGGAACCTCCGCCGCCCGAAGTCAGCATCCCGATGTCGCCGTCCAGTTCGATGTACTTCCCGGCGACGCCCCGGTAATCGCCGGCGTCGATGGCCTGGGCTGCCAGTTCCCTTTCCGTCAGCGGACGACCGGTGGCCCTGCGAGGAGGGAAGTTCACCTCCGGGTGCCGTACTTTGGCATCGTTGTCCAGGAGCACCGCGGCGTCCACGGCCAGCAGGGAGCCGGATTTCGTCCTGACCAGCGGGTTGATCTCCACCAGGCGGGCGTCGTAGGCCTGCATGACTTGCCACATCTTCACGGCGATGTCTGCGATGCGGCGCATTTCCCGGCCTTTGAACCCTGCCTCCGCAGCGGCGTCCCTGGCGACCCAGGGGAGCAGGCCGAGGACGGGGCTGAACCTGCGGAGCACCATCTTTTCCGGGTGCTCTCTGGTGAGCTCTTCCACGTCCACACCCCCTTCACTGCTGAGGGCGAAGACCGGTTTGCGGTTGACGGTGTCGTAGGTGACGCTGATGTAATATTCTTCGTCTATGTCGGCTTTCTGCTCGATGAGCACCCCCGTCACTTCCTCCCCCAGGAGTTCGCTCCCGACCATCGTTTCCACGATGTCCTGAAGCTCTTCCGGAGAGTGGGCGAACTTGATCCCGCCGGCCTTCCCGCGCTTTCCGGCCAGCACCTGTGCTTTGACCGCCACAGCATCGCCGCCCAGGTCCTCGAAGATCCGCTCCAGCTGTGGGTCGGCGCCGATGGCGCCCACCTCGGCGATGTTGAGGTAGACACCTTTGGGGATTGGAATCCCCTGTTTTTCAAGCAAATGTTTCCCTTCGAACTCGTACAAACGCATAGGATCACCTCCTTAGGATGGGTGTAGCCGTGCGGTCCGTGTTGGTGACGAAGCGAGGCTGCGATTTTTGGGCTTCTGTGCCCGTGTTCTTGTGTCTCTTTGAGGGAATCGCGTTCGTGAATATTATAACTTCCGGTGTGGCGGTCATGCAAATTTGGCAGATAAAAGTGTACCGGAGCGGTGGTATTATGCGGGGCACAATTCGGATGTGTTGCCCCGGCGAGACGGAACTCAGGGTCGCCATTCCGATCAGGGGGAGAGATCTGGAAGAAACTTCGACTTCTGTCAGAAGGTCAGGGCGTGGGTTTCATTTTACCCAGAAGACGATGAAGTCTTTCCCCGGTATCTTCGAATGGAAAATCCGTTTGTGGCCTTGAGGGTACAATTTCTGCAGGTATTGCAGGCTTTTTTCGTCTTTGGGGTAAAGGAGGTACATTTTCGGAGTTGGGTCTTTCACCTGAGAATCGGCCTCATGGATGTCCATCAGTACGTTGTTCCATTTCACGTCGCCCATGTCTATCCCAACTATTCTCGTATCGACCCAGTAAGGGAATGCTTTGATGTAGACGTGCTCCATGTCGCTTACGCTTTTTGCAAAGCCTCCGAGGACCTCGGCCAATTCCGTATTGTTCCAGGAATTCAGCCTGTATTCCTGATAGTAAGTGTCGAAGTACCAGTGATAACTCCCCGAAATTGCAAGGAGCCACAACGCCAGCAGCGTCGCATATGCAGTTGGGCGCCCCCATGGTTCCGGGACCAGCCCTTTGAGAGCTCTGTGGAGGTATACTGCAGGTATAGCAATGATGATCGCCACGGGTATGACCGCTCCGCCTGTTCTGACCACGCTTGGGTTTTCGTTTGGGAACGCTAGGCTCAAAATGGACGGCAGCAGCATTATCAGGAAGGTCACCAGGACGAAGATCGATGGTTTTTCCAACCGCGCGAGCGCAGTCCATAGGATGTAGGAGAATCCGAGAACGAAGAGTCCTCCGGTGACGTATCCCAGCACAGGAGATCCGGGTACCGTGTTTGCCCATACCACGTCGCCTCTGTAATTGAACATCAGCAGAGCATTCTTGACGTTGTTCAGGAAGATGTGCATCAGCTTCGTTGCCGGTTGGTGGGCGATTACTCTGCTCCCTGATCGGTACCAGAACATTCCGGGATCGTCGTGCCAGAAGCGGAGGAGAGGCAGGAAGACGAGGGAAGCCGTGGCGGTTGCTATGGAGGCGTTCACCCAGAAACCGGGCGTCATCTCCGTGGGACGACCGACGGTGGAGTTGTGCCGCTTCGTCAGCACAAACCTTGCTATTTCCAGGGCGGCATCGCAGAAGATCAGGAGGAAGAACAGCAGCGGCACTATCCTGAACGCCGTGTAGCCGTGAAGTCCTGCCCCGAGCCAGAACCCGGCGAGAATCCATTGGTTCCGATGGTTGGTGTGGAGTGCTTTCGAGAGATGGTAGAGCATCGGAGCCAGGAAGAAAGCGGTCAGCGGAAAGCGTAGTCCTATCCGAGAGATTGCTATGTGCCATCGACTTACTGCGAGGGCTCCGGTTGCCATCAATCCCGTTTCTTCGTCGAAGAGTTCTTTTGCGAGGAGGTAGGTGTATATCAGCGTCAACCAGCTTACCATCGAGGTGCCGAGCTTCAGCGCCAGGTGGCTGGGACTCAGCGGGATCAGCCGGATGAGCAGCGCAGTCCAGTAGAACTGGAACGGTTCCCTTCCGGTGTTTCTGGTGAAGTAAATAGAGTATTTCCCATGGAGGACATCCCACACATCGAGGAGTTTTTCCGCATGATCGCTTGTCATTTCCGGTGGGATGAGAGAAAGATGGTAGAATCGGAAGAACGCTCCTACAGACAGGATCGATAGCAATATCCATGTTTCTTTTCTCAGGCGGATCCCTGTTTCGAAGGATTTCAGGTTGGGTTTGCTAAACCTTGCGGATGAAAAGATGAAAGCCAGGATCGAAACGATCCAGAAGATCAATCCGGTTTTCGTGAATTTGTTGCCTCCGAGTTTCGAGAATGCCACTGCAGCGGCTATGAAGGATGCCAGGAGCCAGATGGGCTTCACTGGGGGAGATCCTTCGCCGTGGAGGGTTCTTCCGATTCTATTCGTGGCCTTTCTTTCCTTTAGTATGGTGTAGAGGAAGCAGCTCAGGGCAATGCCGTAAAATATCGGCCCATCCAGCGGGTAACCTTTCCTTTTGAGGGATACCTGGCCGAGAATGGCTGCTGCAACCGAAATTACCGTGCATGCTTTGTTCGAGATGGGTTTGATTTTGTTCGCTGACATGTTTTTTGCCTTCCTCGAACGTTGATGCTTAAATATAGCGCTTTTCCGGTTAGGCGTGCAAGCGACGTTGTTCGAGGAAGGGTGTGGCATTGGGGAGATAAAAATCGTGTTCCAGGATTTGACACCCTGAGAACCGATATGGTAGGATGTGTGTCGCTGTGCGGAACTGTTAAAAGGGGACATTGGGGATAGGCTCCATCGGCTTGTGGGGTGAGCGAAGGCTGTAGCGACAGCGAATTCACTCCCGAGTGCGACAGGGATCGAAGTTCCTTTCCGGGTTCCCCTTGACAAAGGGTGCAGCAGTGCTGTATAATTAAAAAGCAAGGGCATTGAGCTTCCTACATCCGGCGCCTTAGGACGTCGGTTTTGTTTTCGGGTGAGCTGTGACGGCTCGTTCGGAAGCGTGAAAGTTTCATCGCGGGATTTGACGAAGGGAGGCTCTTTTGGTAGACTGATCAAGTGTCTGCGACAAGCGGGTACGGCACCTTGAAATTATTACGGTGAATCGGCACCTTAACAGCTGAAGAGTGGTAGGAAGTGAACGAGTACCAGGCCGTCAATTCCAAGGTTATAACAGGTGTGTAAATAACTTTTGACGGAGGGTTTGATCCTGGCTCAGGATGAACGCTAGCGGCGTGCCTAACACATGCAAGTCGAGCGGTAGCTCCCGAGCTTGCTTGGGGGTGAGAGCGGCGCACGGGTGAGTAACACGTAGGTGACCTGCCCCGAAGTGGGGGATAACTGCTGGAAACGGCAGCTAATACCGCATGTGGTCCGTAGTGTTAGAGGCTGCGGACTAAAGGTGCCACATCGAAAGGTGTGGTTTCCGCTTCGGGAGGGGCCTGCGGCCGATTAGCTAGTTGGTGGGGTAACGGCCCACCAAGGCGATGATCGGTAGGGGGCGTGAGAGCGTGACCCCCCACATGGGCACTGAGACACGGGCCCAACTCCTACGGGAGGCAGCAGTGAGGAATATTGCGCAATGGGCGAAAGCCTGACGCAGCAACGCCGCGTGAGGGACGAAGGCCTTCGGGTTGTAAACCTCTTTTCTGGGGGAAGAGAGAGGACGGTACCTCAGGAATAAGTCACGGCTAACTACGTGCCAGCAGCCGCGGTAAAACGTAGGTGGCGAGCGTTATCCGGATTTACTGGGCGTAAAGCGCACGCAGGCGGCTTCGTAAGTCGGGTGTGAAAGCCCCCGGCTCAACTGGGGGAGGCCATCCGATACTGCGGAGCTTGAGAGCAGGAGAGGGGAGTGGAATTCCCGGTGTAGCGGTGGAATGCGTAGATATCGGGAGGAACACCAGTGGCGAAGGCGGCTCCCTGGCCTGTTTCTGACGCTCAGGTGCGAAAGCGTGGGGAGCGAACGGGATTAGATACCCCGGTAGTCCACGCCGTAAACGATGAGTGCTAGGTGTTGGCGGTATCCATTCCGTCAGTGCCGTAGCTAACGCGTTAAGCACTCCGCCTGGGGACTACGGCCGCAAGGCTAAAACTCAAAGGAATTGACGGGGGCCCG
>CAZEXY010000011.1:0-35668 GCA_964516345.1 uncultured Anaerolineae bacterium
GGGTAGTGCATGTGCAGGGTTTTGCTCGCCGGGTAATTCTGAAAATAGAGAAAGCGGTCCCTCCGGTCAGGCCGTTCGGCATGCTGGCGTGGATTGTGCTTGCCCTTGCTCTTCCTGCCGTCGGGGAGCAGGTGGTCAACCTCCTCGTAGGTTTGGTGGATGTTTACCTCGCAGGGCACCTGGATGCTGCCTCTGTGACTGCTATGGGCATATCCCAGCAGTGGACGCAGGTGGTCATGGTGCTTTTCATGATCCTGAACGCAGGTTCTGTGGCTCTTGTGGCCAGAAGCGTTGGCGCTGGTGATCGAGAGTTCAGCAATCACCTGCTGGCTCAGGCGCTCCTGTACGGATTCGCCATCGGCGTGGTAAGCATGATCCTGGTGTGGCAGTTCGATTTCGTCTTGATAAAGCTTTTGCAAACCCCGGCAGAGGCGGTGATTGCTTCCAGAAAATACCTTCGTATAGTCGCTCTTGGTTTTCCGTTGTGGGGCTCGATGCTGGTCGGCAATGCCGTCATGCGAGGTGCCGGGGATACGAAGACGCCTTTCATCATCATGACGATTCTGAACGTGGTGAGCATAGCGGCGGAGATTCTGTTCGTATTCGGCTTCGGCGTAGTCAGAAAATCCGGGGTCATCGGCATTGCCATCGGGAGTGTGGTGGGGCTTGCCTTTGGTTTCGTCCTAACCCTCGCCATTTTGATCGGAGGTAAGGCGAAGTTGAAGTTGTCCCGCCTGGAGTTCGTCCCGGATTTCTCCCTCCTGGTGCGTGTCTTCAAGGTCGGATGGCCTATGGGCGTGGAGGCGAGCCTGGTTCGAGTGGCTTTCCTGATTCTCACCGGAGTGATTGCCAGCCTTGGGGCGCGGGCTTACGCTGCTTACAAGATAGTTTCCGTCACCGGATCGATCACCGGAATGATCGGAGCTGGATTTGGGATAGGGGCGGCTTCGCTGGTGGGGCAGGCGCTTGGAGCTCGCAAGCCAAAGCGTGCCAGGCAAAGCGCCTATACTTCCACGTTCCTCGCTGCAATAGTGATGAGCTCCATCGGGCTTTTGTTCGTTCTGTTTCCCGCCAGCATCATCGGGATATTTACCCACGACCGATCGGTGATAGAATTGGGCACTTTGCCTTTACAGCTTCTGGGTCTCGTTCAGCCGCTCTACGCAAGCCAGGTTGTTCTTTCGAGATCGTTGAGAGGAGCCGGCGATACTTCTTCCCCGATGGTGATAGGAACCGCCTCTATGTGGTCGATACGGTTGGGAGGCGCTTACCTTTTCGGACACATTCTCGGGCTCGGCCTCCTTGGGGTTTGGATTGCCATCATTGCCGATATGGGGATAAGGGGGATGGCATTCCTGATCTGGTTCCGGCGGGGGAAGTGGACTTCAATCAGTGTGTAGCATAGGACTCTCGGGCGTCTCTTCGTTTCCGCCGAGCCCTACCAGCGATATTCCGAAAATCGATACCGTCATTCCCACTATCTGTATCAGCGATATACCCTGTCCAAGCCATATCCAGCTCGTGAGCGCAGTGCCGAAGGGAACCAGGTTTGCTAGAGTATTCACCTCGAACGCCTTCAACACCCCGAGGGCTTTGTTCCACAGCCAGTAAGCCAGCGCCGAAGTTACCATCCCGAGGAACAGGAGCCCGTAGATAGCGTGGATCGAAAAATGCGGCATGCCTTCCAGGGAGGCCGCTATCGGGATAAGGGCTATGCTACCTATGCCCATTGGAATTGCCGATAGGGTAAGCGTGTCTATGGAGTCGTCCCTGGCGAATGGCCGTCCTATGATGCTGAAAGCTGCAAAGCCTATGTCTGCCGATATGACCAGCAGCACCGTCCACACCGGTGAGAACGCTTTTGGGGCGGAGAAAAACATGTAGGCTCCGATTATCATTATTCCGGTTCCGATCCACTGTATCGCCGAAGGTATCTCCCTGAGCGCGAATATTCCCATCAAGATAACGAAGACCGGAATGAAATTGAACAGAAAAGCCACCGTCACGGGGGGTAGGTACAGCTGGCTCCAGATTGCTGCCGTGTTACCGAAAGTGTAAGTGAGCAATCCGGATGCCGCCAGCAGTCCCCATTCCTTTGGGGTAAGTTTTGGCAGCACGCTTTGCCCTGTGATCACTCTGAGTACCTCGAGGGTGACGAATGCTATGAGGAATCTGACCGTGGTCAGGGTGACTGGTGGTACTTCTCGCAACAGCCGGTTGATGAGCACGAACGAGAACGACCATATGGAGACGGTTGCAAGGACCATCAGAACTGCCAGGAACCTTCCGATTCTTGGCGGGCTGCTGCGTTTGAGTGACATCAGGCACCTGCCTTGAAAGAAGCGGGGGATACGTGCATCCCCCGCCCGAATTTGCCTGCCCTGATGGAACTTTGAGGGAGTTATTCCTGCTCTTCCCGCTCTCGCTTGAGCTTCTCTATCACCTGCTCGGCTATGTGCGCCGGTACGATTTCGTAGTGCGACAGCTCCATGGTATAGACCCCGCGCCCCTGAGTCAGCGATCTCAGCTCAGTGGCGTAGTGGAGCATCTCCGCCAGCGGCACCTGAGCGGTGATGACGCTCTTCCCTTTTTCCTGTTCCATCCCTTGAACCCGGGCCCGCTTGGTGTTCAGATCTCCGAGGACGTCCCCCATGAAGTTCTCCGGCACGACTATCCTGACGTTCATGATGGGTTCGAGCAGTACCGGCCCTGCCTCGAGCACGGCCTTTTTGAACGCCTCCCGACCGGCGATCTGGAAAGCGATGTCTTTCGAGTCCACAGGGTGTTCCTTGCCGTCGTAAACCGCCGCTTTCACGTCCACTACCGGGAACCCGGCGATGACGCCCTGAGCCATTACTTGCTTGATCCCTTTCTCGATGGAAGGTATGAAGGAACTGGAAATGGCGCCACCGAATACCTCGTTCACGTACTCGAATCCGCCGCCTCTGGGCAGAGGCTCCACCCGAAGGTGGACTTCAGCGAATTGCCCTGCGCCGCCGGTCTGCTTCTTGTGTCTGTACTGAGCTCTCGCCACCTTAGTTATCGTCTCGAGGTAGGGTACCTTGGGTTCCTTTGTGGTGACGTTCACTCCGAACTTTTCCTGGAGGTATTTCACGGCCACGAGCAGGTGCATGTCTCCCATGCCTGAAAGGATGGTCTCTTTGGTGTTGGAATTCTGATGCCATTCCAGGGTGGGATCCTCTTCTACCAGTCTCGTAAGGGCGGTCCCGAGTTTTGCGGAATCGGCTTTACCTTTTGGATAGACTGCTACGGAATAGATGGGTTTGGGGAAAGTGATCCCTTTCAGCACTATCTTGTGCCCTTTGTCGCACAGCGTATCTCCTGTCAGAGTAGAAGATAGTTTCGCCACCGCTCCTATGTCGCCCGGGCCGATTTCTTCCACCGGAGTTTGTTCCTTCCCTCTCACCATGAACAGCTGGCCGATCCTTTCTTCGCTGTTGGTTCGGGGGTTGTATACTCTGGAATCCGATTTCAGTACGCCGGAATAGACCCTCATGTAAGTCAATTTGCCTACGTATGGGTCTGCCATGGTCTTGAAAGCCAGCACGGCCAGAGGTCCGGCCGGATCTGCCTTGAGTTCTGCTTCTTCTCCATCCACTTCGGCCTTTTCCACGTGCTCGGCGGCAACCGGAGCGTATTCCGTGATCACTTGCAGAAGCTCTTTGACACCAACCCTGGAGTCGGCGGCCGTTGCGAGCGCCGGAACGAGTGCGCCTTCTGCCACTGCTTTCTTGATCGCTTGGTGAAGCTCTTCTGGGGAGATGTCCTCTCCTTCGAGATATTTCATCATGAGCTCGTCGTCCTGCTCCACCGCCATCTCTATCAGCTGTACCCGAGCAGATTCGGCTGCTTCCTTCAGTTCTTCGGGGATCTCTTCTTCTGTGCCGTCTGCTCCGGAGTATGCTTTCAGATTCACCACGTCGATCACGCCCTTGAAATCTTCGGCCGATCCTATCGGAAGGGTTAGAGGGATTATGGCCGCTCCGAAGATCTCCTGGGCTTCTTTGAGCACCTTTTGGAAGTTCGCATTGTCCCTATCCATCTTGTTGATGACGACGAATCTCGGGAGATCGAGCTCGTTGGACGCCGACCACACCAGCTCCGTGCCCACTTCGACGCCGGATACCGAATCCAGCACCACTATGCCGGCATCGGCGACGCGTATGCCCTCTCTTGTTTCGCCGATGAAATCGGCATAGCCGGGAGTGTCGAGCAGGTTGATTTTCCTATCGTTCCATTCCAGCGGTAACACGGACAGCTTGATGGAAATCTGTCGGGAGATTTCTTCTTCGTCGAAGTCTGAGGTTGTGTTCCCTTCCGATACGCTCCCCATCCTCTTGATGGCGCCTGCAGTGAAGAGCATTGCCTCCGAAAGGGTTGTTTTCCCTGAGCTCCCGTGGCCTAAAAGTACGATGTTGTGAATCCTGTCGCTACTGTAAGCCGTCATTACGCCTCCTCGCAAGTTCTATTTTGTATAGCCCCGATGATTACGATTGTAAAAAGACGAAGGGCCTTTGATTGCTCGAATCCTGCTAATTTTATCCAATAAGAAAAGATGTGTCAATCACGGGCGGTTTGTTTCTCTCTCATAACAGAAACGGCGTGGATTTGCCCACGCCGTTTCTGCACCCATTTTGGGATGGGGAGAGTCCGTCAGTTTGCGCTGACTGCTTCTTCTTCCGCTTTTTCCATCTCCACCAGCGATGGGGCAGGGCGCTTGCTCATCCATATGGCCCAGGTTATCGCCGCCAGCATTATCAGTACGGCTATGAGAACCCCGATGGTCATGTGTGTGTATTTCACCACTATCGGTGCTACTATCAGTGAGACGAGGTTCATCACTTTGAGCATTGGGTTCAGAGCTGGCCCCGCAGTATCTTTCAGCGGGTCACCCACCGTGTCTCCAACGACGCTTGCTTTGTGGGCTTCGGAATGCTTCCCGCCGTAGAGGCCGTCTTCGATGGTCTTCTTGGCGTTGTCCCATGCCCCGCCTGCGTTGGCCATGAACACTGCGAGGAGCTGGCCGGAAAGTATCGCTCCTGCGAGGTATCCTCCCAGTGCCTGTGCTTGCAGCAGGAGACCGATCACTATTGGCGTCAGGATAGCCAGCGTTGCAAGGGATAGAAGCTCTTTCTGCGCCGCGACGGTGGATATTTCGACCGCTCTGGCGTAGTCCGGCTTCTTGGTCCCTTCCATCACACCCGGCAGCCTGAACTGCCGTCGGACTTCCATGACCATGAGGCTTGCTGCCCTGGAGACTGCTTTGATCATGAGCGCACTGAAGAGCCAGGGCATGGCCCCGCCGATGAGCAGTCCTATGAACACCATCGGCATTGCCACATTGATGCCGATGGTGGCGAGCTGGTGCTGCACAGGGACCCCCATCGCTGCCTGAACCTTCGTGGTATCGGTCAGGAACGAAGCAAAGAGCGAGACTGCGGCGATGACAGCGCTGGCGATGGCAACGCCTTTGGTGATTGCTTTGGTGGTGTTCCCGACGGCGTCCAGGTCTGCGAGTATCTGGCGCGCTTCTTTGCTCAGGCCTGCCACCTCGCCGATGCCGTTGGCGTTGTCTGCGATGGGCCCATAAGTATCCATGGCCACGTTGTTCCCGGTGAGCGTCAGCATCCCTATGCCGCTCATGGCAACTCCATAGAGTACGTATACGAAAGGCTCACCGTGATAGATCAGCACGGCAGCCAGTATCGTAAGGGCTATCAGCATGATGGCCCATACCGTGGACTCGTACCCTTCTGCGAGCCCGCTCAGGATCGTGGTAGCTGCTCCGGTCTGCGTCGACTTGGCGATCTCTTTGACCGGAGGGTAGTGCGTATCGGTGAAGTGTTTCGTGCTTTCGTCGATCAGAATGGCGAGCACTATGCCGGCGAGGGTCGATGCGAAGACCTGCCAGTCGTGCATGTAGAGGAATGCCACGAGGGCAAAGCCTATTATCGAAATCACCGCGGAAGTGTAGAATCCCCGGTTGATGGAAGCCATGGCATCCTTGTGTCCGCCGAACTCCTTCACCTGGTAAGTTCCGATGATAGAGCTCAACACCCCGATCGCTCGCACCATCAGCGGGAACATGATCCATTTGATGCTGTGCGATGGGTCTATCGCCATGACCGCAAGCCCGAGGATCAGGCCGGAAACTATGGTGACTTCATATGACTCGAAGATGTCCGCTGCCATCCCGGCGCAGTCCCCAACGTTGTCCCCCACCAGGTCGGCGATTACCGCTGCATTCCTCGGATCGTCTTCTTCCAGACCTGCCTCGACTTTACCCGCCAGGTCGGCTCCAACGTCGGCGGCTTTGGTGTAGATTCCCCCGCCGACCCGCATGAATAGGGCGAGCAGGGTTCCTCCGAAGCCGAATCCCAACAGTGCATCTGGAGCCGCTTTTCCGAAGATCATGAATATCGTCGTGCCTCCGAGCAGCCCCAGACCGTCGGTCAGCATACCTGTGATCGTGCCGGAGCGATAGGCTATCTTCAAGGCCTCGCCGAATCCTTTCTTCTCCGCCGCGGCGGCCACCCGGACGTTACCTTCGAGGGCCATGTTCATGCCGATGTATCCAACGGATGCGGAGAAGGTTGCCCCAAGCAAGAATGCTCCCGCCCGTCCGATGGCTATTGCAAGCTTGCTGAATCCTTCTTGCCGTGCTTCAGGGCTGATGTCGGTTATCAGCACGCTCAACGCCAGCAAGACCACCAGCAGGATGATGAACCAGGCTATGGTCTTCAATTGCTTCCTGAGGTAAGCATTTCCGCCGGTCTTGATGTCCTGCCAGATCGCCTGCATCTCCGGCGTGCCTTTGTCGGCGGATAGAGTTTGCCTGGCGAGATAGTAGGCGTACAGAAGCCCCAGAAAGGCTACGCCGAGAATGAGCCACAGGGTGATGACTTCGAACTGCCCAAATCCATGCATACGACCTCCTCCTTGCGGTGAAATCTGCCAGATTTTACTGGCGTAAATAAAAATAAGCCTCTCTATATGTATCGTTCCCAAAGAGAGGCCTGTCACGAAAGTTACATCGTTAGGCCCCTTTGCCGACGATGATGTTAACTAACTGGTCACAATTTTAAAGTCGTGCTTCCTATAAGTCAAATATTCTTTGGCAATTTCATTCCTGTCGTTGGCTGGCGAATCCCAAAAGTTTGCTTCCATCCCATAGTAGGTCTGCCCAGACGGCACGCATCTCTTCTTCGGTTGAAAAGCTCAGGAAAGTCGATAATTCTTTCGGTTTTTCTTTCTCGGAATCGATGTGACGTATACGGAGACACCTTTTGCTTTCCCCGGAGAAGATCACAGTACCCGGAACGAGTTCGACCATTTGGTCGTATTTGAAGAAAATGTACCAAAGCCCCAGATCTTCCTCCGGCCATTTGCCTACCAAAAGGTATCTGGAAGCCGGGACCCAGGCCATGATTGCGTGTTCCCGGTTGTTGAACGTCCTGAAATACGCTTCCAAGTTTGCAAATTTCTTCCGTTTGCCTTCGACCTCGAATTGGCCGGTGGCTCGTATGTGTACTTTTTCTTCCGGGCGCAGCGGAGCAGGGTCGGGAGGAGTTTCCCCTGAGGGCTTGAACTCGACATACAGGCTTTTCTCTCCCACGGCTTCCAGAAGAAAGGAAATCAGGAGCAGAACCAGAGCCAGGATAGCCGTCCAGATCGGCGCATGCCTGATGAAAAGGTACACTGCGGTCGCTGCAACGCCCACCCTGATCCACCTCAACAACGGCCACCCCCAGAGTCGATGGTTTTTCAGGTTGTACAGGATTCCTGTGGCTCTGGACATCCTTCAGATTTCTTTCCACACCCTGGCTATCGGTTCTCCTCCTACCGACAGAGTGATATCACACGTGTAGCCGAAGGGCGTTATCCAGACCTCGTATCCCGTGCGTTTCAATCTTTCCGACAGGTCGACGAGAAAATCCCAGGCAAACTCAGGTTCGGCGCTTTCTTTGCTTCCCAGATGGGCAAAAGAATGTAGGACGATCTTACGAAATCCTTTTTTGTTTGCCTGCCACTTGATTTGCTTGAGGGTCTTCTTGAAGACGGAATCTCTGTTCTCCGCATCACGTTTTTCCAATTGGATGAACGCTACGAGAGCATCTTCCACATCACCCGACATCTGCTGCTCCACGTCCCAATCGAGGACTTTTTCGGCAGCCTCCCACTTGAAATTCCTGGCCAGCCAGGATAGCATCCTCATCGATCACCTCCGAAAGAAGTTTGCATCGACCACATTGTACCCGATACTGCCGTATCGCTGGAAATTCTGCGGAATTGCGTTCCGGTGCAATCGGCGGTCATGCTCTACCGGCTCTTCGAGCTATCAGGTTCGCCTCCATAAGCAGTTGACTGTCCCTGAGCACTTCCTCTGTCGTTCCGACCGTCACCACCCGATGGTCTTCCCCCAGCACGCACACCCTGTCCGCCACGGTTCGGGCTGTTTCCAGATCGTGGGTGGCGATGACCACCGTTTTCCCTTGCTCCTTCAGGGAGATCAAGAACTCCACCATCCACGCCGACGTCCTTGGATCGAGGCTGGCGGTGGGCTCGTCCAGCAACCACACCTCCGGCGACAGGGAAAGCACCGAAGCGATGGCTACTTTCTTCTTCTCGCCGTCGCTCAGTCGGTAGGGAGGCCGGTCGGCCAGCGATGCTATCCCCAAATCCTCCATCGCAGCTCTCACACGGCGCTCCGCCTCCTGGTGCGTCATCCCGAGCTGAGACGGGGCGAACGCCACCTCCTCCCGAACCGTCGGCAGGAATATCTGCACGTCCGGGTTCTGGAACACCAGCCCCACTTTGCGCCGGAAGCAGAAGCTCCATTCTTCGTCCTGGAGCAGCCGCTCCTCCAACGCGACCCCGAAAGCGCGAATCTCGCCTTCCGTCGGGAAGTAAAGGGCATCCAGGAGCTTGAGCAGGGTGGACTTGCCGGAGCCGTTCGCCCCCAGGATTGCCACCGTTTCCCCTTCCTCCACGGCGAAAGTTACACCGCGGAGGGCGAGGGCGCCTTCGGGGTAACGGTAAGCCACATCCTTCAGTTCGAAGACCGGTTCGCTCATGCGGTTCTCACCGTCAGCGACAGGACGACTATCAGGGCCACCGTCGCCGCCCAAGCCCAATCGGCTGCGGAGATGGAGAAATCCCCGCCGCCGGTGTCCCTGGCGCTCCAGCCCCGTGAGATCATCGCCAGGTGTACCTCCTCGCTCATGTGGTACGATCGGCCCAGCAGCGTCCCGATGCTTGCCCCGAGCCACGATTGCTTTTCCCGCAGCGCAGTCCTGCCCACGGTTCGGCTTTTCCGGGCCAGGAACATCGATTCCGTTGCCCGGAGGAAGAGGAAAATGTATCGGTAGGTCATCCCCAGCACGAGGATGCCTATCTCCGGGAAGCCGACGGCGGAGAGAGCCCGCAGCAGCCGGTGCCATTCTGTGGTCAGGACGAGCAGCACGGCTATGGACACCGACGCGGCCACCCTGAGCACGAATATCCCTGCTCCCAGCAGTCCTTGCTTCGTCACGGCGATGCCCGCTCCCAGTGCGATCACGGGCTGTCCCGGCGTCACGAAGCTGAACACGGCCGGCAGCGCCACGGCTCCCGCAAAGATCGGCACGAAGAGCCAAACGCGCTTGACGAAGAACCCTATCGGTATGTCGGATGCGGCTGCCAGCGCCAGCGTCAGGATGTAGAACGCCGTCAGTGTGGGCAGGCTGCGGGCGATGGCGACTGCCAGAAGCAGCGCCAGGAAAGTCGCCAGCTTCACCCGCGGGTCTATCGCCTGAAGGAGGCCGGAGCGGCGGGCGTATTCCTCGGCGAAAACGGCGTCACGCATTGCCTTCGATACGTCCGCCAGCGTTTCGGCGACGAAATCCTTCTTCCACAGGCGCATACCGCTCCTGCGGCCGGCCTCCGGACACGGCCCCCGGCCATTTCTCATCGTTCCTCTCCGGCTGCCAGAAGCTTGCCGATCCCCCATGTGATCAGGGCTATCAGCGCCATCCCCACCACCGCCGAGAGGACGTAGCCGGGCGTTTCGCCCAGGCCGGGGATGGTGTAATCGGGCAGAGGGGCATGCCAGAGGTCGGAGAATTTCGCCATACCCTGAGGCACGTATCCGAGCATTGTGGAAAGCTCGTCGCTTCCCCACTCGCCCCACGCGCTGCCCGAGGCGATCAGACCGATGGGGGTCAGGAGGGCGAGCACACCCAGGGCTATCCAGAGTCTCTTCACGTTCTTCATGCCGACACCTCCTTTCGGAGATCGAGGACGTACGGCATCGCTTTCTGGAGGAACGCCACCACGCCTCCGGTTACGGCTGCTTCGGCGAATCCGGCCACGGTCAGGTGTGCCAGCATCATGGCCGGGACTGCTTTGGAGAGGCTGTACGGGCAGTAAAGCGGCGTGCCGTTGGCAGTGTGGAACAGGATTGGCTGAAGGCCGAGCTCGATGGCCGCTGCCAGCGCTGCTGCATTGATGCCGACGTACCCGCCGATGGCTGCGGCGATCCATCGCCTGCGGGAATCCTGGTCGGACCCCCGGGATATCAGTTTGTAGACCCAGTACCCGACGAACGGCAGGATGACTGCCATGTTGAACACGTTAGCGCCGAAAGCGAGTATTCCGCCATCGCCGAAGAAAAGAGCCTGGATCATCAGGGCTATGGAGACCCCGATGGTGGCCGCCCAGGGGCCGAGCACGATGGCCATCAGCGTTCCGCCGACGGCGTGGGCCGTGGTTCCACCTGGAACCGGTGCATTGAACATCATGATGGTGAACGAGAACGCCGAGAAAATGGAAAGCAGGGGCACCGTGCGGCTGGTGAGCTCACGTTTGACTTTTCTCACCGCCATGTACCAGAACGGTGCCGATGCGGCGTACATGACTCCGCATGTCTCAGGACTGAGATACCCATCGGGAATGTGCATTTTCCACCTCCTGTTCAGGCCGGGGTGCAACATGCTGCACCCTGATTTGGATATTACCGCCAAGTATTGCATCTGCAAAGGATCGCAACAACGGCCAAAATAAAAATGGGTAACCCATCAGTCTCCCCGGACATTTGGCACCGATATGCGCCGGCCTTCGTCGACCTGTTTCTTCCTGCACTTCTCGCAGATTCCGTGGATCGCCAGGTGTTTTATCTCCGCCTGGAAGCCGTACCGCTCCATGAGGATGTCCCGCAGGCAATCGAGGACGTGATCCTCCACCTCGATGATCGCTCCGCACCGCTCGCAGACCAGATGATGGTGCTTCCCGCGGGTGGTGATCTCGTAGACCACGTGTCCTTCGCCCAAGTCGGAGCGGGTGACCAGGTTCAGCTTCTCAAGCCATTCCAGCGTGCGGTAGACGGTGGAGATGTTGACCTGGGGGTTGCGGGCGTGTATCCGATCGTAGATTTCGCCGGCGCTGATGTGGCCGTCGGCGGAGCACACGATTTCCACCACGCGCCTTCGCTGGGGCGTGATGCGAAATCCATGCTGTCTCAGCGCTTCTATGATATGCTCGCAGGTCAGTCTTTCGTCCCCCACCGGTTACTCCCGAAAAACTCTTACCTTTTTCGCAATGTATTGTATCAACGAATAATTGTTTCTGCAATCTATTGCGTTAAATCGATCAAGTTCCACGTTTTGTTGGAGCTTTTCTATTGTGAAGGCTTGTTACCGTCCCATTTCGTGTAGTGATAGAGCTACACAAACCCACGAATCCACCGACAAATTCAGCAAATCCTTGGCAACAGGTCCCCCGTGAGAGGGCCGACTATCCGTTTCGCCCCCAGGGACGTTCGAAGCACCACACGCCCGGGGTGTGATTCCACGACCTCGCCGATGACGGCGGCTTTTTCACCCAACGGGTGTGAACGCATTGCCGCCAGGGCTGCATCTGCTTCCTCCGGCGGTACGATGGCGGCGAACCTGCCTTCGTTGGCAACGTAGAGCGGGTCGAGGCCGAGCAGTGCACACGCCCGCTCCACCGGCTCCTCTACCGGTATCGCGTCCTCGTCCATCTCGATCCCGACCCCGGAGGCCGATGCGATTTCGTTCAACACCGTCGCCAAGCCGCCTCGGGTGGCGTCCCGCATCACGTGAACGTGGGGTGCTGCCTTCAGGATCTCTTCGACGATTCCGTTGAGCGGGGCGGTGTCGCTGGTTACTTCTGCATCGAACTCCAGCCCCTCTCGCAGGGTCATTATGGTGATGCCGTGGTTGCCGATGGGGCCGCTCAGGAGCACGACGTCGCCCGGGCGGGCGTTTCCGGCGTCAATGTCACGTCCCTGGGGCACAACGCCCACGCCGGCGACGGAAATGTAGACCCCGTCTCCTTTCCCTTTTTCCACCACTTTCGTATCGCCCCCGACGAGCTGCACTCCGGCCCGGGCCGCCGCCTCCGACATGGAATCGGCAATGCGCCGCAGGGTTTCCATGGGCAGGCCTTCCTCTATGATGAAAGAGGCCACGATCCACATGGGCCTTGCGCCCATCATGGCCAGATCGTTCACCGTGCCGAAGACGGCAATCTTCCCGATGTCGCCGCCGGGAAAGAAGAGCGGGCTCACCACGTGCCCGTCTATGCTGAACGCCAGCCTGCCTCCCCCCGTCGGGAGCAGGGCAGCGTCGTTCATGCGATCCAGGATCGGGTTGCTGAATTTCTTCCCGAAGACCTCTTCGATCAAGCGTTGAGTCATCCGCCCACCGGTTCCGTGGGCCATGGTTATGCGATCTTCCTTCCTCACCTTCCCCTCCGATTCACAAGACAAGAGGGTAGGCGAGGGCACTGCCCTCGCCTACCCGAACTGCATCAGATATCGTCCATCTGGTAGAGATAGTACGCTGAGCACGCTCCTTCGTCCGAGACCATGCACGGCCCCCTGGGGGTGTCCGGGGTGCATACTTTGCCGAACAACGGGCACTCCGGAGGTTCGATCACCCCGCGGAGCACCTCACCGCACCGGCAGCCCGGCGGCTCTCGGGAAGGAACGTCCGGGATGTCGAACTTCGTTTCGGCATCGAACGCAGAGTACTCCGGCCGGATCGCCATGCCGCTCAGGGGCATGACCCCCAGGCCGCGCCAGTCGGCGTCCGCGGGCTGGAACACCCGGTCCATGATCTGCTGGGCGACCACGTTCCCCTCCGGCAGCACGGAGCGACCGTAGGCGTTTTCCACCCTTGCTTCGCCTTTCACCACCTGCTCCACCAGCATCTCCACTGTCAGCAGTATGTCCAGCGGCTCGAAGCCGGACACCACCACGGGCATGCGGTATTCCTTCGGCAGGAACTCCCACGCCTTGGAGCCGGTGACGGTTGTGACGTGACCCGGCCCGATGACCCCGTCGAGATGCACCTCTCCGCCGTCCAGGATGCCCCGCATGGCCGGCGGGGTGTACTTGTGCATGGAGAAGACGGAGTAGTTCCGCAAACCGAGCCTCTCCGCCTGAAGGATCGATGCCGCTATGCCCGGAGCCGTGGTCTCGAACCCGACCCCCAGGAAGATCACCTCCCGGCCGGGGTGTTCTTGGGCCAGCTTCACCGCGTCCATGGGGGAGTAAACGATGCGCACGTCGGAGCCGGAGGCGGACGCTTCCTGCAGCGTGTAAGTCGTCCCGGGAACGCGCACCATGTCCCCGAAGGTCGTTATGATCACGTCGGGGAATTTGGAGAGGGCGATGGCCCGGTCTATGTCCTTCTGCGAGGTTACGCAGACGGGGCATCCAGGGCCGGAGAGCAACCGGACGTTCTCCGGCAAGAGCTGGCGGATGCCGTGCTGCATGATGGCATGGGTATGGCCGCCGCAGAACTCCATGAAAGCCATGGGCCGATCGGCGAGCTGTTGGATGCGTTTCAGGATCTTCCGGGCGAGCCCGGGATCCTTGAACTCGTCAACGAATTTCATCGCCGCTCACCTCGAAGCCCAGCGGATCGACGCTCGACGGCCTTGTCGGGTCCATTTCCTCCGGTGAGATCGGCTCCAGGTCGCCCATCTGCTTGAGCAGTTCCAGCGTTTCCAGCGCCTCTTGTTCGTCCACCACGCCGATGGCGAAGCCCGTGTGCACCAGCACGTATTGGCCAACCTGCACGTCCGGCATCAACTGGATGCTGATGATCCGATGGATGCCGCCGAACTCGACCTCCGCTTCGAGGCCGTCAATCGATAGAATCTTTGCCGGAACGGCGAGACACATAATGCGAACCTCCGATCTTCGAGCTTGTGATTTAGCGATCTATGCATGTTATAGGTGGGGACAGTGCCATCGCGATCGAGTGATGGATTCAAGGTCTTTGCCTTACCTGTGCGCGCACCCGAACTTCTCTTTCGATTCTGTCGGCGAGCCTGTCCTGAGCCACGTCCAAGTCGTAACTCATTTGGAGCCCAAGCCAGAACTGAGGAGAGGTACCAAAATATTTCGCCAGACGCAACGCTGTGTCCGCAGTCATTCTCCTTCTTCCCAGAACTATTTCGTTTATGCGCCTTGGTGAAACCCCGATATCAAGGGCAAGACGGTTCTGGCTGAGTTGCATAGGCCTCAGGAACTCCTCCAGCAATACCTCGCCGGGGTGTACCGGCTTCAATTTTTCCTCTTTCATTTTTTCCTCCCTACCCATGATAATCCACGATTTCCACATTGTAGGCGTTGCCGTTTTTCCATTCAAAGCATATCCTCCATCTGTTGTTTATACGGATACTATACTGCCCTGCTCTGTCCCCCTTCAATTTTTCCAACCTGTTGGATGGAGGAATTCTCAAATCGTTCAGAGTCGCCGCACTATGAATCATCCTTAATTTCCTCAAAGCTACTTGCTGTATCTCGGGCGGAAATCGTTTGGAGCGATGTCTCGAGAAAATTTTTTCTGTCTCCCTGCACTTGAATGACTTTATCATTGTATATCCTGTTGCGCTTAACGTTACACGATAAAGACAAAATTTGCAAGTAAGTCACCCTGCTGCTACAACGGCCTGTCCCAGCGATATTCCTCCGTCCCCGGGAGGTACTTCGTGGTGGGTGTAGACCGTAAAGCCGCGCTTTTGCAGACCTTCGACCAGTCCTTCCAACAACATTCGGTTCTGGAAGCATCCGCCGCTCAGCGCAACTTCCCGCACTCCGTGAGCCTGCGCCAGGGCTTCCACGGCTTCCAGCGACAATTCTACCATGGTCGCGTGGAACCGAGCCGCAACCACCGGAGGAGGAGACCCTTTTGCGAAATCCTCTACCACAGCCCGGAACACCTCTTCCGACGGGATGAGCACCACGCCGGTCCGGTCCTCTACGGGCTCCACGGGGTAGGGGGACGCTTTCCCGATCAGAGCCGCCAGCGTCTCCAGCTCGATGGCAGCCTGACCTTCGTAAGTGGCGCTCGAGCGCACTCCCAGCATCGCCGACACGGCGTCGAACAACCTGCCGCAACTGGAAGTCATCGGGGCGTTCAGACCGCGATCTGCCTGCGCCAGCACCGCCTTCCGTTCCTCCTCCGGGACCTCCTTCCAGAACCCGATTACCTCCGGCAGTTCTCCGTATATCTTGTGGAGCAGCGCCAGCGCGATCCGGTACGGGTTTCGAATTGCAGCATCGCCGCCGGGCAATCGGAACGGCGAAAGGTGCCCGATACGTCGGTATTCGCGTCGGTCGGTCAGCAGGAACTCGCCGCCCCAGACCGTGCCGTCGGGGCCGTAGCCGGTGCCGTCGAACGCCAGCCCGATCACCGGGCCTTCCACGCCGTTCTCCGCCAGGCAGGAGGCGATGTGAGCGTGGTGGTGCTGAACCCGCACGCGCCGGGCGTCTTCCAGCCCCGCCAAATTTGCCAGCGCCGCTTCCGCCGCCTCGCCGAAATCGGGGTGCAGGTCGTAGGCCACGACGGTGGGGTGGAGTCGGAAGAGTTCCATGAACCGGCGGGCGCTCTCCACGAAGAACTCCCACGTGCTCAGGTAATCCATCTCGCCGATGTGCTGGCTCAGGAAGGCAAAGCGTCCGTCCAGCAGGCAGAAAGTGTTCTTCATCTGGCTTCCAACCGCCAGCACGGTTTCGTCCGATTCCGATTTCAGCATGATCGGGTACGGCACGTAGCCGCGCGATCGACGGATGGGGAACGCACCGATGCTGCTCGGCATCCACACGCTGTCGTCTACCCGGTTGTGGATGGGGCGGTTGTGCCACAGGTAGCCGTCCACGATGGAGTCCAGTTTCTCCCGGGCTTCGTCGTTGGTTCGGGCGATGGGTTCGTCCTGACGGTTGCCGCTGGTCATCACCAGGGGACGTCCGGCGTCCCGCAGCAAAATGTGGTGCAGCGGTGTGTAAGGGAGCATCACGCCGATGGTCCGCTGGCCCGGAGCTACGTTCGGGGCGATCTTGTTGCCCGGCCTGGGGCTCAGCAGCAGGATCGGAGCTGCGGGAGAGGTCAGCAGCTCTTCCTCCTCCGGCGTCAGGTTGCAGCACTCACGAACCGCCTCTACGTCCCGCATCATCACCGCCAGCGGCTTGTGCGGCCTGGTCTTCCGTCCCCTGAGCCTGGACACGGCGTCCGGGTTGGTTGCATCGCACGCCAGGTGGAACCCTCCAAGTCCCTTGATGGCTAAAATTGCCCCTTGCCGGAGCAAAGCAGCTGCTCTGGCGATGTCGTCCTCCGCATTCTGCGGCACTGTCGATCGCCACTCGGGTTTCACTTCCAACCACACTTCCGGCCCGCACTCGGGGCAGGCGTTGGGCTGGGCGTGGAAACGGCGGTTCATCGGGTCTTCGTACTCCGCCCGGCAGTCGTTACACATGGGGAAGACCGACATGGTGGTGTTGGGACGGTCGTATGGCAGGGACTGGATGATGCTGAACCGGGGGCCGCAGTTGGTGCAGTTGATGAACGGGTAGCGATACCGACGGTCTTTGGGATCGAAAAGCTCCCGCAGGCAGTCCTTGCAGGTTGCCACGTCCGGGGAGACCAGCGTGAAGCCGCTTTCGTCCTTGCTCTCGACGATGACGAAAGTCTGAGGAAGCTCGCGGCCGTTGACCGGAATCGGTTCCCGGCGTATGTTGGTTATCCTCGCCAGGGGCGGTGCCTCGGATTCCAGCGCCGACGCGAACTCTTCCAGCGATTCGGCGTCGCCGAGGGCATGGATGTCCACGCCTTTGCTGCTGTTTCGCACCCAGCCCCGCAGGCCATAGCGCATCGCCAGCCGGTAGACGAACGGCCGGAACCCGACCCCCTGCACGATTCCGTCTATGTGGATGTGTTCGTAACGCAAGCGTTCGTTGCTCAAATGAGCCCCCTCAGATTCCGCTTTCTGATACTGGAGGTCGGGCTGTCAGCCCGACCAGGGCGGACTAACAGTCCACCCTACAGCGTCACCACCCCCAGCGAGTGTAGCAGTCCAGTGCGAATCGGGTGACTGGCTGACCGCTCCTACGGTGTCTGTTCCAAGAACGAATCCACCTGCTCCGTGAGCCACCGGATGTACTCCTCGAAACCCTCGCCGGTCTTCGCCGAGACCGGGAAGAACGTCAGCCCGGGATTCAACGCTTCCACGCCTTTACGGAAGTAATCGACGTCGAAATCGAAATACGGGAGCGTGTCTATTTTGTTCAGGAGCACGGCATGAACGCCCCGGTACATCTTCGGGTATTTGTACGGCTTGTCGTCCCCTTCCGGCACACTGGCGATGAGCACATCCAGGTGGGAGCCGATGCGGAAGCTGGCAGGGCAGATCAGGTTGCCCACGTTTTCGATGATGAGTAGATCAATGTTTTCCAAATCGAGCTTGGGCAGCGCCCCGGAGAGCATCACTGCGTCCAGGTGGCAGGTGCCGCCGGTGTTGATCTGCACGGCAGGGATGCCGCTGGCAGCCATTCGGTCGGCGTCGATGGTGGTGGCAACGTCGCCGTCGATCCCTCCTATCCGGTACTTGTCCTTGAGCATTTCGACCGTCTTGAGGATCACCGAGGTTTTGCCTGCGCCGGGGGATGCCATGAAGTTGACGGCGTAAGTCCCGGAATCGTCCAGAATCTTCCGGTTCGTGTCGGCGAGCCTGTCATTTGCCCCAAGGATGTTCTCCACCACAGATACGGTTCTTGTCACTATCCACCTCCACTCCGAAATTCAATCTTCGATGTCTATGCTCTCCAACCTGAACTCATCCCCTTTCACCAGCGACACTTTGCTGCTGCCGCAGTTGGGACAGGTCAGGTTGCCGTCTTTCATCTCGTAAGTCGTTCCGCAATCCCAGCAATAGAAGACCGCGGGGATGCGGTTGAAGCGAAGTTCGGCGCCTTCTGCGATGGTGCCTTTGGAGAGCTGATCCCAGTAGAATTGCACGGTGTCGTCCACGATGCTGGACATTTCGCCGATGACCAGGTTGAGGGCAACTACTTTCTTTGCGCCAACCCTTTGGGCGTGTTCCAGCGTTATCGCCAGGATGCTTTCTACGAAAGGTAACTCGTGCATGGTTCCCCTCGTATCTGGAAAAAGGTACTTGCAAGCTGGCGGTAATGTACCACCTTACCAATGCAGGTTGCAAATTTACTATTAATGAGCCGACAGTTCGCCTTACAAGCAGGAGGCGGGCTCAGCAGCCCGCCTCAGTTCGCTCGATCCGATCCGTTCCGTCAGTGTTCGTGCTGAAACACCGGGAAATGCCGGACGAACCAATCGTAGAACAGAATCGCTGCCGAGAGTATGCCGATGGTTATGGCCCACTCCATCCAGGAGGGTACGTACGGGGCTCCTGCGAACCCGAAGAAGCTGACGTTGAACCGGTTCAGCACCACGCCCAGCACCACCAGCCATGCTGTGCGAAACAGCGCTTTCCTGCTGTTCCGGATGCTGGGCATGAACAGCAGGATCATCGGCAACACCACTCCACCCAGCACTTCGATCCAGTACAGAACGCTCCTGACTCCGCCGTTGAACAGATCGCTGACGCCGCCGCTGCCGATCAGGGTGGCAATCTTCAGCACAAGGTAGATGAGCAACACCCACGCGGCGTACAGTCCCAGATCGGCGAGCAGGTCTTGTTCGTCCTTCAGTCCGTAGGCGCTGATGGCGAAGTTGCTTTCGATGATGGTCATCGTAAGTCCGGCGGCCACCGCCGAGGTGAAGAACAACAGCGGCAGGTAGCCGGTCTTCCACAGGGCAAAGACGCGCTTCGAGGCCAGAACGTACAGCGTGCCCAGGGAGGACTGGTGCATGGTTGACAAAGTGATGCCCAGGATCACCAGAGGGATCATGAGCCCTTCTATGATCCGCTTCGGTGTCTTCCACTTCATCCCCTCGAAAAAGACGTCGCTGACCTCCAGCAACAACACCGTCAGGTAGGTCATGACGCACAAAGCAACTTCCAGCATCGGGGAATGCCAGTTGTGGTACACGATGGGGTGCCAGATCCTCCACGGGAGGCCGATATCGAACACGATGGAGCCCGCGGCCATCACATACCCCAGGAACGCCGTCAGCACGGTGGGGCGCAGGATCGGGTAAAAGCGCCTGATGTGGAATATCTTCACGATGGCGCCGATGGTGAAGCCTCCGGCGGCCAGCGCCACGCCGCAGAGCACGTCGAAGCTGATCCAGAGGCCCCACGGGCGGCCGTCGCTCAGGTTGGTGGCCGCTCCCAGTCCGTGCAACAGCCTGTACCCCGCGGCGAACGCTCCTATGAGGGCAAACAGCCAGAGGAATATCCGTGCCCAAGGGATCGAACGTCCTATGGCGACAGATTCGGTCTTGGCGGTCATTTTTCTCCCTCCTCATCGTTGCCGCTGGTGGCGTAATACGCCCCTGTCATCAGCGCCGTCATGCCCACCATGATGCTGGGCACGGCGTAGTCCATCGGTATCTTGACCTTTTCCGGATAAGGTTTGTCCTCGACCTGGGGGAGTCCCTGCTCGTCGAACGGCATCGAGGATAGGTACAGGACATGGGTACCGCCTGCCTCGTGCTCGCCGTAGACGTGGTCTACGTACTTGTCCGGGTTTTCCTTGATGCGCTTGTGGGCTTCCGCGAGCATGTCGTTTCTGGTTCCGAAAGTCAAAGCTCCGGTGGGGCAAGCCTCCACGCACGCCGGTTCTTTCCCGGAAGGCAGCCTCCCGTTGCTGGTGCAGAGGTCGCACTTCTGGATGTAAGGCTTGACGGCACCCCATTCGTATTTGGGTACCTCGAACGGGCAGGACACCATGCAGTATCGGCAGCCGAAACATACGTTCGTGTCGTAGGCCACGGCTCCCTCCGGCGTGATGTGCAGCGCCCCCAGGGGGCAGGCTGCAACGCAGGCAGGCTCGATGCAGTGCATGCATGCCCGCCGCAGGAAAGTCCATTTTTCGTCGTTCACTTTGTACAGTTTGATCAGCATCCAGGTATCGCCGGAAAGGTCCTCCGGCTCGTCGTACCTTCCTGTCGGATCCAGCTCCGGTGGTTTGTGGTTCGCCTTGCGGCATGCGGTTTGGCAGGCGCGGCACCCGATGCACTTGGTGGCATCGTAGAGTATGGAAGCCCCGTTCGGCACGGGCTTCATGCTCTTCGCCTCTTCCTTTTTCTTGCCTGCTGCTGCTACACCGGTTGCGGTGAGGAGCGCTCCACCCATGCTGGCTCCGGCGACTTTCAAGAATTCTCTCCGGTCCAGTTTCTTTCCCATGGCTCCTCCCTTTTCTCAGCTTTCTTCCGACGATTTCTCGCCCGTTTTCTCGCCGCCGTTTTTCTTTCCTTTCACGACTGCCGCCGTCCCCGCAGCGCCGACGATCGCTCCAACCACGGCTCCTGTCACGGCGTAGCTGGTTGCGTTGATCTTCTTTTCGGTCTTGGCCGTAGATTCGGGATAGTACGCCGGCGGGGCCACTTCTTGAGGCTTCACCTGATGGTAGATTCCTCTATCCCAGAAGTCCGGCTCGACGCAGCCGATGCACGGATGCCCGGACCCGATGGGCCAGCTCGTGCCGTCGTTCCAGAGGATCAGCGGGCAGTTGGCGTGGGTGATCGGGCCTTTGCACCCCATCTTGTACAGGCACCACCCTTTCTTGTGGCCTTCGTCGCCCCACTCTCGGACGAACTCCCCTTTGTCGAAATGCGCTCTGCGCGGGCAGTTGTCGTGGATCAGCGCTCCGTAGGCGAAGAGCGGCCTGTGCAGGTGGTCCATGGCGGGCAGCTCTCCGAAGGTCAGGTAGTATGCCAGCGTCGCAGTGATGTTTTCGCCGTTGACGGGGCATCCGGGCAGGTTGAGCACCGGCTTGTCCTTGACGATGTCCATCACCGCTCGGGCGCCTGTGGGGTTCGGGTGGGCTTTGGGCAGTCCTCCGAAGGAAGAGCATGACCCTACGGCCACCACCGCTACGGCGTTCTTCACCGTCTCCTTGAGTATCTGCTCCGCGGTCTTGCCGCCGATGACGCAGTAGTTTTGAGTTGGGACTGCTCCTTCGACGACCACGAGATAACCGCCTTTCTTGATGGTTTCCTCTCTGGCCTGCTCGGCGTGGGTTCCGGCGGCCGCCATCAGAGTTTCGTGGTAGTTCAGCGAGATCAGGTCCAGAACGACCTGCGCCGCCGATGTCCTGTAAGAGCGGGTGAAGGATTCGCTGCACCCTGCGCAGTCCTGGAATTCCAGCCAGATCACGGGCAATTTTTCTTTCTTCGATTCGAGTGCTTCGGCAATTCTAACTCCATATCTGGTCGGGAGCGCCAGCGCCCCAGCCAGTACCGTGCAGAACTTCAGGAAGTCTCGCCTCGATATGCCCCTTTCGGCGAGGCTTTTGGCTACCAGGCTTTCTCCGTTAGAGCTCATTACTCCCCTCCTGTTCTCGTTGAAGAAGAAATCAGTTCTTTCGTGGTTCGGACCAGACGTCCCAGGCTTTCAGTATCGCCTCGGCGCGTCTGATGATTTCCGGTATCGCTTTCTCTCCTTCCTCACAAGGCCCGACTCCTATGGCTAGGCTGACCGGCTGCATTCCGATGAGGTGCAGGTATTCCGGCAGGTTCCCCCGGGCAAGGGCTACTCCCAGGACTTCCTGGAACGTGACCTGGTGCATGGAGAGCTTGATCCCCGTGTAGAGGGGGATGTCCTCGCCCCGTAACTCGACGATGGTTCCCGGCTCTTTCCCCACGTCCGCCACGTCCAGCAACAACAGATGGGTCGATTGTTCCACGTAGGGGAGGAGCCTCATGCCCAGCGTGCCTCCGTCCACCAGTTCGATGCCCGGGTATCGGTTCTGCTCGTTCTGGAGCTTTTGCATTTCCCAGACGGCGTACACGCCGATCCCTTCGTCGGTGTTCAGGATGTTTCCCAGCCCCAGGACGGTCACGCGTCGTTCCTGCATCTCATCGCCTCGCTGCTCGTCCATGCCGGATCACTTCTTTTTCTTGAAATCGCCGATGGTCAGAACCGGCTTGGTGGTCATGTTGGCCTTGGAGAACATCTGTACCACGGTGCTGGGCATGACGGTGGTGGTGCCCAGAACTTTGTGGTTTGCGTCCACCATGTGGACGGCGCAGGCCATGCACGGATCGAAGGAGTGGATGGTTCTCAATATCTCCACCGGTTGATCCGGCTTGAGCAGTTTGGTGCCCTCCAGCGATCGTTCGTAGGCGCCGCCCTGGCCTTTGTGGTCCCGTGGCGATGCGTTCCAGGTGGTGGGGACTACCTGCTGGTAGTTGGTGACCTTACCGTTGTCTATCACCACCCAGTGACCCAGGGAACCTCGAGGCGCTTCTGTAGTGCCAACCCCCTTGGCGTGCTTGGGCCAAGTGCTGGGGTCCCATTTCTCGGTATTGGCGATCTTGTAGTCGCCGGCCTTGATGTTGGCGATCAAATCTTTGAAGAATCCGTACATCGCGTCCACGTAGATCGCCGACTCGATGGCCCTGGCGGCGGTTCTTCCAAGGGTGGAGAACAGCGCTTCTTTTGGAGCATCGAGGACTTTGAGGGTCTTTTCCACCAGTTCTTTCGCCTCGGCGTTGCCGCTGGCGTAAAGGATGAGAACTCTGGCAAGGGGTCCGACTTCCATCGGCCTTTCCTGCCAGCGCGGGGACTTGAGCCAGGAGTATTTGTCTTCCACGTTGAGGTACTCGTAGGGCGGGTTCGGTCCTGTGTAGTTGAAAGTCGTCTCTCCTTCCCACGGATGGAGCCCTTTGTCGTCCCCTTTGCTGTATTTGTACCAGGAGTGCTTGACGAACTCCTGAACCTGTCCCATGTCCCTCGGGTCCACGTCGTGGATGGTGGAAAGATCACGATCGAGGATGGCGCCGCGGGGAACCAGGAAGCTCTTGACGTTGCGGATATCGTCCGAGGGGAACTCGCCCCAGGAGAGGAAGTTTCCAAGGCCCTCTCCGAGCTTGGCGTAGTCCTTGTAGTACGGTGCCACCGCCAGAACGTCCGGGAGGTAGACCTGATGGACGAAGGTGTGCATCTTTTCGATGGCATCGGCGACTATGGCGAGCCTTTCGGAGTTCAATGCCTTGTCGCTGGATGGATCGATGGGGTAAGGAACGCCGCCTACCAGGAAGTTCGGGTGAGGGTTCTTGCCTCCGAAGACCGTGTGGACTTTGACGAAGTCCCTCTGTGCATCCAGCGCCTCCAGGTAGTGCGCCACGGCCAGGAGGTCGATCTCCGCCGGGAGTTTGTACGCCGGGTGTCCCCAGTACGCGTTGGTGAAGATGGTCAGCTGCCCGCTTTCCACGATCTCCTTGACCTTGTTCTGGATGGCGGCGAAATACCCCGGCGAGCTCTTGGGCCAGGCGGAAAGGGACCGTGCGATACGTGAGGTCTCTTTCGGGTCGGCCTTGAGCGCATGCACCACATCCACCCAGTCGAGGGCATGAAGATGGTAAAAGTGCATCACGTGATCGTGGACGAACTGCTGGGCGATCATGATGTTGCGGATGAGGTTGGCGTTCTTTGGAATCCTGATGTCCAGTGCATCCTCCACCGCCCGGATGGAAGCGAAGGAATGGACCGTGGTGCAGACGCCGCACGTCCGCTGGGTGATCGCCCAGGCGTCTCTCGGATCGCGCCCCCGCATGATGATTTCGATTCCCCGGACCATGGTGCCGGAGCTGTAAGCTTTCTTGATGACGTTGTTGGAATCGACTTCGGCTTCGATGCGGAGGTGCCCTTCAATTCTGGTGATAGGATCGACTACGACTCGTTGTGCCATACTCCTTCTCCTTTCGGTGGGCCTGATATCTCGCCGAAACCGGCGAGCACTTTCGAGCCCCGCGATCGAGGATGTGGTGCGGGGCTGTACCTCCATCCATTCCAGTATATCAGCAACACGGAGTTAATTTAACCACCATTCGGGTATTCTCGAACCACATGTTGGTGGGTAGGGAATTAGTCGGAGCAGGGTGAGGGGCTACGTGAGGCGGAGGAGTTCTTGTAAGGCGCTTTCATAGCGGCAGGACGAAGCGCACCACAGCGCCGCCGTCTTCTCCGTTCAGCATTTCTATGTATCCTCCGACCTGGCTTGCCAGATGATGCATGGCCTTCAGCCCGAAATGCATGTCTCCGGAGACCAGAGCATTCATCCCTTCGGGAAATCCAACCCCGTTGTCCTGCACGGAGATGATGACTTTTCCCGGCCTCGTCGTTACACTCACTATCGCATCCGTGGCCTTCGAATGTTTTTGTACGTTGGTGAGTGCTTCTCGCACCACTCTGTAGACGGCCCTGGATGCTTCCGGGGATATTTCCGGCCATTCGGGCGGTTCCACTATGGTTATCTGGATGTTGGACATCCGTTCCACTTCTTCGGCTGCTTCCTGCACGAGTTCGGATAGCGGGGTTTCTCCGTAGGAAGGCTTTATGGTCAGAGCCGCAATTGCAGAGCGGAGCTCTGTGGCCGCTCTCGACGCCACCCTGCGGATACGCAGCGCTTTTTCTTTCTCCTCGCTCTCTGCCGGTAAGCTGCGCATGAGTTCTTCCGCTTCCATACCTATGGCGAACAAGAGCTGTATCACTGTGTCGTGCAGGTCCTGAGCTATTCTCTGACGTTCTCTTAGCCTGTCCATCGCTCTCACCTGTTCGTGCAGCGACAGGTTCTCCAGGGCGAATGAGACCTGTTTGGAGAAAGCTCTCAGCATGTCCACGTTTCCGGCGTCTATTCCGGTTTTTCGAGAGTATCCCGCCAGGATCACTCCCGCCGGCTTGTTGGATATTCTCAGCGGCACGCTGACGAAGGATTTTATCGGAACGTGTCCTTTGGGTAGTTTCGGGAAGCCCCGTAATTTGCTCACGTCTTCCACGATCATGGGGCTGTTCGTTTCGACCGGCTGCAAGAGCGCCTGCGCTTTTGGGGGAAAGTGGTCTGTGTGATTGTCGGAGCCACACACGCCGACCAAACTTTTCCCCTCTTCTTCGAGCAACACGCTCATGGCGGCATCGCATGAAACGAGCCTGCAGGTCACTTCTGCTGCCTTGTCCAGGATCTGTTTCTTGTCTATGAGGGTGAGGAGGGTGCACCCTTCGTCGATCAGTAAAAGTGCCTGCTGTAGCCGTCTTTTCAGCTCACATGGTTTGTTGGGCACGCGCAGGTGCCGTAGTTCTCCCTGTCGTTTGCTCTTTTTCCTGTCGGCTTTGGAGAAGAAAGAGTCGGGATCTATGCTTCTGGAAAGCCCGCTCGAAAACGCTGCTTCGAGTTCTCTATCGTCTGTTGTATCTTTGACGCTTTCTTCCAGGTGGAGGAGTTCTCTTGCGTCGGTGACGAAATTGAGGCAGATGGCAGCGTTACTCAAAAATTCCGGTGATAGGTTTCCCTTTTCTCTCAACAGACTGAGTATTCTGAATCGAAGCACGAGTACTTTCTCGGCGTAGCTGAGCTCCTGAAGGGAGAAGAGAGGATTCTCTTTTTCGTTCGTCATATGATTCCCAGCCTCACTGCTTTGGTTACGGCTTCCACTCGGTTCCTGGCTCCGAGCTTGTCGGTGATGTTCCTCACGTAGTCTTTGACCGTGGCCGGGCTGAGGAACATGATGTCGGCGATCTCAGCGTTGGTCATTCCCTGAGCTATGAGCCGGAGGATTTCCATCTCTCGGCTTGAAAGGAGCACCTCGTCGTCTTCCCTGGGTGGATGGTTCACTGCGTACTCCACGAGGGAACTGGTCACCCTGGGGTCGAAGACCATTTCTCCATCGAGGGCACGGTGTATGCGGTTGATCAGATCCATCTGCTCGGCGTCTTTCAGAAGGTACCCCTTGGCTCCTGCCTGGAGCGCCTGATGGATGAGGTTGCTGTCCAGGTACGCCGTCAGGAGCAATACTTTTGTTTCCGGACTGAGTTCCGCCGATCGACGACATACCTCTATACCGCTCATGCCGTTCAAGCGTATGTCTACCAGAGCAATGTCGGGCTTCAGTTGCGAGATCAGCAGAATGGCCCGTGAGCCGTCACGGGCTTCACCGACGACCTCGAGCCGTTCGTCTTGCTCCAGGATCGAACGTATGCCCTGCCTGACTATCTTGTGATCGTCCGCAATGATCACGCGAGCTTTTTTCATGACTGTCTCCTCTAACACCTAAGGATGATCGTTTTTGCCCTCGTCCTTGAGTGCTTTGAGGTCTTCTATCATCTCCAGAATTTCTCCTCGCAAGTCCTTTTCGACTTGGAATTCCGTCCTTAGTTTGCATATGTAGCACAGCGGCTCTTTTCCTTCGCGTTCGATGATAGGGGCGCCGCATTTCCTGCAATGCACCACTCTTCCCTGGATCAGGGTAATGGGACGGGATCGGGAGAATGTCTCGGTATCCAGGGTGCTCTCGACGCTGATGGCCTTTTCCGGACATGAGATGGCGCACAGATCGCACCCAAGGCAGTCCGGTTCTGTAAAATTCAGTTTGAATATACCTTCTTCGATCTCAGAAGTCAACGCACCCGTAGGACATATCCTGACGCAGAGATTGCACCCTGAGCAGCTGTCGCTGATTTCCAGATTCCCGAAGGGATGTCCCTTCAGGTCTATGGTTTCGATCCCGGGTTCTCCCATTCCGGCTATCACGGCTTTCAGGTTGATTCTTTCCTGGGGTAAGGAGCCTGCCGGTTCAGGTATCGGCACCGGTACTGCTTCTTCGACGATGGCGCCCATGGTCTTGAGCATCAGGCGGCTCAGGGCGGAAAAGAACTCCCTCCTGGAGTACCCAGGTTGTTGTCCATCGTAAAACTCCGCCGGATGTTCCCTGGACGGCTCGAGTTCGCTCGCGAGATGGATACGTCCCGAATGGCCCCATGCTCTCAAGAATGCGTTCGCTGCTTCGACCCTTTTCCTCACCGGTTCCACGGCCCGGGATATGGGGCAGTTTGCGCACAGTCGGTCGTTGATCCACAGGTCGTTGCTTAAGGCTACTGCAAGGCTCAGGAGGACGGAGAGTGGGAGGGAAGCGAGGCATTTGCCCGCGTCTACTATCGAATCCACGGGCAACGAACTGGAACCCGTGCCGGGGTGTCTGGGACATGTTAGCTCCACCGGAGATCCTTTGAGCTCGTTGATCACTTTCATCAGGTTGCGGTGTTCGTCGACGAGCGTCGGCTGGGAGAAAGCTCCGGTGGGGCATGCAGACACACAACCCCCGCATTTCACGCAAAGTTCCAGATCCATCTCCACGGGAGAGAAGACGTCGTTCGTCAACTTGATGGCTTCCGTCGGGCATGCTTCTGCGCAGTACGAGCAGGGTTGCCCTTTGTGTTTGCTGTTCAGGCAGGCTTCTACGTTTAGCCTCACGGGGCCGGCAAATTGTTCGGCGAGTGTTACGAGTGTGTCGAGCATACGCTCTCCTGTTCCTGTGTCTCAATCCAGCGGGAAGTTAGTATATCATGAAGTAGAGAATATTACAAAACTTGCCGTACATGGATGGGGTGATGTAGAATCTCCTCGAGGATGTTACCTTGTATATGGGCGAGGATGGAGGATGGTTTCCGAATCCGGTCTGTATCAGGCGGAGACGTTCTATTGGTGCGATCCGGCTTTTCCATGGAGAAAAGCGATGCGTGTGACGGCCGCGGCCGTGGCGCGCTGGTGCAGATACTACTACGCAAAGCTTCTTGCAGGACGAAAGGAATGCAGAGGAGATATAGTTCGCACCGGACTCTTGCCGGAGGATCCTTCGGAAAAGGATTCTTTCCTCGATGCTCTCTTCGATTGGATCGAAGCTTGTTCCCATGTATCGACTTTCAGGCTGATTCTCCACGATGAGCCGATATCGGACGGAAATGGGGATGCTAGGTTCGCCTATTACGAGGAGGTCGATTCCTGGTTTCTGCGGCTGACGGAGCGTGAGTTCCGGGAGCTACAGGATGCGTGGAGGTCGGCGGGTTTGCCCGAAGATCTTTTCTCTCCCGAGGAGGAGTTCTTCTGTGTGCCCTGGAGGGGAACCGGATTTCTATCAAGGCTGTGGAGGTTTCTGGGGGTTCGGAAGTGCTATTCGCCCAGGGAAGCGGAAGCTGCAGGGGTGAGAAAGGAGGATCGCCGTGAATGGTAAAGGTCTTGGAAACTGGATTCGACGTCATCTGTGTATTTCAGCCTTCGTGTCCGGCGTTGCTGCAAGCCTCTTGTGGCTTGCGGCAGGGTTTTCTTTCTACGCTCTGGGACGCGTGATGGACGGCATGGCAGCGATGGAGAAAAGTGTGGCGCTCGACAAGCCTTCTCTCAGATCCGCGGAGCTTTTCTTTTCCGAGGGGGCGGTTGGCTTGACGATCATGCTCGCCGTTTTGGTGACGCTGGCTCTATTCCCGGCGCTTTGGGGATGGTGGGCTGCCAGGGTGGAAGGAATGCAGCTACCCAGGCGCAAGGGGGCGTGCATTCTCTTGCTGGTTCTGGCGCTGCCTCCGATCCTTGCTGCTGCCTTCTTGTGTTCTGTGTTCGTTCGCACTCTGTGGGCTCAGAAAATTTGTTCCCTGTTTTCTACGAAAGATGGGAGCTTGATTTGGCTCAATTATTTCATCCTGTTGCCGATTTCTCGTTCTCTCTGGAAGCGAGCTATGGTGCAGAGGCGAGGGAAGGTGGAGCCCGGGGCTTCTTTGAAAGCAGACTGACGCTCCCGGAGGGCTTCGTTTGTTACGTAAACGTTAAATCCGGCCCGCGCCAGGATTTTAAACTTTACCGAGGGGCACGTACAACACTTGTACGTTTTGGCCTTTATGAGGCATAGTAGTTGAGGGAAACTGCGGGTTCTGAAGCTTGGTTCTACCGACGAACTCTTTTCAAAGGATCAGGGTTGTTGCTTCTTTCTCCGCTTTGGGTATAATTGCTTCCACCATCGAGTAGGTAGTGCTGACTTGCCCCCAGCCTACCGGAAATGGTCCATTTGTAGAAAAGTTTAGCCAGTGTCTTTGACGCTGCACGTTGGAATCGCAGGCGTGAAGGGCCTTTTTGCCCTTCAGGGGGATTTTGTTGTCTCGGTCGGAAGCTGTTTCCGGAGCTATCATACTTTGATGCTATCATGGAGAATGGATTGAATCCTGCAGAGATCTGGAAGCGTGCCCTTGGGAAATTGCAGGTCCAGCTGCCGAGGGCGACATTCAATACGTGGCTTGGAGATGCCCGGCTTTTGGCCGAAGAAGATGGCTTGTTCGTCATCGGCGTCCCCAACGCTTACACGAAAGGGTGGCTCGAAAGCAAACTCCACAGGAGGATACACAGAGCGCTCATGGAGGTAGCCCGTAGGCAGGTCGAGGTCAGGTACGTCGTATCTACAGAAAGCGGGTACCGAAGCGATGCTGAGGCGGAGGAAATTCCTTTGCTCTCCATGCATTCGGATGACCTGGATCGCGGGGAAGAGAGGCTTTCCACCGAAGATTATTTCTCCGACATAGTGGTTTCCGATTTCAACAGGATGGCTTTTGCTTCGCTAACCACAGTGGTGAACGATTTCGTGCACAAGCGCAACGGGAGCCCGTACAATCCACTTGTCATCTACGGCGGCGTAGGGCTCGGTAAGACCGTTTTGTTGCGGGCGGCCCACGGTGTCCTTTCTGCTGCCGGCGTACAAGCCGCTTACGTCACGTCGGAGGGGTTTACCAACCAGCTTATCGCTGCAATTCGCAAGAGGCAGACGGAGGAGTTCAGGGAGCGATTCAGGGGCCTGGACGTGCTGATAGTGGACGATTTGCACTTCCTGGCAGGGAAAGAGAGCTCTCAAGAGGAATTCTTCCACACGGTGAGCTCCATTGTGGATCACGGAGGGCAGGTGATAGCTTCGAGCCTTTATCATCCATACGAAACCGTTGGACTCGACGAAGCTTTGTCCTCGATGCTCAGTGGTGGGCTGGTAGTGGACATAAAAGAGCCCGGCGTTCACGAGAAGATAGCTCTGTTGGATCATCTTTTTTCCCGGCATTCCATCAAGGTGGGAAAAGGAATTCTGAGCTTGATTGCCGAAGCTCCCATCGCCGGGATCAGGGAACTGTCCGGCGTGGTTAATTACGTGGTGGCCCACACCCGTTTCCTTGGACAGGAAGCGTCTCCCGAGGTCGTGCAACGGGCTATTGCGCCTTTCGTGGAAGGAATGTTCAGGAAATCCCTCCAGCCGGACGCCGTGCTTTCGGTGGTGGCCGATTTCTATGGTGTGAATGTGGAAGATCTGGTGGGAAAATCCCGGCGAGCGTCTGTTTCCAGAGCCCGTCAGGTGGCGATGTACATCCTTCGGGAGGACTTTGGATTGAGGCTCACGAGGATAGGTGAGTTGTTGGGGGGACGCACACACGCTACTGTGAAGTATGCCTGTCAGAAGGTTACCCGTGAAGCCGAGGAGAATGATGAGGTCAGGCGTCATATTGCGGAGATTCGTTCTCTGCTCCGCTCCGGGAACCGTCAGCCAGTTGTGAGTGAACTCGAGAAAGAGGAAGTCTTGAGGGAAGCGGCAGAGATCTTGAGCTAATGGACAGTCGATCTATCGCACCGTTTTGAACGAAAGAGGCCGGAGCACAACTCCGGCCTCTTTTCGTGTAGGTAGAGCCTCTTCAGGACCTTTGATCGATCGGGATGTATTCCGCCTTGAGCGGCCCGGTGTACACGGCACGAGGTCTGAAGATTCTGTTGCTGTGGAGGTATTCCAGCACCCTGGCGACCCACCCGGCCACCCGGGCGACGGCGAAGATCGGCGTGAACATCTTGGGGTCGATTCCCAGGCTGTAGTACACGATGCCGGAGTAGAAATCGACGTTGGGGAATATCCCTTTCTTGCCCAGGCGCTCGATCATCACCTTCTCTACCTCTTTGGCGATGATGTAGAGCTTCTCGTTGCCGGAGAGCTTGGCAAGCCTTTCGGCGTAGGAGCTGAGTATGCGTGCCCTGGGATCGTAGGCTTTGTAAACCCGGTGCCCCATGCCCATGATCTTGACTTTCTTCGCCAGCTTGTCCTCGATGTAGGCTTTCGCGTTCTCGGGCTCGCCAATTTCCATGAACATCTTCAGCGTCCGCTCGTTCGCTCCGCCGTGCAGGGGGCCTTTCAGGGAGGCGATCCCACCCGTGATCGCCGAGTAGATGTCGGAGAGGGAAGAGGCCACGACCATAGCCGTGAACGTGGATGCGTTCAGGCCGTGATCGGCGTGCAGTATCAGCGCTTTGTTCATCACGTCGGCTTCCAATTCGTTCGGCTTGCGCCCGGTGAGCATGTAGAAGAAGTTGGATGCGTGGTTCAGGTTAGGATCGGGCTCCACCGGAGGCTGTCCGGCTCTCAGCCGACCGATTTCAGCCGCCACCGTCGCCATCTGGGAAATTGCTTTGATCCCGAGATCCGTCCACACTTCGAGATCGAACTCGTCGACTTTGGCCGGGTCCTCGTAGGTACCGAGGGCGGAGAAGGCGGTGCGGAGCAGCGCCATCGGGTGGGCCTTTGGCGGCATGTCCCGGATGATCTCGGCGACGCGCGGGTCGATCTTGCGGTACTTGACCAGTTTCTCGTTGAATTCGTCCAGCTCTTTCCGCGTGGGGAGCTTGCCGAAGAGAAGCAGGTAGGCGGTTTCTTCGTATGTGGAATGCTCCGCCAGATCGCCGATTTCGATGCCGCGGTAGATCAACCAGCCTTTCTGTCCATCGATGTACCCTATTTTGCTCTCGCAGGCGATTACGCCTTCAAGGCCTTTGGAGAACTCCTCCTGGCCGTAGAACTTCCTTTGTTCTGCCATAGGTAACCTCCTCGTTAGATCTTGACCGTTTCTTTGGTTTGGTGTTTATCGTAACAAAGGGTTCTCGAACCGAGAACCCTTTGTCTTTCCCTGTTATTTTCTCATGGAAGCATCCAACGCTGCAAGTGCAGCCATATAGACGACTTCCCTCACCGATGCACCCGTCTGGAGCACGTGCACCGGTTTGCCCATACCCATGAGAATCGGGCCGATGGCCTCTGCTCCACCGAGACGCTGGAGGAGTTTGTAAGCCACGTTGGCAGCCTCCAGGTCGGGGAAGACCAGCACATTGGCATCTTTGACTTTGCTGAACGGGTAGTGCTCTTCCACGATTTCCTTTACTACAGCCGTGTCGGCCTGCATTTCACCGTCTATCACCAGGTCGGGGCGTTTCTCTTTGACGAGCTCCACGGCTTTCTTTACTTTGTTGGAGAGCGGGTGCTGGACGCTGCCAAAGTTGGAGAAGGAGAGCATAGCCACCCGTGGCTCGATCCCAAGTTCCTTTGCTACTTCGGCGGAGAGAATGGCTATGTCCGCCAGGTCTTCCGCCGTGGTTTCGATGTTGACGGTGGCGTCGCTGAAGAAGTAGACTCTATCTTTGACTAGCATGATGTAGAGTCCGGCGACTTTGTTGACGTTCTTCTGCGTCCCCACCACCTGGAGCGCAGGGCGGATTACATCCGGGTAGTTGTATGTGATGCCGGAGACCATGGCGTCAGCGTCGCCGAGTTCCACCATCAGCGAAGCAAAATAGTTGGGCTGGCGCACCAGATCCCGCGCTTTGCTACGGGTGACTCCTTTCCGCTGCCGTCTTTCGTATAGAGCTTCGGCATACTCGTCTTTCTTCGGGTCCGTGGCCGGATCGTGGATTTCCGCATCCAGTTTGAGACCAAGGTTCTTGATTTTCTCCGTGATGTTTTCCTTGTTGCCCAGGAGCACAGGTTTGCCGAAGCCTTCGGACTGGATCTGGGCTGCCGCCCGCAGGATCTTGGTGTTTTCCCCTTCCGGGAAGACTATCCGCTTGGGACTGGCTTTTGCGCGATCCATGATGCCGCGCATGAGCCCCCAGCCCTTGCCGAGCCTGCTTTCGAGCTCTTTTTTGTACTCTTCGATGTCAATGGTCTTCCGGGCCACGCCGGTTTCCATGGCGGCTTTGGCGACGGCCGGAGCCTCCCAGAGGAGCACACGAGGATCGAAAGGCTTGGGGATGATGTATTCCGGCCCGAATTTGATGCTTTCGACGCCGTAGGCCTGCAACACGGAATCCGGCACGTCCTCCCTGGTCAACGCTGCAAGGGCGTGGGCAGCCGCCAGTTTCATTTCGTCGTTGATTGCTCGGGCGTGTACGTCCAGGGCGCCGCGGAAGATGAACGGGAACCCGAGGACGTTGTTCACCTGGTTGGGGTAGTCGGATCGCCCCGTGGCCACGATGGCATCCGGCCGGGCTTCCTTGGCCAGCTCGTATCGGATTTCCGGATCTGGGTTGGCCAGGGCGAAGATGATAGGTTTGTCAGCCATGCTCTTGACCATCTCCGGCGTTACCACGTCCGCCACCGATAGGCCGAGGAACACGTCGGCGCCTCTCATGGCTTCTTCCAAGGTGCGCAGTTTGGTATCCTGAGCGAAGCGTTCTTTGTACGGATTCATCCGTTCTTTGCGCCCTTTGTAGATGACTCCGCGGGAGTCGAGCATGATGATGTTTTCCCGTTTTACGCCCAGTTTGATGTAAAGTTCGGCGCATGCAATTCCGGCAGCGCCGGCGCCGTTCACGACGACTTTCAGGTCTTCCATCTTTTTGCCCTGGATTTCTACTGCGTTGATGAGTCCGGCTGCTGTAATGATCGCAGTGCCGTGCTGATCATCGTGAAATACGGGAATGTCCAGCATTTTCTTCAGGGTTTCTTCGATGTAGAAGCATTCGGGGGCTTTGATGTCTTCCAGGTTGATGCCGCCGAATGTTGGAGCGATGGCTCTCACCACGTTGATGATTTCGTCGGGGTCTTTAGAGTCTACCTCAATGTCGAAGACGTCTACGTCGGCGAACCTCTTGAAGAGAACGCCTTTTCCTTCCATTACGGGTTTGGCAGCCAGAGGGCCCCGGTCTCCAAGCCCCAGGATGGCGGTACCGTTGGACACCACTGCCACAAGGTTACCTTTTGCCGTGTATTTGAAGACATCTGCCGGGTTTTTGTCGATTTCCAGCACCGGCTGGGCTACGCCGGGGGTGTAAGCCAGGCCAAGGTCCCATTGCGTAACCATGGGTTTGGTCGCTACGACTTCGATCTTCCCCGGGCGGCCGGTCGAATGGTATTCCAGAGCGGCTTCACGCAGTGACTTCTCTGTCATTTGTACCTCCCGCCTTTCCTCAATCGAATAGATGATGGACAGTTCCGAGAAGCCTCGGAATCGGGAGAGGAGCTTCTCACCGTTTCTCTCCAAAATTCATGATACCCCCATTGTTTGGGCAAAGCAAATTAGAGGGAAGAGTTTGTTCAATATGGAACAAAGAGGTGCGTCAGCGTATGGATATTTCTGAAAGTTCCAGGAAATCCCTGCCGCTTTGGTTGACGAATCTCGTGCCGGTGGCTGGATCGTAGACGACGAGGATGAGCCTGTATTTTCCTGCCGGTAGCTTTCGGGGTAGGTACTCTGCTAATTTCACGGTGAAATCGGCGTCGGTCTTTTGGTCTCGTGGGTTCACGAAAGCGCCAAGGGGAATGTCCTTTTGTGCTCTGAGCTTCCAGTTCGAGTCCAGGACCTGGAGCGAGATCTTGTGATGCCAGACGGCCTTGTCCTTTGCATGGAACCTGAGATTCACATATAACCCTGACGGAGCGTGAGATACAGAGAAAGAACTCAGCCGTTCGTGCAGGTATTCCACGGGGGTGTCGCTTTTGGATATCGTCTGGGCATTTTCTCCCTTGTCGAACAGGAGCAGTCGAACCTCCGGACCGGTCCATGTGGCTTTGACGAAGTACATATTTTGCGCCAGAGCAAACTCTACGGGCCTTTCCGGAGCGTTTTCCCGGATCTTCTGCTCTATCAGCCACGCTCTGCCGGATCGAGACAGGTAGCCGAAAAGTCTTTTCTGCCAGGAGTCGTGTCCGTCTATGAATTGTTCCTTTATCACGGATATCTGGTTGCAACAGTCGCCTTTACAATAATTGAGCATGGCTATCTTGGGGATATATGCGGATGGCGGGTCTCCCCACATGTAAATGATCAGTGCATCGGATTTACGCCATTCTCTTCGAAGAACGCTGGCAGCTTCCGGGAATCCCACATTTCCGCCGTAGGCAGGGCTTCTATACACCGATACGAGGGTCCATGCTGTTGCCAGTACAATGGCCAGCGCTCCTATGCCGATGAAAACCTTTTCTCTTTCGATAGTTCTGCGGCGAACAACCCTCCACATTAGCCATATGACGTAAGCTGTTATTGCCAGATCGAACAAAAGAAGTCCCCACTTTATTTTGCCTCTGTATCCCCAGGCTACTTCTAAGTTCGAGAGGGTGATGAATCTCCAGTGGTTCAGTATTGGGGAAGCTTTCCAGTTCCACATGAATTG
>CAZEXY010000012.1:0-2953 GCA_964516345.1 uncultured Anaerolineae bacterium
GAATGCCGGTCTCCGTTCATTTTCCACACTTTCCACGAATCCCGCAAGGTTCACACAGCACGATCTGGGTGACGCGTGATTTCTTATCCCAAGATTCCCCTCGCTTTCATTTCGGACAACACGAGGCTGTTGTAAATGAAAGAATGCAAAGGAGTATCGACCCCCACACTCTCTCCCAAACGCACCACAGCCCCGTTCTGTGATTCGAGCTCGGAAGGTCTGCCTTCCATGATATTCCTCTGCATGGAAGCCGTAGAGGAATAGGGAAGGGAATCGACGAAAGCCATCGTCCTTTCCACGATATCGTCCCTGAGGCCGACTCCAAGCGCCCTTGCCACCGCCACCATTTCCTCGATCGCCCGAACGAGCATCTTCCGGGTACCCGGATATTCCCTCAAAGCCCCAATGGTGGCCCTCGTAACGGCCCCCATCCCGCTGACCGAGGCTATGAAGACGAATTTCTCCCACATCCTTGCAGTAATGTCGGCCGGTATCTCCGCCGATATCCCGGCGTCCACCAGCGTCCTGTGCAGACGAAGCACTCGCTCGCTCCGGCGATTGTCGAGTTCACCGAGGGCAATGTAAGGCTCGACTCCGGTATGCCGTATGAGCCCGGGCTCGGCTATGAAGCTGATTATCTGACACATCCCGCCAAGGACGTGCTCCCGACCGAGCACTTCCGCAAGTTGCGACGGAGCCTCCACTCCGTTCTCCAGCGGAAGCACAACCGTACTCGCCCCAACCATTGGCCTCATAGCCAGAGCAGCCTCCGGAACCTGCCAAGCTTTCACAGCAACGATCACGGCATCGACGACGCCGACCTCGGACGGATCGTCCGTGGCTTCCACGGGATGGACGTGGAAGTTTCCTTTTATGCTCTCTACCTTGAGCCCTCCGGCCCTCATCGCCTCGAGGTGGCTGCCCCTCGCTATGAACGCCACCTCGTTCCCGGAAAGGGCGAGCCGTCCACCGAAATATCCGCCGACGCCGCCAGCGCCGAAAACAGCTATCCGCATGGTCACCTCCTCATTTGAATTTTTCCGTAAGCCTGTCGAGTACGGAAAACTCTTCGTCCGTCAGCCTGAGATTCATTGCCCTTGCGCTCTCGGCGGCATGGCGCACTTTCGTAGCCCCCGGAATCGCCACCACGAGGTCCCCGTGGTAACCGACTATCCAGCCAAGAGCCACCTGGGCGGGAGTCGCCCCATGGCGATTCCCTATCTCCCTGAGAGCCTCCACGACAGGACGGCTTTCCTCGAGTCTCTTCCTGAGTTTCCTCCTGCGCAGGAACGGTGTTCTCCTCAAAAGGTCGGCGTTCTCGTGAAACTTTCCCGTAAGCAACCCCATTTCCAACGGAGAATAAGCTATGATGGTAACGCCCAGTTCCCTTGCCGTCTGCAACACGCCGTTGCTTTCGATCCTCCTGTCCAAAAGGCTGTATTTCACCTGATTGGATGCCAGTGACACTCCCATCGAAGCGAGTTTATCGAAAGCTCGCCTCATTTGATCCGGGTCGAAGTTGCTCACCCCAACGGCCCTGATTTTCCCTGCATGCACAAGAGACGCCATCGCCTCCATCTGATTTTCTATGGTGGAAAACGACATGAACGGGAAATGTACCTGATACAGGTCTATTCCGAACGGAGAAAGGGCATCCAGCCGCCGGTCTATGGTTCGCACTATCGAAGAAGCCGTACGAAGTATTGGGCGCCACTTCGTAGCTATGACGACATCACCGGGCTTTCTCCCGGCAGAGAGGATGGCGTGAGAAAGCAGCTGCTCGGACTTCCCAAAGCCGTACAGTTCCGCCGTGTCGAACCAGTTTATCCCGTTCTCCAGAGCGCTCCTGACGATTTCGTCAACGGCCTCCTGGCCCAAAGTAGCCCAAATGCCTATGTTGGCTATCCTTCCGCCGGAGAACTGCCACGTACCAAGCCCTATAGGGGTAACGAAGATGTCCGATTTTCCCAGTCTGCGAAGCTTTTTCATCTCCTCCACCGTTCCGTTGCACAAATTCGCGGGTAGGTCCAAGTGCCCGCCTACCCGTACAAAGCTCATCGAGGGTATCGAAGGTCATTCGGTACCCTCCAGAACCTGACATTTTGCCATAGGACTTACGCAGTTTACACGTTCTACCCACCTGAATCTCGTTCCATGCCCTCCGTTTCGCCGCAGGGGAGAGCTGCAGTGTCAAGTCCTATAAACAGTCGTACCGGGGCAAGTTTCACACAGTCTTCCGCTTTGGGACAGAAGCCCGATGAATCAGGATTCTCCTGGGTAGTCGAGGGCAGTGCCCTCGACTACCCAGCGATTCACCAATCGTCGAATGTCACCGGGCTCACCATTTAACCTTCACGCCGGCGCTTTGTTCGATCCATCCGCCGCTGTGAGCGGTGGGCGGGGCCACAACTTTTACGTGACAGGAAAGCCTGCCCGGTTTGAGGTGATCCAGCTCCTCGTCGAAAGTGAAATCGTACTCGTCGCCGGGGGAAGCATCCTTCGGAAGGGCAAGATCGACCCAGACGAGAGAAGATTCCCGCTTTCTGACGAGGATCTTTCCGAACGAGGCATCGTTGGAGACGTTGAACCACACAGACCAGCCAGATAGTTCCCCTTCAGGCTCAGCGCCGGCAATGTTTGCATCCCTCACCGCCTTGGTGGTGAATCTAACCCGCAAGCTCGCATCCTGCGGAAGCGTACCCCGGCTCACCTTGATCGTCGGGTTGATATCCCGTTCGGCAACGCCGTACAGGGCAAACCTGAACTTCGCCTCCGAGCCCGGCGGCATCTCCAAAACGACTTTGCTCTTCTGAGCTATGTTGTTGTCCCACTTCACGTCCCAATCGTGCTGAACATGGTCGTCGGAGGAATCGAGCTTGACGAGTATGCCGTACAAAGCGCTTTCAGGCGGCGTCCAGGAAAGGGCCCCCACGAAAGGCTCTCCCGGGTATAC
>CAZEXY010000012.1:3053-24050 GCA_964516345.1 uncultured Anaerolineae bacterium
TTGTCACGGATGTACACATCGGCATCCGAGTATCTATCGGCGCTGAAAGCAGACTGACCGTACAGGCGAAAATATTCGTAAGGCACAGTCCCATAGCCCTGACCGAGGACGCTCTGGCTCGCCCAGTTGGCCCAGCTATTTCTGACTATGAAATACCCTCCACCGGGGTATTTGTCGTCGTCTATGTACCCGACTATAGCCATGGCATGTCCGCCTGCAGGCTGCTCTCCCGGAAGAGGCATGGATATCTTTCCGTATCTAATCACGGCCGGGTTGCGATACCAGCTATTGAACACCGGAATGGTGAACGCCACGATCTTTCCGTCCGAGAGGCAGGTCTTTATATCCTCCACGTTGGTCGGGTTTATGGTAATGGTACGGGAGGTCCTGTACTTCCTGGCTGCAGCAACCGCTTTCTCCGGAGGAGGCCCCTGCCCATCCGGGCCGGTCCTGCCCGCTTCGTCCGTTTTCTCCGGATCAGGGTTGTACGGCCAATCCCTTTCTTCAGGTTCTCCGGATTCCTCAAGCCCTTTGAACCCAACGCTCAGGTAAGTTCCTCCGTAAGGTGTGGATTCAGGAGGAATACCGTCGTTAGCCTTGCACCACCAGTAAATGTACTGTTCCGACAAGTCCACCTGATCGGGCTTGGCCCCGGCCTTTACCTCAAGGTACTCCCGAACCGCAGTGGTGGCAAAGGCAACACACGTACCCCTGTTCCCCTGGTCTCTGATAGGGGGCATCTCCTTTCGATAATCCACCGAAGAAGGGAGGCTCACGGGATGCTTCACCGTTACGTATGGAGAAAGACGTGCCGCAGCCATGAACTCGGACATCGGCGGGGGCAGAGCGCCGGTGGTGAACGGCCCTTTCACTTCCTCGTATCTCATCCTGTGGAGCGCAGGAACCTTTGGCACGAACCTGGAAAGCTTTTCCAGGAATTCCTCCTCACCGTCTGGAGGCACTCCCAGCAAATCGAGGAGAAGATCCCTGGTTTCCTCCATCTCCGCAAGGGCCGCTACCTCCTGAGCCGATTCTATGCCCAAAGCCTGCAGGGCGGCGACTTGCTCCTTGCTAAGCCACTTCAGTTTGGACAACGACACCCCGCGCGGGATCAAAGTCTTAATCTTCTTCACAGCTTTTCTCATCTCGCTGATCCTCCCCTCCTTCAGGTAACGCCCCAAGAGGCATATTTCCAAGCTCTACCGGCTCCTCGAGCATCGAGAGTTCCCGCCTCGGAAGGACACCTCTGCATTCCTCCACGATGTCGTCCAACGTCGAATCGGTGACGCCAAGAAACCGGGCCAGAGCTTTCCTTGTTTCTCCACCCTGAACTACCATCCCGTAAAGCTGCTGCACGGAAAACACCCCCAGCGATTCAAGCTTTTTCCTCGAATCGTCCGATAGGGACGTAACGTACACCAAAGGCAGTTCGGCATTGCGGGAACGTTCTTTCGATTTCATTCACTTCTCCCCGGAAGCTACCACACTCTGAAGCTTCACTTCTGTTTTCTTGAATCTAAAGTGAGGGCACCTGTTCCCCGGCACAGCACTGCTTATCACGTAAGGCTGATCGAGCAGGCACCCTGAATTCTCGTAGTAAACGCAGTTGTAGCAGGTTCTTAGGTGATACCCGCAGTACGGACACTGATCCGCCGGACTCGGATTTTCGGTAGGACTCGCTCCACCGCAATGGTAGCACCTGTAAGGATTGAACCTCAAAGGCAAGAGAAGGGAAGAAAACTCCTGCTCGGCCTCGAGTTTGCCGTAAGAGAGATGAGGCACGACGTAAGGCTCTTTGAGCTGCTTCTTCTCCGCCCTTACCCTGGGAAGCTCCATGTTTGCGATGGATTCCAGAGCCTTCCTGGCGTAAAGCGGAACCATGCCAGCGGATTCGGGATGCTTCAAACTATCCAGCAACTCTTCGAGTATCTTCCGCATTCCGGGACCGGAGACCCTGCTGAGGACCTGAAGTGCGCTCTGCCGGAACCAGAGATTGGTATCCCCTGCTGCAAGCACTTCCAGAATGTGGGGAATCACCGCCTCTCCCAGCGACGAGAGGCCGTCGATTGCAAGCCACCTGACGCCGTAATTCGGATCGTCGAGCAGAGAAATGAATATGGGGATCACCCCCTCGTCGTGAATCTGCTGTAGGGCCTTGGCCGCATGCCACCTTATGTGATCGTCAGTATCCTCCGCAGCTTCCTTGAGGACGGGAATGGCCTCCGGCCCTATGTTGCTCAGAGCATCTGCTGCAGCTTTGTGCACATCCTTGTGAGGATGGTACAGGTGCTCCCTTATGACCTCGAGAGTCTCTATGCTGCCGATCTTCCCGAGTGCTTTCAAAACCGCCACTTTCGCCCTCGGATCTTCAGTCTCGAGGGTCTTCAGGAGTTTCTGTATAGCCTCTGCAGCCCCCATTTCACCCAACAACTCGGCCGCCAGATACCTGACTTCTGCATTCTGGCTATCGAGGAGCTCAAGGAGCGCTTCCACCTGCGCCGCCTTCACCTCAGGAGCCGAAGCAGAGAGGCACAGTGCCTTCACCTGAATCCTGAGGCTTCGATTCAACGGAGAGGAAGGAGGAGCAATGGTGACTTTCATCCCCTTCCACAATCCTGTAGCACAAAATTCTATCAAAATCTTCCAGAACTCAGGATCTTCCCTCCTGCTCATGCGGTCGAATATCGCCCTGTGGATCGCGGGGTCGAGGCTGCTCATGTGCTCGAGGAACAATTCTATGGCAGGAGGTACGCCCTGAACCGCGAGGTCGATAAGTTTGTCGATTTGCTCTAGCGGAGGCAATCCTTCCAGCTCTTCTATCATGGATTCCCAGGGGGTAATTCCGTTCTCGGCACCCATCGGAGTCCTCCTTTCGAGCTTTCGCTCGCACGAAACTCTCAAAAACAGACCCTTTTCTCTACGAAAATATTACCTTTTTGCGAAGAAAATGTCAATGAAAAGCGCCTCCGGATGCAGCGGGTTCTTGCTCCCCGGCTCCAAGCGCATTTATAATGTGAGCAGAACACGGAGGTCGGACGAATGGAAAAACTGGATTTGATAATCGAAGGGATACGAGAGAGACTCGACAGGCAAAACAGCGCCAGGGACGTTGCACTGCAACGATCGAGAGAACTGATCAGATTCTGTGCGCACACCATCAGGGCCATACATAGAGAGGAATTCGACAAAGCGGAGGAACTGCTGCAAAAAGCCTCCAGCGCGGCAAAGATCATGGTGAAGGATCTGGAGGCTCATCCAACGGTGTACTTCGCCGGATATACTCAGGATTCCCTGAAGGAGCTCGCCGAAGCATCCATCACCTACGCAATCGTAAAAGGGAATCCAATCCCATCGCCGGAAGATCTCGGCATACCTGATCCGGCCTATCTCGGGGGGCTATCCGAAGCAGCAACAGAACTCAGGCGACACGCTCTGGACCTCGTCCGTAGAGGGAGGCTCGAGCGGGCCGAGGAGCTGCTGGATGCAATGGACGAGATATACAGCTACCTCGTCACGATCGACTTTCCCGACGCAATAACAGGAGGGCTCAGAAGGAACACCGACATCCTTCGGTCGGTCATGGAAAGGACCCGGGGAGAATTGACTGTAATCAGCCAGCAGCAGAAGCTCCGGGAAGCCCTCGCCGAATTCGAAGAGAAGATGAATGGGCAGTAAAAGGGTAATCACAGCCAGCGAGATCGGCGAGTACCTGTACTGCAATCGGGCGTGGTGGTATCATCGGATCCAGGGAATAGAACCCGGAAACACCGAGGATCTTTCCCGCGGCGATGCCGCCCACCTCTCCCACGGACGCACCGTCGAATCCGGAGAACTCGCCAGGAAAGCGGCCCTCGTGTTGCTCACCCTTGCTCTCCTGATCGGGATCGTCTGGGTGATCATCACGCTCGGAGTCGGGGCGCCATGAAGACCCCACCGAAATTCGTCCTCTGGACGATTCTCATGGCAGCGGTGATCGTCGTTTCATCGTGCAGCTCCTCGCCTGCGGCACCCACGTACACCCCGGCCCCTCTCCCAACGGTAAGCGTTCAGGTGCCTTCCCCCGCGCCTACAGCCCGCGAAACGCCGGTTCCCACCCCAATCCCGTCCCCAACGTATGGGATCAAGGACGAAGACCTTAGTTTCTGCATGGGAAAAGCGCAGGAATATAATCTCGACACGAGCCGCAAATGGGTGATAGTCTGCCAGAGCAGACAGATAATGCTCGTCGGCGATGGAAAGGAGGTGGTTCGGGAGCTCCCGGTAAGCACAGGAAAGCCGAATTCGAGCGAAACGCCTTTCTGGAAAGGCAGAATCGGAAAATATTACGGTACGTTCGTGGGCGTGGATGGGTCATACGCCGACGACGGATGGATCCTGTTCGTCAAGCACGGAGGCACTTTCCTGATCCACAGCCTGCCATATCGGATGGTGAACGGACGTAAAGTCTACTCCGGTGCAGAAGCACTCGGTCGGAAACCTGTTTCGCACGGATGTATCAGGCTTTCCCCGGGAGATGCCGAATGGTTCAAGAGATGGGGGCCAGAGGGAGCGGCGATTCTCATCACCCCGTGCGAGTGCAAAGGGAACAGCCCATGACGGTGCCATCGATCGTCGTATTGCTCCTTCTCCTCGGTGCAGCTCTCCTCTGGTTCGCCTCGAGGCAAAGGAGAAAAAGCGGAATTCCCAGGGGAAGGATCGTCTACGAGGACGTGGGAATCGGAACGCCCAGAAAGCCGCTCCTCAGCAGCCGATACATGCTTGTGGGCAAACCGGACTACATAGTGGAAAAGGACGGTTCCCTCATTCCGGTGGAGGTAAAAAGCCACCCCGCCCCAAGAATTCCATACCGATCCCACAGATTTCAACTGCTGGCCTACTGTCTGCTGCTGGAGGAAAATACCGGCACGGCGCCACCTTACGGCATTCTCAAGTACAAAGACAGGGATTTCAAGATCGAATACGACGAAGAAGCCAGGAAATCCCTGTTGCAGATAATGGACGAAATACGGGCATCGGCCGGGAGCAAAGCCCCGCTCCCGAAACACAACAACCCGTCGAAATGCGCTCGATGCCCTTACAGAGAATTCTGTGAAGTGAGCCTTACCTGACCGGTTGCTCCAAAGAGCGAAAAGCAGTTATACTCCTTGAGGAAGAGCTCGCACGGGAGAGATTGGATGGAAGACAAAGTGATTCTGGGAATAGAAACCTCCTGCGACGAAACAGGCATCGCTCTGGTTTTGGGTGGGAGAAAGATTCTGAGCAACGAGGTTGCTTCGCAGATAGATCTGCATCGCAAGTACGGCGGTGTGTTTCCAGAGGTGGCTTCCCGACAGCACGTACTTTCGATTCTGCCGGTGCTCACGGAAGCCATGAACAAAGCAAACGTGGGATGGGAAGACATCGACGCAGTGGCGGTAACCCACGGGCCGGGGCTGGCCGGGTCCCTTCTGGTTGGAGTCAATCTGGCGAAAGGAATTGCATGGAGCAGCAATCTACCGCTTGTCGGAGTGAACCACCTGGAGGGACACATCTACTCGAGCTGGCTCGAGGTGCCGGGTATGCCGGAAAAGCCCGCCGATCCGTTCCCGTTCCTTGCATTGCTGGTATCCGGAGGGCACACGGAGCTGATCCTCGTCGAGCAGCACCTCCGGTACAGAAGGCTCGGCGGCACGATAGACGACGCCGCCGGGGAGGCGTTCGACAAAGTTGCAAGGGTTCTGGGGCTCGGGTATCCCGGGGGCCCTGCGATTCAGAAAGCTGCGCAAAACGGGAATCCGAAGGCGTTCCGCTTCCCCAAGGCAAAACTCCGGCTTGCGGGCGAGTTCGATTTCAGCTTCAGCGGGCTCAAGACGGCCGTGCTCCGGCAGGTGCAAAAGCTCGAAGCAGAGTACGGGATTGCAAATGGCGGAGAAGCCCGAAGGCTGAAACCGGGAGAAAGCTCGACTTTGCCGGATCAGGTGATCGCAGACCTCGCGGCAAGCTTCCAAAGCGCCGTGGTGGAGGCCCTGGTGGAGAAAACCAGAAAAGCGGTGAAGAGAACCGGCGTGCGGTACGTCTGCGTCTGCGGTGGGGTAAGCGCAAACGAGGCTCTGCGTTCCGCCCTGCGCTCCACCATCGAGGCGGAAGTCATCGTGCCTCCGTTGTCTCTGTGCACCGACAACGGAGCAATGATAGCCGCGGCAGGCTATCAGCGGTTCATCGCGGGACACATCTCAGGGCTCGACCTGGACGTGATGCCGAATTTGAAGCTGGTGTAGAAACTATCGGGGCACCTCTACCGCGTTTCCAGACTACATGACCTTGCATTACACCTCCAATTGAGGTATTTTTGTTCGCGATGACATTTGAGGAGATATTCGGTCGATGGAAGACAGGCACGAGCGCAGAAAATTCGACCACCTGCGCATTGCATTGGAGGAAGAAGTAGGATTTCCCAGACTCACCACCGGCTTCGAGAGATTTCGGCTGCTTCACCAAGCTTTGCCGGAGATAGATCTCGACGAAGTAGACTGTTCCGTGGAAATCTTCGGCAAGGAACTTCTGGCACCCCTGCTGATTTCATCGATGACCGGAGGAACCGCAGAAGCGGAAACCGTGAACCTCAGGCTCGCCGAGGCAGCGCAGGAAAAACGCATAGCCATGGGACTTGGCTCCCAGAGGGCAGCCATGGAAGACAGCGCTCTGGAATACACCTACCAGGTTCGCAAAACAGCGCCGGACATCCTTCTCATGGCCAATCTCGGAGCCGTGCAACTGAACTACGGATATGGAGTCGACCAGGCCAGAAGAGCCGTCGAGATGATCGAAGCCGATGCGCTGATACTCCACCTGAACCCGCTACAGGAAGCGCTTCAGCCGGACGGGGACTGGAACTGGAGCGGACTGCTAGCCCGCATTGAGGAAATCTGCCGGAAAATAGAAGTGCCGGTGGTGGTGAAAGAAGTGGGATGGGGCATATCCGGGAAAGTGGCAAAATGGCTGGCAGACGCAGGAGTCTCCGCCATAGACGTTGCAGGGGCAGGCGGGACATCGTGGAGCCAGGTGGAAAGGTTCCGCGCTCCCAACGCACACTGGGAACGGCTTGCAGCGGCGTTCGAGGATTGGGGAATACCGACCGCAGAATCGCTTCTTATGGTCAAAGAAGCCGTACCCGAAATGATGGTAGTAGCGAGCGGAGGCATCAGAAACGGCATAGAAGTGGCGAAAGCCCTCGCACTTGGAGCATCGATGGCCGGCATGGCCTCGCCGTTCCTCAAAGCTGCCTCCAAGTCCACCGAAGCAGTGGTCGAGGAAATCGAATTGATCGCCGATCAACTTCGAATAGCCTGTTTCGCTTCTGGAGCGCGAAACGTGAGCGAACTAAGGGAACCGGGACGACTGCTCGAGCTTTGATCGGAGAGGAAAATGGGGTTGAACGAACGAATCGAAAAGTACATCTCTCTCGTCGAGGAAGAGATAAGGAAGACCTTCGCGGATATCCCTTCCGAGCTATCCGAATTCTACGGGATGATGGAATATCACCTCGGATGGCGAGACGAAAAGCTGAGGCCCAACCCCGGGAATTCAGGGAAGAGAATACGGCCGGTCGTCCTCCTCACCGTAACGGAAGCCGTCGGCGGAGAGATACGCAACGGGCTGCCGGGGGCCGCCGCCGTGGAACTACTGCACAATTTCTCCCTGATCCACGACGATATCGAAGACAATAGCCCAACGAGGCGGCACCGCCCAACGGTGTGGGCGATCTGGGGAGTGCCACAGGCCATAAACACCGGGGACGGGATGTATTCGCTGGCATACAAGGCTCTTCTCGGACTATACGGTTCAGGTATCCCGGAGGAAAGGATAGCCCGGGCAATAACCCGCTTCAACCAAACCTGCATTGAGCTGACGGAAGGCCAGTTTCTGGACATGAGCTTCGAAGAAAGAATGTACGTGACCACAGAAGAATACCTTCGAATGGTGGAAGGAAAAACCGCATCTCTGCTCTCCACATCAGCTTACCTCGGCGCTCTGCTCGGCGGAGCCGGGGACGAAACCGTAGCGCGATATGCTACTTTCGGGAAACAGCTTGGCATAGCATTCCAGATAGAAGACGACATCCTCGGGATATGGGGCGAGGAGGAGAAGACGGGGAAGCCCGCCGCAAGCGATATCCTCGAGAAGAAGAAAACTCTACCGATAATCTTCGGGTTGATGAAAGAGTTTGCGGAATCGGGAACCGGCCCCCTGACCCAGATCTTCCATAAGGAGAAACCATCCCGGGAAGAAGCCAGGAAAGCGGCGGAAATCCTGGAGGAGTACGGGGCCCGGGCTTACACGAACACGCTGGCAGCAGAAGCCCACCACCTCGCCATGACCGCCCTGGAGAACACCGGCATCGAAAACGATGCCCAGGCCGACCTGAAGGCGCTGGCTGAAAAGTTATTGGGGAGGGAATCATGAAAGCGCCGCTTAGCATCGAGGATTCGCCGGGGAAAATAGCTCTCTGGCTGATTGCAGCATGGTATCCGGTGTTAAGCATAGCGGCTCCGGCAGAATTCCAGAAGTACACCTTCCTGGCGACTCTGGGAATCTCGCTCGCCGTGCTGCTGGCAAGCACAGCATCGGATTTCGCCATCTGGGGAATTCCCTCATGGGGATTCTTCCTGGGGAACTGGGTAACGGGGCTGGTCGCCATAGCATCGTTCGAGCGCCTGCCGAAAGGGACCATCTACCTCTACATAGCACTGCTATCACTGGCACTTCCGGCGCTCCTGTGGCAGATGTATCGACACCGAAAGAGGGTGCCCGTCGATACATGGATCATCCTTATCCTCTTCCTTACGGCGGTCGCCGCCAGCGAGCTTGCCATGGTGCCGCCGCGAGTTTTGAGCAAAACCGCCCTGCTGGGCATGCTCTTCTTCGCCAGCCTGGAGATGTTCGCCGTATCCGTGGGAATGCTCCACGCTGCATCCCGCGGTGCCCGATCGGCAGCGATAGCATCCATGGCGGAATTCTTCATAGCCGTGATCATGCTCGAACCGGATTACAGACCTCCCAATCCTCACTCCGAGGCAATTCTGACGGCGATCGAACTGCTTCCGGTGATCGTCATACCCGCAATCGTCTACTTCTGCCGATCGGACGAGAGAACCGCCTGGCTTTCCTGGGGGATCTCACTGCTCGCGATAGCAGCGGCAGCCGTTTTCGGGATGGTGAACAGAGGTCTCGACCCGAACATGGTGGAACGACTGATACTCGTGGCTCTCCCGTGCGTCTTCGCATCACTCCTGGCCGTGAGACTATACCCTGTTTTGCGCACGCCATCCCCCGGAGGAGAGTGACACACAACCACCTGAGTGCAGTATGCAGAACAGAGCTTCCGAAAAGGCCGTATCGATTATCCTGACAGTGCTGGTGCTGCTTTTCTCCAGCACGCTCGACGTTCGAGCCGGAGATTTCACCATCCGGATACTCCACACCGGCGACACGCACGCCCACTTCGAACCAACAGGCGATCACCTGGGCGGCCTGTCCCGCAGGCGATCTTTCGTGCGTGAAATACGACGTCAGGGCGGGAATGTGTTGCTGCTGGATTCTGGCGATCTGTTCCGAGGCACCCTCTATTTCCTCGAATACAGCGGTAAAGCCTGCGCGTGGGCGATGAACAGAATAGGCTACGACGCAATGACAATCGGAGAACATGAGTTCGACCTGGGGGATTCCGCTCTCGCCGAATTCGCCGGGGGAGCATCGTTCCCCCTGCTGTCAGCCAACCTATCCATGCCTGCATCGTCCCCGCTGCGCGGCAAGATCGTGCCTTACATCATCAAGGATTTCGGCGGAGAAAAAGTGGGCATATTCGGCCTGACAACCCCCGACGTAACGAGGGCAAACCACCTTCCGGGATACTCCGTATCCGATCCGATATCCAGCGCCACCCAAGCGGTTGCAGCGTTACAATCGCAAGGGGTAGACAAGATAATCCTCCTATCGCACCTGGGCTACGAACAGGACAAACTCATCGCAAGCTCGGTGTCCGGTATCGATGTGGTGGTCGGTGGACACACCCACACACTTCTGGGAAACATGGAAGGTTCGTCCGGACCATATCCAACGGTGGTGCGCTCTCCTTCCGGCGATCCGGTGCTCGTAGTCGCCTCCGGAAAGTGGGGAGAATACATTGGCGATCTCCCCGTCACTTTCGATAGCGCCGGGCGCATATCCGGATACTCAGGACAACTGCACCCGCTCGACTCCGGCGTCCCCTACGACCGAGAGATGTCAGGCATGGTCAAGAAGTTCAAAGCGCCCCTGGCCGGGTTCAAGCACACCAGCATCGGCAGATCTTCCCAACCTCTGGACGGTAGCTATTACCACGTCCGAAAACGTGAAACCAACCTCGGCGACGTGATAACCGACGCCATGCGATGGAAGATGTCATCCGACGGGGTTCAAATAGCCATGATCAACTCCGGCGGGATACATGCCGGCATAGAGGCAGGGGATATCCAGCCGTGGCAGGTGCTGAACGCTCTGCCCTACGGAGACGAAATCGTGGACATGGACCTCAGCGGCACACAAGTCCTGGAGATGCTGGAGAACAGCGTGAGCCAAAGCGGTTACGGAAGCGTAAGCAAGTTCCTTGTTCGTGCAGGAGAAAACGCCGGCATTCATCGGCTTGCCCAGTTGCTCTACGCCCCCAGCGGAAGGTTCCCTCAGGTGAGCGGTTTGAGGTTCTGGTGGAACCCAAGGTATCCGGCCGGCGCCCGGATAGTCGACGTCCAGGTATGGGACGGGACTCGGTACGTTCCGCTCGACCCCGCTGCTAAGTACCGCATCGCGGTCAACAGCTACATAGCCCAGGGAAACGACGGATATTCCGTCTTGACCCGCGGGACCAACGTCTACCGAACCGAAATTCCTCTGACAGACGCTATGATAGAATACATCAGAACCCAAGGAAACCTGCACGTGGACATAGGCAGGATTCATTCGACTTATGGAACCACCAGCATCCCGGAGACGTCTACAAAATGGATGGTGATGGCAGGGCTTCTCCTGATTCTGGTATTTTCTACGGTGTTGAGTTCGTGGAAATGGAGGAAAACCGGGTGAACGTTCGTGAAGTGGAAAGTGGGGTTGTGTTCTCGATTCACGTGATTCCCAGATCCAAGAAAGAAGGGTTCGCGGGAACCCACGGAGATTCGATCAAACTGAAAGTCAACGCTCCTCCCGTGGAGGGAGCCGCAAACAAAGCAGTGGTCAAGTTCATAGCAAAGCTGTTCGATGTGTCCAAGAGCAACGTGGAAATAATCAAAGGTGAAACCGGGAGGGAAAAACAGGTGCTCGTCCGAGGTGTGGGATTGGAGAAAGCCAAAGCCGTATTGACCAAAGCCTCAGGAGGGCAAAAATGACGAACAAGCTTGTATGCGGCATACTCTTGATCCTGCTGTTCATAACAAGCGGGTGCAACAGCCCGAAGCCTGCACCAAAGGTAGTTTCGGCAAAGGAGGGGTTCACAGTGCAGGAAAGTTCGCTGATAGAGAAAGCCAAGCAAGATCTGGCAAAGAGACTAAACATCCCGGCCGATCAAATCTCGGTAAGATCCATGGAATCCGTGGAATGGCCTGACACGAGCCTGGGATGCCCGGAAGAGGGGAAAATGTACGCACAGGTTGTCCTGCCGGGGTACAAAATCCTCCTGGAAGCAAAGGGGAAGGTCTACGAATATCACGCTGGCGGGAAGGATGTCGTCTTCTGCAAGAAACGATAGCTGCACATGTGCGTATAGAATTACAAAATCAATGCAGAGGCGCAAAGAGGCATAAGACGCAGAGATTTTTAGAAAAAGCTTTGCGTCTTCAGTCTCTTCGCGTCTTTGCGTTTTGGTTGTTCCCCTCGACGACGCACATTCCACCCCGTTCGTCGAACTCTGTTCCACGAGATTTGCTTCGGTGGCATCAGCTTGCTATAATGTTGAACGGAATCGGGGCGTAGCGCAGTCCGGTAGCGCACTTGAATGGGGTTCAAGTGGTCGGAGGTTCAAATCCTCTCGCCCCGACACGAAAAGCCGATGGCTTCGGAGACAGGCCATCGGCTTTCTCATACCGGAATGGGACGCTCGACTCACACAATGCACGGCCTCAAGCGCCCCAATGCCTACGATAACGGACGGCTGCAATGAGGAAGAAAGCGGAGAAAGTAGAAGTCAACTGGTCTCTGTGCAGAAAACTGGAGCAGGAGATCCAGGATTTCCTCGAAAAAGTGGTCGCGGGGCTCAGGGTGACCACCGACGTCAGCCGTTCGGATATACTCCTCTATTGCAGGTACCACAACTCCCTCGTCGTTTTCGCTCAGGCCATGCCGAACTCCATGGCTCCTTTGTTTCAGGAATTCATCGTGGGTAGGACGATTTCACCAAAAGAGGAGCCGAAGATATGGGAAGCGGTTTCCGAAGGGAAACACGGTGTCCGCCAGCTCGAGATATTACCGGGCACTGCCCCGGTATACCAGGAAGCCATCCCGCTGGAATACAAAGGCAGGCGCATACCCGTAGCAGCCGCCATCTACACAAACCTGATAGAGCACGAAAGGCAGCGCCACAGGAGCCCCGTATTCCAAAAAGCTGTGAAGTGTCTCCAAAGGATGTGCTGTGCCGGAGAACTGAGCACATGCGGTCGGCTATCTCCGTTCACCGAATGGGACGGCATCCTTTACGTGAACAACAAACTGACGATCAAGTACATGAGCGGCGTCGCAATGAATCACTACCGCCGCATAGGCAAACTTGGGGAGCTGGTGGGCCACCGTCTCACCGAAACCGGCACCAGAGACGCAGAGCTGGTGACTGCAGCCATCTCTTCCGGCAGATGCCTGGAGGAGGAAGGGGAGGAAAGCGGCAGGCTGTGGATACGCAAGATAATACCAATGAGATGCCCCGACATGTTACCTTTCTTCAAGAAAATGGAAGCGGGAAGAGAATCCAAAGGATTCAACGGGGCGTTGATCCTGGTGCACGACGCTACAGAAGAAAAGCTCAAGGAACGAGAGATACAAGTCAAGAACGCAATGATCCAGGAGATACACCACAGAGTGAAAAACAATCTCCAGACCGTAGCGTCGCTCCTCAGAATGCAGCAAAGGAGGGCAAAGAACCAGGAAACCAGAGACGCCCTGCAGGAAGCCATCAGTCGAATACTCAGCATATCAGCAATCCACGAGTATCTGTCCCATAGCAGCGGGCAGACCATCAACATCAGAGATGTGCTGAAAAGGATCGTAGGACAAACCAGGGAATTGCTCTCCGACGAAATGCACCTCAAGATATACTTCAAAGGCGCAGATGTATACCTGCCGCCGCAGCACACCACGGCGTGCGCCTTGATCGTAAACGAGCTGCTCCAGAACGCAATCGAACATGGGCACGCTGAAGTTCCCAAGCCCGGTGAAATAATGGTAGAATTGCACGATCTTGGAGACGAGGTTAAGATAGAAGTCAAGGACAACGGAGTCGGCCTGCCTCCCGATTTCGACCCGGACAAGGTTTCCAGCCTTGGGCTTCAGATAGTGAACTCCCTGACCAGGAACGAATTGGGAGGAACTTTCCAGCTCAAGCGGGAAGGAGGCTACACCGTTGCGGAAATTCGCTTCCCTAAGGCGATCCCAAAGGAGGGTGAAAATGGGTAAGAAAAGAATCATCATAGCCGACGATGAAACCTTGATATTGATGGATCTGAAAGAAATGCTCACCAACCTCGGGTATCTCGTGATCGGTGAAGCAAGAGACGCCCAAAGCGCCGTCAATCTTGCCCGGGAACTGCGCCCAGACTTAGTGATCCTGGATATAAAGTTCGAAGGTCAGGACTTCGACGGCATAGATGCAGCAAAAGTGCTCACGGAAGAAAGGATCGCACCGGTGCTGCTTCTCAGCGCTTACAGTCAGCAGGACCTAGTGCAGAGGGCGCTGGAGGCAGGAGTCGGGGGGTATCTGGTCAAACCATTCCGTGAAAGCGACCTTCCTCCGGCCATCGAAGTGGCAATTTCCAGGTTCGAAGAATTCATGGCGCTCAAGAAAGAAGTGGGGAACCTCAAACTCGCCCTTGAAACGAGAAAGCTGGTGGACAGGGCAAAAGGGATACTGATGGATCAATACAAGATGAGCGAGGCCGAAGCATTCAGAAAGATACAGAAGATGAGCATGGACACGAGAAAACCGATGAAGGAAGTCGCCGAGGCCATAATCATAGCTTACGAAGCTTCCAAAGGCGTCGAAGAAGAAAAGTGACCGAGGTGCAGGTGTGCACCTCGGGTCGTTCGTCGTCCCAGCAAGCAGCCGGATCGATCAAGCTATCAAAGCAAAGCCCAGAAGGCTGTGAAGGATGTTTATGCCAAGGATGGAGAACAACAAGCTGAGGAGGAGTATGCCAAAGACGACAAGGACAACCGCAAGGGTCAGTGCCAGGGCGAACCCGCACCCAAACTGGAAACCATCGGAAAAGGTAAGCCCAACGGCTTCTTCTGGCTGCGCAGCTCCGGCCATCGGAGAAATTTCCTCAGGAACGACGGTCTCATCGACCACGTCATCTGGATGGAAATCCGTCAATTGAGGCTCTTGACTCAGATGCTCTTCCATCTCGTCTCCTTCGAGTAAATTTAGCGAAAAAATTATATCACATGAGGTGATGGCATGACAAAAGAGGAAACCACCCCAAATCCTGAAGAGATCCGAAAGCTTTCCATACTCATACCTGTATACAACGAAAAGAAGACCATCAGAGCCATACTGGCGATCGTACGGGCGCTTGATGTGATAGTAGACGTAGATCGCATAGGAGACGGTATGAGCACCGAGCGCGTGGTCATGGAAAAGGAAATCATCGTAGTGGACGACGGCTCCACCGATGGAACCAGGGACATCCTTCGGGAAGAGGAAAAAAGGGAAGATATCGAAGTCTTCTACCACGAAAAGAACATGGGAAAAGGGGCAGCCGTAAGAACCGCCATCCAACATGCCACAGGGGATGTCATGCTGATCCAGGATGCCGACCTGGAATACGATCCCAAAGATTATCCAAAGCTCCTGAAGCCAATACTGGAAGGGAAAACCGCCGTGGTCTACGGCTCCAGGTTTCTCGGCGGACCGCGAAAAGCAATGTTCTTCACCCATATGATCGGGAACAAATTCCTTACTTTCGTCACGAACGTCCTCTACGATACGATTCTGAGCGACATGGAGACGTGCTACAAAGCCTTCCGGGCAGACGTCATCAAGAACATACCGCTAAAATCCAGGGGTTTCGAATTCGAGCCGGAGGTGACGGCAAAAGTGCTGAAGCGGGGATATCGCATCTACGAAGTTCCAATATCCTACGCCGGCAGGGAGTACAGCGAAGGAAAGAAAATCTCCTGGAAAGACGGTTTCAAAGCGGTATGGACGCTGATTCGGTATCGGATTACAGACTGAGCAAAGTGCTCGCCACGAACAGCATCGGCCAAGCGGCAGAATCGCCGCTGAGCGTAACGTAAAATGTCTCTCCTGCACATCAAGCTCCCTCCCATGAAGGACGAAAGAACCCGCCGGGGAGCATTGCTGCTTTTCCTGCTGATAGGATGGACTCTGAGAATCTGGGATTGGCATGCTTTCCCGTACCACCCGGACGAAGCCATCTATGGGTATTGGGCAAGGTTGATCTCCAGCGGAAGAGATCCGTGGCTGCTCGGCGTTTATGTCGACAAACCGCCGTTCTTCATCTACTCACTCGCCGCCGCTTTCAGACTGCTGGGAGTCAAAGAAGCTTCGGCACGCATACCGAACATTTTCGCCAGCTTCGCCCTGCTTCCCGTGCTCTGGTCACTGTTCAGAAGATGGTACGGAGATTCCACTGCCCTCATCTCCCTGATATTGATCTCGATAGCGCCTTTCGAATTCCTGTTTGCGCCCACCGCTTTCACAGACCCATTCCTATCCCTCTGGGTTTTCACAGCTATGCTCGGAATAGCAAGCGGGAACTTCTTCCTTGCTGGAGCGGCAGGAGGCCTTGCATACGCCAGCAAGCAGCAAAGCGTGTTGTTCATCCCAATAGCCATGTTTGCCCTCTTCAAGCAAAGCCGCCGCACGGGAGATTGGCTGCGGTTTCTCGCCGGGTTGAGCATCCCGTTCGCAATCGTGACGTGGTGGGATTCCCTCCGGTGGGCTTTCAAGCCGAGCTTCTGGGACAGGAGCATAGTAACATATGGCGGCATCTACCTCGAACCGCCGACAAAATGGCCGGAGAAATCCCTGGAGATGGCAAAATTGCTCGGGCGCGTATTCTCCACATGGCCTGCCGCTTTGATTTCGATCGGCCTGCTCCTGTACCTGCTGACGAAAACCTTCCACCGGTGGAGGGAATGGGATTTCGGTGTGTCGGCCTTTTCGCTTGCGTATCTGATCCTACACATAATCGTCGATTTCCAGATATGGGATAGATATATCCTGCCGATATTCCCTCTACTGCTCGTCTCGGCGCTGCGCGGCATACAGGTATTGAAAATTGGGAAGTCAAGGGCGTGGCAAAGCAGGTTCCAGGTTTTCATCGCACTTACGCTTGCATGCTTCGTAGCCGCAGGAATTCCCTCCGGATTGAACGGGAAGCTACCGGTAGGCGGGGAACATCGCCTTCACCAAGGAATTGCTGAAGCGGCTTCTTTCTTCGAAAAGAATGCACCGAGAGGATCGGTGCTCTACCACCACTGGCTTGGGTGGTATTGGGACTATTACCTGTTCGACGACGACGTGGATCTCAGGTATTACTTCACCCCGGAATACCTGGCAGACAACGCCAAAAAGGTGCTCCCAAGCCCCGCATTCCTGGTTATACCGTCATGGGAAAACGGAAAACCGATAAAATCCACCCTCGGGAAGCAAGGGATTCTCTTGGAGACGATAAAGAAATTCCACCGCAAAGACGGGAGTCTTTCCTTTACGATGTACAGATTGGCAAAAGAGGGCCAATAGCCATGAAGCTTCAGTATTCTCTCGCAAAGCAGTTGGTGTATAATTCCTTCCGAGTCAAGCTGAGCTGATTGCAGGTGAGGACATGCCGGTTTTACCATTGAGCAGGAACGCCGTTGCGAAAAGCAGGGAAGCATTCACAGATAGCAGCCTGTGGGGATACCTCCTTGACGCTATGATTCTCTTTGCCCTGACCCTGCTCATACTCCGCCCCATCGCTCTGACCAATCTCATCCCGGGAAGTGGAGACGCGTTCGATTATTTCATACCATATCGGGCATACGCTTCCCACGTCCTGAGAACCGGGCACATCCCCCTTTGGAACCCTTATCTCTTCATGGGGGTTCCGTTCCTCGCCAACAGCCAGGCAGCGGTTCTGTATCCCCTTCACTGGCCGCTCGTATTCCTCGATCCCGGACGTGCGGTAGCGTGGTCCATCGTCATTCACGTGTACCTGCTCGCGTTCTTCACGTACATGTACGCGAGATCATCGATGAAACTGAAGAGAACCGGGGCATTGACCGCAGGTTCCATTTTCGCATTCGGAGGGTTCAACGCCGGCGCTGCCATGCACCTGAACCAGATCAACGCCCTTACATGGTTCCCCCTGGCGCTCCTCCTTTGGGATGTCACAACGGAAAGAAAGAAATTCGCCTGGACGGCGGGACTTGGGCTCGTCGTGGCTATGATGATACTCGCCGGACACACACAGGCCACTTTCATAGCCATGTCCGGGATCGGCCTGTACGGAGCGTGGAAAGCGTGGATCGGCAGCGAATCCCGCGGAGGCCTCGCCAGATCTGCCTGGGATGCTGCCATCGTATACGCCGGAGCCGTGGCGATCGGGGCAATGTTATCGGCAGCCCAGCTTCTGCCGACCATGGAACTATCCCATTACTCCCTCCGTCAAGGAGGGTTGACCTATCGGCAGGCGGTTTCGTTCTCGCTTCGCCCCACCAAACTGCTCTGGACCCTGATTCCTCCATACGGGGCTGATCTGGCGCAAAAATTCGGCACCCCGGCTTTCAGCGAATACATCGCCTACATTCCCATCCTCGGGTGGGTGCTGGCGCTGGTCGGATTCATAAAAATACGGAAGTCCGAAGAACTCAGATCCTTGTGGTTCTTTCCCCTGCTCTCGGCCACAGGATTTCTACTCGCCCTCGGCGGCTACGACCCTCTCTACTATCTGTTATACAAACTCGTGCCCGGGTTCGATCTATTCAGGGCCCCTGCAAGATGGATGTTTCTGACGAGCTTCGGTGTTTCTGCGATAGCCGGAGCAGGAGTCGATTTTGCGCTCTCCATCATCCGGAGCAAAACGCCACGGCACCCGTGGAGACGAACTGCCCTTGGTGCGGCCATCCTGACAGTGCTACTGATCGAACTCAAGATCGCCATCGGCGCAATGCCGATTTCGCATCCCACAGCTCCAGAAGCACTGAATTCCATGCGGAACCCGGTGGCGTTCCTGATGAAGGATAAAAGCGAACTCGGGCGGGTTCTCAGCATGTCCAACACCCGGTACGATACCGGAGATCTGAAAGAGCTCGAGCGGACGTTTTCCCCTTACCTGACCAAGGAAGGGCTATATGATTTGATAGTGGACACGAAAGAAAAGGAGATTCTGGCACCCAACCTATCGCTGTACTTCGGAATCCAGACCGTAGACGGGTACGACGGAGGGCTGCTGCCGCTAAAACGATACAACGAACTCCTGCGCCTGTTCCTCCCGAAAGAAAAGATCGTGCCGGACGGCCGCCTTCGGGAGCAGTTGAAGGAAATTCCTCCTCAGCGACTCCTGAACCTGTTGAACGTAAAGTACGTGATAACCGACAAGGTCTACGACAGGTGGATCGACGGCAGATACTTCGACTTACAACAATCCGGAGCGGTGAAAAGAAACTCGCCGATGACGCTCGATAATCTGCCAACCAGAGCCGTGACGCACATAGGGATCGTGTGGAGCGGCGACGAATGCTCCATCGAGGCTGAATCCACTGGCGGACGCAGATTCCAATGGAGCTTGACGGCAGGGAACGGGAAACCCTTGCGACTTCCGGATGGCACAGAGGCAAGGTTGACCGCACTTTCCATACCTCAAAAGGGAAATTGCGACTTCGTCGTGCTCAAGGAAATCAACATAAACAGCAGAGGTGAAACGAAAGTACATGGGATCACTTTGTGGAACGCCAGAACCGGATCCCATTGGTCGCTCACGATACCACGTCCGGCAAATCTCAAGCGCGTTTTTTCGGGAGACGTCAAGATTTACCGGAACGAATCCCCCCTCCCCAGAGCCTACATACCGAAAGAAGTGAGGTGCGTCGGCTCGGACGAAGCAGCGCTGCAAATCATGTCAAGAGAAGATTTCTATCCCTCCAGAGAAGCTCTCATCCATGCCGGAGGCGCGGCGTGCGATGGCCTGGGAGGAACTGCATTGGGCATCCGGCAGGCCAGGATACTCGCCTACGAACCGGAGAGAATCGACGTTGAAGTACACACGTCTTCACGTGGCTACCTGATCCTGACCGACTCCTACTATCCCGGCTGGATCGCGAAAGTAGACGGAACCAGGGCGAAGATACTCAGAGCCGACCTCCTCTTCCGTGCCATCGAGGTCCCGCAAGGAAGACACGTGGTGGAATTCGTTTACCGACCCATGAGCTGGAAGATTGGGGTAGGAGTATCCCTGCTCTCGTTGGCGCTCCTTGCCATAGCCATCGTGTATCCGCTCACGAAGCGAAGAACGAAATAAATATCACGAAGTATGTTCACCTCGTTATCCGTTGTTGACCTCTGGGATAAACTGTGTTACTATCCTTAGCGAACCGTTTAAGTACTGTTTCCATGGAATTGTAAGGAGGCCACCGCGATGAAGAAATATCTGATAACCGTACTGGCAGTTACGGCAATTCTCCTGCTGTTTGCGGCAGGCTGTACAAGAAAAGAACATCCGGACGAAGTTCTCGTGCCGGTTCCAAGTCTTTCGTCTCCCACCGTGGTATCCGTGGAAAGTGAAACTCCTGCCGCCCCATCGCCTACGTCGAGCAAGGAGAATCCAGCCGGAGCAGCACAGCCGAAAGCGGCCTCGGTTGCCACACCGACACCCTCTCGAGCGCCAAGCCCTACCAATACGGCAGCGCCGACCAACACACCGGCACCGACAGCGACGTCTGCACCGCCGACACCTGCCCCCACCCAGGCTCCTCCAACCCAGCAACCAACTTCTGCTCCAACCAAAGCAGCCTCTCAAACCCCAAGTGCCGGAGCGAAATATGCCGTCTACAGGGTAAAACCGGGGGACACACTATTCTCGATAGCCGTCAGGCACGGAACCACCGTCTCCGAAATCATGCGTATGAACGGACTCCGATCTTATACCATCTACGTGGGACAGAACCTGAAAGTCCCCGTGGGATACGTAAGCTATGTCGTGAAGCCAGGAGACACTCTCTATTCCATTGCCCTCACGCACCACGTATCCATAGCGGCGCTGGTACAGGCAAACAATATCACCAATCAGAACTTGCTCTTCGCCGGACAAAGGCTGATAATCCCAACCAAGGGAAGTTCCATCCCGGTGATGGGAAGGCCTGTATACCATATCGTGAAGCCGGGAGAAACGCTGGCATACATCGCTCAGAAATATGGAGTAAGCGTAAGAGCCCTCCAGGTTGCCAACCACTTGGCAAACCCAGACCTGATCTACGTAGGTCAACGCCTTAGGATACCGTGACGCAGAACCGGAAGAATGTGGGCGAACTCGGTGTTCTCGTCAGCATTCGCTGATTACTATAAGAAAGCACCTTAGGCTATTCAATCTGGATTTAAGGAGGTGGTATGAATTCTATGATGGGTGCACTCGGAGCGAGCTTCACACTCGCCATAGTTGTATTCGGGTTGATCATGCTCATAACCAGCAAACAATCGAAAGCTCTGCATCTCGGCAAATCCCTGCTGGCTGCCCTGATAGTTTTTGCAGCTACTTTTGGATTCATTGCCATGAAAGACGCTTTCGT
>CAZEXY010000012.1:24150-32224 GCA_964516345.1 uncultured Anaerolineae bacterium
TACACGGTCAGGTTCCGAATAATTCCGGAAAAGGCCATCGAAGTGGCGAGAAACCTTGGGCCGGAAGATCGAGTCGTGGAGAAGATCGTCAAGGCCTACAGCCGGGTGCGCGTGCGGAACATCCTCAAGGAATTCGAAGCATCACAGCTCTATTCCGGGAACGTGGAAGCAGCCCAGGAGAAGATAACGGAGCAACTCAAAAAAGACTTCTCCAAAAACGGGATCGAACTCACATTCTTCGGGTTGAGATCGATCCACTTCACCGACGAGTACAAACAGGCGGTCGAACAGAAACAGATCGAGGCAGAAAACGTCATAACGAAGAAACATCTGGCCGAACAGGCAGAATACGAAAAACAAAGGACGATAACCCAGGCTCAAGCACAGGCGGAAAGGTCGAAGCTCGAGAAAATCGGGGTCGCCGAAGGTGAAGCGGAAGCCATCAGGGTCAAGGCAAAGGCAGAAGCTGACGCCATAAAGATCAAAGCAGAAGCTCAGGCCCAGGCAAACAAAATCATAGCTCAAAGCCTCACACCGGAGCTGTTGCAGTGGCAGTCCATACTGATGTGGAACGGCCGGTTCCCAACCGTGGTAGGCGGAAGCGGTCAGTTCATCCTGCCATCCGACATATTCGCACCAAGGAACTCCGAATCAGAGACGCCGACACCAACGCCAACACCGGTGCCGTCGAAGTAAAGCAAAAACGCCGCTGCGAACTTGCAGCGGCGTTTCTCTTCGATTCACCGGCTTCAAATATGCATCGGCCTGCCAAAGACCCCCTCAGCCGCCTCCATTACGGCTTCCGGCAAAGACGGATGAACATGTATCGTCCTGGCGATTTCTTCAGGAGTCAACTCCCACGATCTTGCCAAAGCAAGCTCCGGGATCAGATCGGCAGCCTCAGGGCCTACTATGTGCGCACCCAATATCTCACCGCTGCTGGAATCGGCGATGATCTTGACGAACCCTTCCCTCTCGTTCAAAGCCAGAGCCTTACCATTGGCCTGGAATGGGAAAGTGCCGACCCGTATCTTATCGCCGTACTCTTCCCTCGCTTGCTTCTCGGTCAACCCAAGACTCGCGACCTGCGGGTGGCTGTACACCGCCCTGGGGACGAAACGATGATCCTCGACGACGACAGTCTCCGCACCAGCGATCACCTCCGCAGCTATTCGGCCATGAGCATAAGCAACGTGGGCAAGAAGCAGCTTCCCGGTTACATCTCCAATGGCGTAAATGTGCGGCACATTGGTCCTCATGTGTGAATCCACGGGTATGAAACTCCTCTCCACACGCACGCCCACTTTCTCCAGTCCGATCCCATCGCTATTTCCCTGTACGCCGATGGCAACCAGAACTTTCTCGGCCTCGATCGTAGCGGATTCTCCTCCCTGATCCACAGAGACCACAGCTTTGTCGGAGAGTCTTTTGATCCCGGTGACTTTCGCGTTGGTGCGAACGTCCACGCCCTGCTTCTTGAGAGCTTTGGCAACCTCCTTTGCCGTGTCTTCGTCCTCGAGCGGTAGAACTTGAGGCATCATCTCCAGGAGCGTCACCTTCACCCCGTACGCGGCGTAAATGGTTGCAAACTCGGTGCCTATGGCCCCTGCTCCGACAATAACGATTTCTTCGGGAAGGGCTTTAGAACCAAGAGCGTCTCTGCTGCCTATGACCCTGTCGTGATCTATCTCCAGGCCGGGGAGCATCCTCGGGCGCGCTCCCGTGGCTATGATAAAGTTCCTGGCCGACAGGATCTCGCCGGAAGGGGCTACCTGAACCCTGTTTCCATCGAGAAACGAAGCTTCTCCATCGAACACGGCAATCTGGTTCTTCTTCATCAGGAACCCCACGCCCCTCACCAGTCTATTGGACACCTGACGGCTACGCTTGTAGGCAGCCTCATAATCCCAGCTTATATCCCCGGTGGTGATACCGTAATCCTTGGCGTTCTTCACCAGACGAAGGACTTCCGCATTACGCAGAAGTGCTTTCGTTGGGATACAACCCCAGTTGAGGCACACACCGCCGAGGCTCTCCTTTTCGACAAGAGCTGTGTGCAAACCGAGTTGAGAAGCCCTTATGGCGGAAAGATATCCTCCCGGCCCTCCTCCGATGACGACCACGTCAAAGCTTTTTTCTGCCATTTCCACACTCCTTGTTGTTCGTGAAGGACTCGAAACATGAGTTACAATCAGCCGTAAGGAATTATATCCCATGAAAGGCACTTGTGGGAAAAACGACACCTGTCCCTCCGAAATTCCATGACCCCGGTTCGAAGCTCAACCCCTCCACGTCCAGCAGCAAGCTCCAGCAGACTGCGTCGCAGTCAAACCAAGCCGCAAAGAGGCATAAGACACAAGACTTTTTCTAAAAATCCCTGCGTCTTCGCTTCTTCGCGTCTTTGCGTTTTGGTTGCTCCCTTGCGAGCCGACAGCTCGCACCACGAGTTCGACGCCAGGATACTTTGCGCATCTGCTTCTCAGCGTCTTTGCGCTTCGAACATGTATGCCCCAATCCAACATCTGACCACCTTCCTGTGATTTGCCGTCACCCGCTCCCAGGGTTTATAATTGCTCGTCATATCTGAGGGAGGGGAGGAACGTAGTGATGGAAATATACATGGATATCGTCGAAGACATACTGGCAGTTACGCTCATCGTGCTCGTTCTCGTTCAATCCAAGGGAGGCGGCCTTGGAGCAGTGTTTGGAGGCGACACCATCTACAAAACCCGCCGCGGGGTCGAAAAGACCATATTCCAGGCAACCATAGGGGTAGCCGTCATCTTCTTTGCCATCGCTTTGCTGAATGTGATTCTGCAAAAATAAGAACGCGAACTGCCAGGCAGACTTCCGGCAGATGCGCCATTCCCAAATCCGATGAACAAACGTCTTGGATGGCAGCTCGTACTGGCTACGCTCGGAGCAATCCTGCTTCTGGGACTGCTCGGCCGTCATTCGTACACATACGTGACGAAAATAGTCCCGGCCAGGGGCGGCGCCTACGTGGAAGGGGTAGCAGGTTTTCCGCAACACATAAACCCTCTCCTCGCCCAATACAACGATGTGGACAAGGATTTGTGCGCGCTCATTTTCAGAGGGCTCACCAGAGTCGATGAGCACGGGAACGTACTACCGGACATCGCGAGAGTGTGGAAAGTATCCCCCGACGGACTCACGTATACGTTCTATCTCGACGACAAGGCAACCTGGCAGGACGGGACACCGATAACGTCGGCGGATGTGGCTTTTACGATCAAGCTGATCCAGGATCCAAACTACCCTGGCCCGCCTGACATACACGCCTTATGGAGCCGCATCAAGGTTTCCACCCCCGATCCACATACCGTACAGTTCAAGCTCAAAGCTCCTTATGCACCATTCCTGGATTACACTTCCCAAGGGATAATATCGAAAAAAGAATGGGGAAAAGTACCTGCGGCAAAATTGCTCACATCGAAGCTCAACATGCACCCAATCGGTTCAGGTCCATGGCGGATGGCAAACGTGAGCCCTACGGAAATCACTCTGGTGCCGAACGAGCACTATCCCTGGAAAACCCCACCGTACCTGTCCAGAGTAAAATTCAGGTTCTACCCGGATAGAGAAAGTGTCTTCGCAGCGTACAAGCGGGGAGAAGTGGACGGAGTCGGGAACATCCCGTTGAACTACATGCAAGAGGCGGAGAAAACGAAGAATATGAATATCTTCCTGCCGCCGATAGCCAGAGAAACCATGGTGGTGTTCAACCTCAAGGACCCCACCCTTCCGTTCTTCCACAACAAAGAAATTCGCCATGCCCTGATTCTCGGACTGGATAGACAAAGACTCGTAGACAAAGTCCTACAGGGCTACGGGAGAGTGATAGATTCGCCGATACTGCCGGAAAACTGGGCTTACAGTCCAGAAATCACGCGTTACAAATACGACTTCGGAGAAGCAGAGGAACTCCTCGAATCCGCCGGATGGCACGATTCTGATGGCGATGGTGTGAGGGAGAAAGACGGAGTATCGTTTCAATTCATCCTCGTAACCGACAAAGACCCCTTGCACGTCGAACTCGCCGAAATGATCTCAGAACAATGGGCAAAGATGGGAGTAAAAGCAATACCCCAGGCCGTGGATTTCTCGAAACTCGTGTCGGATTACCTCTACCCGCACAATTTTTCTGCAGCACTGATTTCCTGGTCGTTGCCCGGCGATCCAGATCCATACCCGATGTGGCATTCGACCCAATACGAAAGAGGCCAGAATTTCGGCGGCTGGTCCAACAGACTGGCCGACGAAGCCATGGAGCAAGCAAGGCTCACCCTGAACGTCAGAGAACGAGCAAGACTGTATGCCGCATTCCAACAAGCCTTCTCCGACGACGTGCCGGCGATCCTTCTCTACCAACCTCTGTACAGATACGGCATCAGGGACAAAGTGAAAGGCGTTTCCGTAGGCCCGCTTTCGGTACCCTCTGACAGATTCAGGACTATATCCGAATGGTACATAGTCACCAAAAGGATCCCGACGAACCTTAAGATCGAAAATCCCGCAAAGAAACCGACATCGACAAGGAGGAACAAATGATAGTAAGGCTGGTATTCCTGCCTGCAAAACCGGAAGCGTTCGACCGACTGGCGGAACTGTACGAAGAAGGAAGCAAAGTCGTACGCTCACAGAAAGGAATGCGCAAACTCGAGCTGTTCCACGACAAAGAGGATCCGTACACGCTGGTGACGATCAGCCACTGGGACTCAGACGAAGACCTGCAAGCATACCGGCACAGCGATTTTTTCAAAGAATTCTGGCCCAAGGTCAGGGAAACGCTACGCGATAGAGCCAGGGCGCAAACTCTCGTTCCGATAGAAGAACACTCCTGACCATTGAGAGTCAATCTCAAGCCAATCGACGTTATCCAGAGCCCTACCCTTGCTATCCCCAACCGCGGCAGGGAAACCAAGGGGCTGATCTACCGACACAAATCGGTCAAAGCAAAGATTCGAGCGCAAGTGGTAGCGCCACTATCCGAAATTCTACTGTAATGGCGACCCGCAGGTTGACATGCGACTTCATTTCCATGCAAGGGATTACCCTACTTCCCCCTCGACTGACGGATTCAACCAAGCCGTTCGAGTTGCGTAAATCCCCCCGAAGAAAATCACCCATTTGGGTAATGGAAAAACGGTCACTCTCCCCTTAGAATTGAGATGTTGTTCGACAACAAAGCAAATCCTATAGGAAATCAGCAGGAGGTGATATCGATGTCGAAGACGGTTTCCGATGTCTTGAAGATGAAAGAAAAAGTGCAGATGGTGGATCTACGGTTTACGGATTTATTGGGCAAATGGCATCATTTCAGCATACCATCCAGAGAGCTAACACAGGATCTTTTCGAAGAAGGCATCGGGTTCGATGGTTCTTCCATCCGCGGCTTCCAAAGCATCCAGGAATCCGACATGGTGCTCCGACCTGATCCGGATACAGCTTTCGTCGATCCTTTTCTGGAAGTGCCGACCCTGGTGATAGTATGCGATGTGTACGACCCGGTCACTTTCCAGCCGTACACGAGGGATCCAAGGCATGTTGCCAGAAAAGCCGAAGCTTATCTGAAGAGAACCGGGATAGCAGACACAAGCTTCTGGGGACCGGAAGCCGAATTCTTCCTCTTCAACGACGTGCGGTATTCAAGCAACCCCTATTCCTCGTTCTATTCCGTGGACAGCGTGGAAGGATGGTGGAACAGCGGGAAAGACATGGGGCCGAACTTCGGCGGACAGATACCTACCAAAGGAGGATACTTCCCGGTGCCGCCAGCGGACACCCTCCAGGACGTCAGGAGCAAGATCGTGCTTGCCCTCGAAGCCGCCGGCGTCAGGGTGGAAGTCCACCACCATGAAGTGGCGACGGCAGGACAGGCGGAGATAGACATCCGGTTCGATACATTGACCAAAACTGCCGACAAGCTGATGACGTACAAGTATATCGTCAAGAATGTTGCCCGCCAAAACGGCCTCACGGCCACATTCATGCCGAAGCCGATCTACGGTGACAACGGGAACGGCATGCACACGCACCAAAGCCTCTGGAAAGGCGACGTCAACGTCTTCTACGACGAATCCGGATACGCACAGATATCCGAAACCGCCAGGTATTACATCGGAGGGCTCTTGAAGCACGCTGCGGCAGTGCTGGCGATAGCCGCTCCCACCACGAACTCCTACCGTCGTCTCGTACCGGGGTTCGAAGCACCAGTGAAACTGGCTTATTCACAACGCAACAGATCGGCGGCCTGCCGCATCCCGTTGTATTCTTCCTCTCCCAAAGCAAAACGGATAGAATTCCGCTCGCCGGATCCTTCGTGCAACCCTTACCTCGCCTTCGCCGCCATGCTGATGGCGGGGCTGGACGGCGTCCAGAACAGAATAGATCCAGGAAGCCCTGTGGACAAAGACCTCTACGATCTGCCGCCGGAAGAAGCTTCGGAAATCAAAGAAGTGCCTGGATCGCTGGAAGAGGCACTGGAAGCCCTGGAAGAGGATCACGATTTTCTCCTCAAGGGGGACGTATTCACTCCCGATCTGATCGAAACTTATCTCTCTCTGAAGCGCTCGGAGATAGATTCGGTCAGGGTAAAGCCTCACCCGGAGGAATTCGTGCTCTACTACGACGTATGATCGATAGAATAGAGGGAGCGGTTAAAAAGCCGCTCCCTCTACTCCGCCGTCACTTCAAATCTTCTCCCCCAAGCGTTTCGTTGTTCTCCCCCCTGATGAAAGCCTCGGTCAATTCCTTCGCCTCAGCATCCGTGAACTGTTTGGGCGGGGATTTCATGAAGTAGGAAGATGGGGCAACCAGGGATCCGCTCAGTCCCCTATCCAGAGCGAGCTTTGCGCACCGGACGGCGTCTATGATCACACCAGCGGAGTTAGGAGAATCCCATACTTCCAGCTTCACCTCCACATTCAACGGCACGTTGCCGAAAGTCGTACCCTCCATACGTATATAAGCCCACTTCCTATCCTTGAGCCAGGGCACGTAGTCGCTGGGCCCAACGTGGATGTCCTCAGGGCTGATCGATTGGTCGAGCTGACTCAGGACGGCGTTCGTCTTGGAGATCTTCTTGCTCTCCAGCCTCTCCCTCTCGAGCATGTTCAGGAAATCGGTATTGCCGCCGAAATTCAGCTGGTAAGTGTGGTCGAGCCTGACGCCCCTATCCTGGAAGAGTCGGGTGAGAACCCGGTGCAGGATCGTAGCGCCGACCTGGGACTTGACGTCGTCGCCGATGATCGGCAGACCGCGCTCCCGGAATCGCTTCTGCCAGTAAGGCTCCCTCGCAATGAAAACCGGCATAGCGTTGACCATCGCCACTCCGGCATCCAGAATCTGCTCCACGTACCATTTGGTCGCCATTTCGCTTCCCACCGGAAGGTAATTGACGACCACATCGGTGCCGGTATCCTTCAGAATCTTGACCACATCGTCCGTTGGCCCGGGAGCCTTGGTGATCACCTGCGAAAGATATTTCCCAAGGCCGTCGTGGGTCATCCCCCTGTGCACTTTCACACCAAGGCGGGGAACCTCCGCGAATTTGTAAGTGTTGTTGGGGGGAGCATATATCGCTTCCGAAAGGTCCTTTCCGACTTTGTTGATGTCGATATCGAACGCCGCCGAAAATTCGATGTCGCTTACGTGGTATCCTCCCAGATTGACGTGCATCAATCCCGGAACTTTGGAATTCTCTGGAGCGTTCTTGTAGAATTCCACTCCCTGCACGAAAGAAGATGCGCAGTTGCCCACGCCGATAATGGCTACCCTAACTTTCTCCTTTCCCATCCTTACCTCCATCTTGAGATTTTTCTTCGAGACCGAGAAGGTCGACGTACAACTTCAGGAAATGCTGAAGTTTCTCCCTGTTCAGTCGGCAATAAGTTTCTCTGCCGCGTTTTTCTACCAGGACGAATTCAGAGCCCTTGAGTTTTCTCAGGTGCCAGGAGACGAGAGGCTGGCTCTTTCTGGCCTCCTTCGCAAGCTCCCCCACGGTAATTTCATCGTGCTGTGCGATGATATGCAGCAGATAGAGGCGCGTGAA
>CAZEXY010000012.1:32324-33616 GCA_964516345.1 uncultured Anaerolineae bacterium
TATAAACACCTGCTTATATAAGCACATGCTTATATTACCATCTCTTTTGCTGTGGCGTCAAATCCAGGGGCATCCTGCGGGCGTAAAGCGAAGCAACAAAAAAGCAGCGGCCGTAAAGCCGCTGCTTTTATTTCACAAGGAGAGAATCCTCGTTTTTTTCAGTCTTCCTGGTAGGAGAGTGTTCTCTCTATGATTTCGTCTATCTTGCTCTTCATCCGCTGCTTTTCTCGTCGGCTCTTCTTCTTTTTCTTGTTCGCGCTCAAGGGGACTTCATCTCCAAGGGCTTTCTGCAGAGCCAGGGCCAAAGCGGAAGGCGCATCTTCCTCGTCGTCGGAGGAATAGGATACCAGTTCCCGCTTCTTTCCACGAGATGCATTCTTCCTTGTTTTTCCACCGAAGGATCGCCCCTCCTTCGGTGCAACCCTATCTCCAAATTGATCGGGGCTACTGGATTCGGGTTTTGGTTGAAGAGCTTTCAAGCTCAGGTCTATCCTCCCCCTTCTTTTGTCCAGCTTGATTATCTTGGCTTCGATCTCGTCTCCGACCTTCACCACCTCTTCCGGCCTCTTCACGAACCCCCAACTCATCTCACGCACGTGCAGCATCGCGTCCCTGCCAACGCCGATATCCACGAACGCGGCGTAGGGCAATACCCTCGTGACTTTGCCTTTCACCACTTCATCGACCTGCAGGTCCCGAATTCTCTTGGTGCCGGGGGGAACCATCGTGAGGCTGATTCTGTTGTTGGCTTTGTCCAGGTCCTTGATCCAGACCTTTACTTTGTCTCCTACACTTACGATATCTCCGGGCTTGGAGACTCTTCTCTGACTCATCTCCGAAACGTGGACCAAGCCGTCTCTTCCCACTCCTATATCCACAAAAGCCCCGAAATCCGCCAGCCTTCTCACAGTGCCCTCGAGTTCCATGCCGATGGCGAGTTTCTTGACGATTTTCTTTGGTTGGATTACTTTTACTTGCGTCGATTGTTCCGTCACAGGACCTCTCCTCTTCAGTTCTCTGGCTGTGCAAGCCAAAGCCCATTATAGCCAACGGCTGATGATGGTGTCAAAAAACACGAGGCTAAACCCCCACGGTTGTGCTCCGGAAAAGAAACGATGGACTCACGGACTCCCCTGTGAATGGTTTACCACTTTCTCTATTCTCTCCACTTCGACTCCGCACAGCACCCATTTCGGAGACAAGGAAGGAACGTTGGATCCCTCGGGAAACTGCCCGAGAAGCCACGTGGCATAGTACTTCACGCCGTCGTCAACAACTACAGTTACCCTTAC
>CAZEXY010000013.1:0-6932 GCA_964516345.1 uncultured Anaerolineae bacterium
TCCAAGATTGATCCGTTCGGTCATCTCCTTCACTCTCCTTCGCCCGTGATCGATCAGCCGGGAGCAAGGCAAGCCCCGTGGCGACGTGTAATGCACCCGACCGGCTCGCCCTGTGCGTTAGCACCGCCCGGCGGCAAGGGCAGCCGGAAGTTCAGCCGCCCTTGCGCTCTCGAAACTATCGCTGCCCGAGCATCGGGAGGGCGTAGACCGGCTTCCACCCTTCGGACTGAGGCTCCTTCAGGAACGGTTTCATCTCCTCCTCCGTCCTGAGGGTGACCTCCTCCACCGGCGGAACGGTTCCGGGCGGGAACGCCGTCAGCACGTCGTCGATGAAAAGCGTCAGGTACCGGAGGATGGCCGCCAGCGGGCGCTTGGCTTTCTCCGGCGTGGCTTCGGCGGCGTGTCCCACCACTCCCTCAGGCGTGGCCGCAAGCTCGATGGCGAAATGACCCTCTCCTTCCGACCACCGGCTGGGGCGCCTGAACGGATCCACCGATTTGTCGAAGTGCCCTTCCGGAATGTACGACTTGCCGCTGGTGTTCACGGCGTACTTCATGTCCACCATGTCGGGCATCAGGTAGAGCATCAGAGAGGTTTCCGCCTCCGCCGCGTGGACGAAGTTCGTGTTGAACTTGCCGCCCATTTCCTTCGTCCGGAAGAACTCCCGCACCGCCCGATGCCAGTCCATCACCCGGTAGACTCCAGGAAGCTGGTATCGACGCATGAACTCCTGAAGCGCCGATTCCAGCACCCAAAGCTGGCCGTGGTTGTTGAGGATGATTTGCTTCCGGAACCCATCGTTCCAGAGCCCGAGCATGGTGTCGATGAGCATCTCCCGGACCACTTCCTCCCGAACTACCACGGTGCCCGGCATCCCCAGGTGGTGATACGGGTGGGCGCCGTAGTTGATGGGTGGCAGTGCGATGGCGACCGGCCTCCCCTGTTTCTTCGTGTACCTTCGAACCCCTTCGGCGATCATGCTCACAAAGATCGTATCCGTGGCGCTCACCAGGTGCTCGCCGTGGCACTCCGTGCTCCCCACGGGGATGATCACCACATCGTTCTTCTTTCGCTCCTCGATTAGCTGGTGGCGTACCGTGGTCTGGATGTACGACCCCGGCTTGCCCCACTCCACGCCCTCCGATGGGAAGCCGTACTCTGCAAGGATCTTTTCGATCTCCTCGTCGCTGGCATCCCAGATTTCCTTTTTCATCCTTCCGACCGCGTTGTCCTCGAAAAACAAATCGGGCTGGTCGGTCGGCAGCCAACCCTTAGGTGCTTTTACGTCAGACATTTGTCCCTCCTGATTATCTCGTGTTACACCTGGACGGCGACGTCCGGCCGGTGGGCAAGGGCGCTGCCCCCGCCTACCGGGGAAACATCGCTGGAAACTTACGGCTTGATCATGATCTTGCCGTCTTCACGCTTCGTAGCCCTCTCGATGGCATCCACCGCATCATCCAGCTTGTACCGGGCCGTGATGATGGGGGAGAGGTCGAGCCGCCCGGCAGCCACGGTTCGAATCACATTGGGGAAAGTGCCGTGGCCGGAATGCCCCTGCGCTCCGAACACCTGCGATCGGCGCACCTGAAGCGTCTCCAGGAACATCGGCACCCGCTTTGCCGCCCGGCCGATCTGGACGATGTGAGCGTTGATGGCAAGCGCTTTCTCCATCTCCGGGATGGTCTTGTCCGGAGCTCCCGCGGCCTCGACGTGGAAGTCGAATCCTTCGCCTTTGGAAAGCTCCATCATCACCTCGCTCGGCCTGACCTCCAGCGGATCGAACACATAATCCGCACCGACCTTCTTCGCCAGCTCGCGCCGCTTCTCCGAAACCTCGAACGCAACGATCATGCCTGCTCCGGCAGCTTTCGCCAGCCCAACCGCCGCCAGCCCGATAGGCCCTGTGCCGAAGACGCTGACGTAAGCGCCGGGTCTGAACCCGCCGCCCCGCTCGAAGATGCCGTTGTAAGCCACGCTGGTGGGCTCCGTCAGCGCCCCGACCTCGTAAGCCTTTTCTTCGTCGCCGAACCGCTCGGCTATAGCGTCGATCTTCCAGACGTACTTGAACCCGACGACGATGTACTTGGCCATAGCGCCATCCACGGTAAACCCGATCTCCTCCAGATTTTCGCAGTGGTTCGGGAACCCGTTGCGGCAGGCGGTGCAGTGCCCGCACCAGAGCATCTCCTCCACGGTCACCATATCCCCGACATTCACCCCCTCCACCTCCGGGCCTGCTTCCACGATCTTCCCGGAGAACTCATGACCGATGATGGCCGGGAATTTCGTCAGACCGGGATAGAGCATGTACCCCTGATCGTCGGTTTCGTAGAAATGGATGTCGGAGCCGCAGACTCCGCATGCCTTCACTTCGATCAAGACCTCATCCGGCTTGGTGATCTTCGGATCGGGCACTTCCTTGACTTCCAGGTGGGGATTGTACCAGATGCTGTTCCCGTTGATTGCCTTGCCGGTGGTCTTCTCCCACTCGGAGACCTGATACCCGGGCTTGGGGCGCCACTCAGCGTTTAGAACCAGAGCTTTCATCTCGTCTACCTCCATTTTTTCGAACGTGCCGACCGCGACCCGCGGTCGGTGCAAGCAACTCCTCATCTTTTCTCGCGCACACGTGTGCACGACAGGTCACAAAAACTCCAAGCCGAACAAAACCCGATTGCCGTCTACGTTTCGAGCGCAGACTCCTCCAGCGACTTGAGGTACTTTATGGCCTCTCTGGCCGCCGTGTCGGCATCCGGCAGCGGAAGGAACTCCCCGGAAACGAATCCATCATACCCCGTTTCGGCTAAAGTGCGCAGGATCGATTCGAAATCGAGGTGTCCGGCGCCGGGGTACCAGCGGTTGGAATCGGCAACGTGAAAATGGAATATCCGACTCCCGGCCGCCCGAATGCTATCTTCTATGGACGGCTCTTCTATGTTCATGTGGAACGTGTCCAGCAGCAACCCAAAGCTATCGGAGCCGACCTTTTCCACCAGATCCAGTCCCTGCTCCACATTGTTGACGAGGGTGGTTTCGTACCGATTTATCGGTTCCAGGGCGAACCGCACTCCCAGGCGAGATGCTTCTTCGGCGCATTCCTGCAGTCCTTTCACCAACCAAGCCATGGCCTGATCCTGCGAAACCCCGGGCTTTACGATCCCACGGAGCAGCCCGATGATGACCACCGCCCCCAATTGCTTCGCCAGAGGCAGGTGCGACCTGACCCGTTCCACCGCCTTGCGCCGTACTTCCGGGTCGGGGTCGGTGAAGGAGAGTCCCTCTTCCACCCAGGCCTGCCCTGTGCCGATGGCCGGGACCGCCATACCGTGTCTTCCGACCACTTCGAGGATCTTCTCCGCGCTCACCAGTGCCGGATCCCTCACGGCGAGCTCCACGCCGTCGTACCCCATGCGTGCGATGTCGGCCACGTTTGCCTCGAAGTCTCCGGTAAAAGCCACGGCATCGAATTTCGAGACCTGTGTAGAAAGCACCACGCTGTACCGAAAGCCCATAGCTTCACCTGCCTTCTTCCCCGGTTCACTCCTGAATGCACACGTGTGCATCAACGTTGATATTTATACCACCACCTTGCGGGCCGTGTCAAATCCACAGGAGCCGTGAATCGAGCAGTCGGCTCGCTCCGGTTCTACCGGACGCCGACGACGCCGGTGCACGCCGACTTTTCGACATGCGGGGCGACGGATAGGCGGCGGCACTGCCATCGTCCGCCCAAAGAGGAGGCAGGGGCGGAGCTTGATCCGCCCGATGAAGAGAAGTAAGGCTCGACGCCGACTTGTGTGGAAACTTACCGCTCCAGGCTCAAATCACGCTTGAGATCGCGGAGGATGGAAAGGGCCCGCTTTATTTTCTCCTGATTCTCAGCTGCGTTGGTCCACGCGCTTGCACCTGAAGGATGTGGAAGCGGGACGACAGTTCTACCTTCCACATGGAAAGATCTGCCTACTGCATCCTTGAGAAGGATCTTAGGTCCGAGAAAGTAATTGATAGCCAACCGACCTACCGGTATCACAACCTCCGGGTTCACCAACAACAACTCCATCGCCAGAAAAGGGCGGCAGAGAGCCAGTTCCCTCCTGCTCGGGGCTCTATCCCCCCGACCGTTGCGCGCTGATCCCGGAAAACACTTCATCACGGCAGTGATGTAAGCGTCACGCCTGAATTCCTCCTCCGTCCACCCGGCCTCGGCCAGCCATTTCATCAAGCGCTTCCCGGCAGGACCGCTGAAAGGCTGGCCGGTGCCAAACGTCTCCACTTTTCCAGGTGCCTGTCCTATGAGCATGACGCGAGCGCTGGCCTTTCCAGAAAATATGGCGCGGGGCGTAACGTCGAACCCTTCTTCAATGCACCTGCGGCATTTCCTCATAGTTTCGTGCAAAGCACGAAGGGCCGCTTCACGTTGAAGAAGTTCCATCTGCCTCCCTCGCAAGCTCGCAAGATTCCACGGACGCAGCTATCTCCGCAGCGTATTCCCGGGTGGATGCCCTCACCCCGTCCCACGCGCCTCCGGATTTGAGCAGCTTCGTCACATTCCCTATACCCCAGTTGTACGCCGCCAGCGCCCAAACAAGCTCCGGCCTCCCCAGTTTCTGCAACTGCGACCTAACCCATCGAAAATAATGCGCACCGACTTTGACATTGCTGTATGGATCGAAAGGATCGTAGACGTTCAACCTGTCCGCCACTTCCTTCCAGGTGGCAGGGTGGATCTGCATCAACCCGTACTCCCCCACCCCTCCTATCGCCAGGGGATCGAACCCGCTTTCTTTCCTGGCGATCTCATAAAGGATGCAGAAGTCGACACCCACTTCTCTGGACACCTCTTCGAATACATCTTCGTAAGGCATTGCTCACCTCCACCGAACCGACTTCACCTCGCCAACGAGAACCCAAGCTTACCCAGCAACGGAGGGAGGAAAAGACAAATTCCCACGAGGACGGCCGTCAACGCCACCACCATGACAGCCCCAGCCGATACATCCTTGGCCACTTTTGCCAGCGGATGAAACTCCTCCACCTGGGCATCCACGATCGTCTCGATAGCAGTATTGATCATCTCGGCGCTTATAGCCGCTCCTATAGTCAAAAACAGCACCGCCCAACGCACCAGGTCGAGCCGCAACCATATTCCCGCAGCCACAGCGCAAAAAGCCACGGACAGGTGTATCCGAATGTTCCTCTGAGTCCTCAGCGCATACCACATTCCGGAAAAAGCGTAGAAAAAACTGTGAAAAACGCTCTTACTCTTCATCCAGGGTCAACCTTTCGAGGATGGAGTTCTGTTTGTCCCACATCACTTTCTCTTCTTCCGGGCTGGAGTGATCGTATCCAAGCAGGTGCAGCACACCATGCACCACCATCAGCGCGAGGTCATGTTTCACGGATCTTCCGGACTCCATGGCCTGTGCAGCCGTGAAAGGATAAGCGATGACCACGTCGCCGAGATAAGATTCGGCCTCCGGGGATTCCACGAACTCGTCGTCGCCGTACGTCTGGAAAGAGAGAACGTCCGTCGGCTCGTCGACGCCTCTGTACTCACGATTCAGATCCCTGACTCTTTCGTCGTCCGTCACCACGATGGTCAGCTCTGCGTCTTCCACACCCTCGCTCTCGAGGGTCTCCGCGGCGGCCTTTACGAGCATCTCGTCATCGACAACATCACGAAACCGAGGATCTACCTGAACCTCTATCCTTGGCCTTTTCTCCATCCTCACTCCTCGAAGCCACTTTCTTCTTCAACTCGGGGTACTTCACCCTCGGGTGATAAAGACCTTTCAAAACGTCAAGGAAAGCCTGGCGTATCAGGTTCAAATCGTACAGCGTCAAACGGCTCTCGTCGAGCTGTCCATCGAGGATCCTCTCCGCGAATATCCTCCTCAAAATCCTATCAATATCCTCTTGAGTCTTGGGGGCGGTAGCCCTCACCGCAGCTTCGACGCCATCGGCCAGCATGAGTATCGCCGTCTCCTTGCTCTGAGGCTTAGGCCCCGGGTATCGGAACTGCTTTTCGTCGACTTTCTCCGGGTCGCCGGCCTCCTTGACCGCCTGAGCGTAGAAATATCGTATCAGCATCGTCCCGTGGTGCTGGGGTATGAAATCCCGTATCTCCCTCGGCAGGTCGTGCTCCTCGGCCATCTTCAGGCCGGCAGTCACGTGCTTGATGATTATCTGGGCGCTGGTATACGGATCGAGCCGCTCATGAGGGTTCATCCCTTCCATCTGGTTCTCGGAGAAGAAGTACGGAGCGCTCAGCTTCCCGATGTCATGGTAGTAAGCCCCAACTCTAACCAGGAACGAATCCGCCCCGATGGCGTCGGCAGCCCTTTCCGCCATGTTGGCGACCACGAGGCTATGGTGATAAGTTCCCGGAGCTTTCAGCAGCAACTGGCGCAGAAGCGGAGAGGTAGGCCTCGAAAGCTCGATGAGCTGCAGAGGAGTCGTGATCTCCAAAACGCTCCCCATCAGGTAGAAGAAGAGGATCGTGAGGGCGATGGAGAGGATACCGTTGGTTATCAACGCACCACTGACCTGAAACATGTCCCTCAAATCTGTATCGAGCCCAAGTCTGACCATCGCGGCATAGAGGGCAACGCCGATCGTTGCCACAGCGACACCGGCCCACGTGAACCTGCTCATCCTCTCGCCTCGCCCGAGGACGATTGGAGCGGTGATGGAACTGAGGGCCAGCGTAGCGCCGATGTTCAAGGACCCTCCGGCGAGGTATCCGACGAGCACTCCGAACAAAACGACCCCGAACACCGCTATCTTCAACCCGACGACGGCGGAGGTCACCATGGCAAGAACTGCCAGGGGGTAAAGGTATCCAAGGACCACGTGTCCCGGAACCATCAAGCGCGCCAGAAGGACGAAGAGCAGGAACATGAAAAGGAGCACTTTCGGCTGCACAGGAT
>CAZEXY010000013.1:7032-33522 GCA_964516345.1 uncultured Anaerolineae bacterium
GCCAGAAGGACGAAGAGCAGGAACATGAAAAGGAGCACTTTCGGCTGCACAGGATCGATCCAGTAGGATTCCTCGCGCCACAGCCCCGCCGCCATCACACCAGAAAAAACCAAGACGAGCAAAACCGTTCCTGCGCTTTTTCGCCAATCCCTTCTCTCAGAAACGATTCCGAACTTTTCCAGCGCCTCCATAGCAGTAGGGGTAACCACATCCCCAGCGCGAACGATGATCTCTCCTTTTTCGTACGTTATGGTAACCGGCTTTACAGACTCCCTTGCCTTCTCCCGTTCCTCTTCGGTTCTGGCTTTGTCGTACAGCGCGTTCGGCTTCAGAAGCTGGGTGACCATCTCCGATACTACCAGCGATTGAGTTTCGTTCATGTAAGCGCTGATCAAAGTCGGAACAGTCCGGCGAGCCTCCGGCAGCTGGTCTTCCCGGATCTCCCTGCTCATGGCCCGGCTCAGGACGGACAACACCTCCTTGCCGGTCTGCTGCCATTCCGAATCCGACATCCTCAATATCCCGTCGATCGCCTTATCGGAAAGGGAGAGAACGGAAACGGCCTTCAGGTACCGCCGTTTCTCCTCGAATGATGCGTAGGGGTCGGAGCGGACCGTGGAGATGTAGTCGAGCAGGTTCTGAGCCAAAGCGATCTGACCGCGGAGTATGCTTGGATCAGGCGGCAGATAGTAATTCGGCACCGAAGCAGCGGCTCTGTCCCTGGCTTCCTTGGTTAGGACTTCGCTTACATAGCTCAATTTCCTGGGAGCGCGAATATCCACCGGACTGACATCGCCGACTTTCAGGTTTACCCTGCTTTCCCAGGGAAGAGGCACGATCAACATCAGAGCCGAAAGCAAAACGAACACGACGCCGTAGATCACCCCTCGAACGCGCTCCGACGGCCTGAGCCCCTGGCGAAACGCCCCCTGGCTCCGAACGAAGAAATCCTCCAGTTCCTCCCTTCCGACGACTCCGGAGAGAAGCGGAGGATAAGATTCGACGTTAGGGGGTAGATCGTTACCAGATCCCATTATGTGCCTCTCGTTGCACCGACCTTCCGTTCGCCCAAAAGCAAGAAGACGCTTTACTGTTTGTTCAAAAGCTCTTTGACCACCTGACTGACCAGGGAACCATCGGCTTTGCCCTTGAGTTCTGCCATCAACCGTTTCATGACCTTACCCATGTCCCTTGGTCCGGCAGCACCCAATTCGGCGATCACCTCCGAAGCCCTTGCCTCGATCTCCTCCCTGGTCATAAGCCGAGGAAGGTACGCCTGCAGGACTTCCATCTCCGCCCTTTCCTCGCCGACGAGGTCTTCTCGCCTGGCTTTCTCGTATTCCCTGATGGAGTCCTGACGTTGCTTTACTTCCTTCATCACCACGCCGACGATCTCCTGATCGGAAAGCTCCCTTGCAACCTTCCCGGACTTCTCGGCCTTCATGATCGCCGTCTTCAAAGAGCGCAAAGCCAGAACCCTGGCTTTGTCCCCTTTCTTCATCGCTTCCTTCAGGTCCGCGTCGATCTTCTCTTTCAATCCCATAGGATTCCCTCTCCCTCACGATGTTTTTCCGCATTATATCCCACCAGCAGACGCGATGGCAACTGGGGTGGCAGGCCGCCCAAGAGTCCGAAAGGCGATACTCCGACGAGTTCCCCGTGGAAGCAGGGCTTCGAAAATTCGAGCAAGCGGGGGACTACCCTACATCTTCCGCTGCCTCGAACGTATCCAGGTCCGCCAGCTCGCCGGTGACCACGAAGATCGTTCGCTCGCAGATGTTGGTGACGCGATCAGCAGAACGCTCCAGGTTGTGGGCAGCCCAGAGCAGGAAATTCGCCTGCTCGATATTCCGTGGGTTCTCCAGGATGAGGGTCATGAGCTCCCGGTACACCTGATCGTACAGGGCATCCACCTCGTCGTCCCGACGGATGATCTCACGAGCCGCTTCCGTGTCCCTCGCAACGAAAGCGCTCAAAGCCTGATGCAGCATATCGGCGGCTATCTCCGCCATGCGCGGCAGGTCGATGAGCGGCTTGATTAGGGGCTCCTCCCCGATCTTCAGGTTTATGCTGGCGATTCCCTTGGCATAATCCCCGATCCGTTCCAGCTCCGTGGCGAGTTCGAGGATGGAGGCGAGAACCCGCAGGTCCGTCGCCATCGGTTGCTGAGTCGCCATGACGATGATCGTTTCCTGCTCGATGCCGTACCGCTTAGCGTTGATCTCCTTGTCCGCGGCGATGAGCCGTCTCGACGCATCGAAATCCCGGCGTTTCAGGGCATCCACCGATTTCACCAGAGATTCCTCGACCATGCTCCCGAGGGAGATCAGATCGTCTTGCAGAGCCCGCAACTTCCTGTCCAGAGTGCTTCTCGGTGCCACTTTCCATTTCCTCCTGCATCATCCAAAACGTCCGGTGATGTAATCCTCCGTTCTCCTGTCCTTCGGGTTCGTGAAAAGAGAATCCGTCTCGCCGAACTCGACCAGTTCTCCGGCCCGTTCCTCGTTGGTCATCAGGAACGCCGTGTAATCGGATATCCGAGCGGCTTGCTGCATGTTGTGAGTGACTATGACGATAGTGTACCTTTCTTTCAATTTCATGGCAAGCTCCTCGATCCTCAGGGTCGCCACCGGGTCCAGAGCGCTGGCCGGTTCGTCCATAAGCAGGACCTCCGGTTCGACGGCGATGGCGCGGGCTATGCAGAGCCGCTGCTGCTGGCCGCCGGAGAGCGCCATGCCGGATTGCTTCAGCTTGTCCTTCACGTCGTCCCAGAGCGCCGCACTCCGCAGGCTCCTTTCCACGATCTCGTCCAGCACCGATTTCGACCGGATGCCGTACAGTCTGGGGCCGAACGCCACGTTGTCGTAGACGCTCATGGGGAACGGGTTCGGGCGCTGGAATACCATGCCAACCCGCCTCCGCACGTCCACCACATCTACATCCGGTGCGTAGATGTCCCTGCCGTCCAGCAACACCTTCCCTTCCAGACGATGCCCCGGCACCAAGTCGTTCATCCGGTTCAGGGATCGAAGGAGGGTGGACTTCCCGCATCCGGAAGGGCCAATGATGGCCGTAATCCTGTTCTCGTAGATCGGCATGGAAACCCCGTTCAGCGCCTTGAAAGACTTGTAGTAGACGGAAACATCCTGCACTTCCATCTTCGTCGGTAAGTTTCGATCCATTTGCACCTTCACCTCATGGAATTTCGGTCAGGCGGACAGGTGTCCGTCAGCCCCTTCCGCGTTTTGCCTTCGCAATCCACAACCTGGCGGCCACGTTCAACACGAGCACGAAGATCATCAACACCAAAGCCACCGCCCATGCCTGCTGCACCCGCTCCGGGTAAGGTTGCTGGGCGTATTTCCACAGCGTCAGCGGGAGCGCATCCGTAGGTTGTCCCAGGATGTTACCGATGATGTGTCCGATACTCTGGTGGTGACGTATGCCCTGACGGATGTAGTTACCGATTTCGTAATTATCGTTGCCCAGGGCAGTGAACAGCAGCGGAGCGGTCTCTCCCGCAGCCCTCGCTATCGCCAGCATGATTCCCGTGACGATTCCTTCAGATGCCGCCGGGAGTATCACCGAGACGGATGCTTTCCATTCCGGCGAACCCAGCGCCAGCGCACCCTCCCGCAGCTCACCTGGCACCAGTTTGAGCATCTCCTCGGCAGAACGAAGCACCACCGGCAGCATGATGATCGCCAGAACGATTCCACCGGAGAGCGCCGAATAATGCTTCTGGGGCACCACCACTATTGCATAGCCGAACAGCCCGATCACGATGGACGGCACTCCCGAAAGCAGATCGGTGCTGAACCGAAGCGCACCGGCGAGAGGCGTGGATGGGTAGTGGGCTAGGTAGAACGCTGCCAGAAGCGCCGGTGGGATGGCAAAGAGCGAAGCAAGGATCACCATGACGAAAGAACCTTCGATGGCCTGGAGGACGCCGCCTCCCGTGGTCCCCATGGGCCTGGGAAGATGGATGAAGAAATCCAGATTGATGTAGCTTCCGCCTTTGACTATCACGTAGATGGTGATCCAGATCAGAGGGACGATGGCGAGAAGCGTGGCAAGTCCGGTCACCCCCAGCATGAAGGCGTTGGTGATCCTGCGTCGATGGTTGACTTTTTCCAGATTCACACTCCCGAAAACCCCGGTTCCCTTCACCATTCTACCTCCCCACAGTCCTTCGATTGACCCGCCACACCAGCCAGCGGGCGACGGCGTTCAAAACGAGGGTGGTGACGAAGAGCACCACGCCGATCTCGATGAGCGCCGACGCGTGCATGTCGCTGACCGCCTCCGCAAATTCGTTGGCGATGATGCTGGCCATGGTGTAACCCGGACGGAGGACGGAATATCCGCCACCCGTGGTATTCCCGATGACCATCGTCACCGCCATGGTCTCACCGATGGCCCTTCCCAGCCCCAGGATGACCGCCCCCAGGATGCCGGAGAGGCCGTAAGGGATCAGCACTTTCCAGACCGTCTCCCATCGGGTAGCTCCCAACGCCAGGGCCGCTTCCCGCTGGGAGCGCGGTATCGCCAGGAGGACGTCACGGCTGACGGCGGTGATGGTGGGCGTGATCATGATCACCAGGATGAACGCCGCCCCCAACCGGCTGAGGCCGGAAGCAGGCATCGGGCCGCGGAAGAACGTGGCGAGGACGGGAACACGTCCCAGCGTAGCGGCAAGTCCTCTTCCAATGGGGACCACTATCACCGGCAAGAAGACGTAAATTCCCCACAGGCCGTAGACCACGCTTGGCACCGCCGCCAGCATCTCCACCATGTAGTTGAGGGGAGCCCTCAATCCAGAAGGGACGATTTCGGCGAGAAAGATGGCAATCGCCAGGCTGAACGGCACGGCTACGATCAGCGCCAGCAACGAGGTGATCAGGGAGCCGTAGATCATGGGCCAGGCGTTGAACTTCTCCAGCGCCGGATTCCACGTCTGCTTCGTCCATGGGGATATGAATCCAAAGCCGAAAGCGTGGCGCGACATGGAAGAATCGGCCCATATCCTCCATGCAATCCACAGCACCAAAGCGACGGTCGCAACCGCCGCTATGGAAATGAGCAACTTCCAAATCCTATCGCCGTGCTCCAGGCGTCGGGCAAGAGTTCCACGCAATCCAACCTTTTCCGCGTTCACCATGTTTCCAATCGTCATAAGCATCTCCTCAGAAGTAGAGCTGGTCAACCCCAGGCCAACGAACCTCCCGGACAATCCATCGAGCCTATTTCTGTCCCGAAAAGGACGTAGCGCCACGGATTCTCGCCCCTTAACCTCCGTGGCTACAACCTGCGTTAGGGGCGACCTGAGGTCGCCCCTACGCCATTATGAGTGACGAAACATCGAAGCCGACAGATCACCCGAGGGTCGGCTCACGGCAGCACTTTCTTGCCGTTGCATTCCACCTGATGAAGTTTCGAAAGGACTTTCTGCTGTACAGGTTTGGGCAAAGACGCGTAACCGAGGTCGGCTGCTTTCTGAGCCGCCTTGGAGTCCGTGACAGCCCAACGGATGAATTCGACCAGCGCCCTGGCCTTGGCACAGTCCTTGCTCTCCTTCATGTGTATGATAAGGTAAGTGTAACCCATGATGGGCCACGATTTCTTACCCGGAGCGTTCACGATCTTCGCCGTAAGTCGCTCGTCGAAAGCGTTGGCAAAAGCCGCCATCGCATCCTGCATCGTTTCGGCATTGGCGGTAACCCTGTTGCCAGCAGCATTGATCATGTCGGCAAAGGGGATGTTGTTGGATTTGGCATAGGCAAGCTCCACGTAACCTATGGAGTAAGGTGTTGATTTGACCGCCTGAGCCACCCCCGGGTTGCCCTTTCCGCCGACGCCCTGACCGGTCTTGTCTACGGGCCATTCGACCGCTTTCCCGATGCCGACTTTTTCCTTCCACTCCTTGCTCACCGCCCCCAGGTAAGAGGTGAATATCTCGGTGGTGCCGGAGCCGTCGGATCGGTGCGCCACGACGATGGTTTTGTTCGGGAATTTCACGCCGGGGTTGAGTTTGGCAATAGCCGGATCGCTCCACTTGTCGATCTTGCCGAGGTAGATCCCGGCAAGGGTCGGACCATCGAGGACCAATTTATCCACGCCCGGGACGTTGAAGATCGGCACGACTGCCCCCGCCAGCATGGGAAGCATCTGGAGATCGGGCATCTTCCGGTACTGGCTTTCCTTCAGCAAGGAATCCGAACCGGCGAAGTCCACAGTTCCGTCCAGGATCGCCTTCTGGCCGCCACCTGAACCGATTCCCTGGTAGTTGATGGTAACGTTTGGTTGCACCGACTTGTACATCTGAATCCATTCGGTATACACCGGCAGAGGGAAGGTAGCACCGGCTCCGTTTAGGGTAATCGCCCCCGAAGGAGCCTTCCCAGCGGTTGTGGAAGGGGTCTCCCCGGCGTTAGCGGAAGGAGCCTTCCCGGATCTTCCACCGCAGGCGGATAGCAGCATGGATAGGATCAACAACGCCGCCAACACTGCCATGACTTTCCTTTTCATAAAACTTCCTCCAATCAGAATTTCGGCCGAAACATCCACGACCACCTGAATTCTAACCGACGCTGGTAAGCAGAAAATGATCTGGAGGTTATGGTTCGGTTATGGTTTCGTTAACGGATTGTTAATTCTGGGGAGCATCCGCCCTCCCAGGCTTCCGAAGGGTGAAATAAAACGTGCTGCCCCGTCCTTCCTCGCTTTCCACCCAGATCCGCCCACCATGGGACTGAACCAGATGCTTCGAAATGGAAAGCCCAAGCCCGGTGCCCTGACTGCGCCGAGACCTATCGCTCTTGTAGAACCGCTCGAAGATGCGGGGAATATCCTCCCGGGGTATCCCCACGCCGGTGTCGGACACGCCAACCAGGACTTCTTCTTCCTGATCCCGGGCAAACAGCCTGATGGTTCCTCCCGGAGGTGTGAACTTGATCGCATTGTGCACCAGATTCGTGACCACGCGTGGGAGCCGCTCCGGATCGGCAAGCACCATCGGCGCCGGACGGGGGATGTCCACCTGCAATTCGAGCCCAGCCCGCTCGATCTGAGGGCGCAGGCCGTTCAGCGGAGGCATCACCAGATCTTCCAGAGATACAGGAGTCATTTTCAGCGGCACCTTACCGGATTCTATACGTGAAAGCTCGAGCAGCTCTTCCACCATCTGAATCAAGGCATCTATCTCCCGATCCATCTCGTCCAGGAACCTGGAAGCGAGGCCCGGCTCATCCAATGCGCCCTCCCGAAGCGTGTCCGAAAGGATCTTCAGCGAGCCAAGAGGGGTTCTGAGCTCGTGGGAAATGTTGCTGACGAAATCCTTCCTCATTTCCTCGACCCGACGCATCTCGGTGACATCTTGAAGCACGATCAGGCAATCCTTCCCCTCCAGCTCCGACAAAGCCGTGATCACGACACGAACGAAGCGATCTTTCTGCACCAGGCGCAGGATTTCCTCGTAAGATCCACCGTTTTCCACACAGCGACGCCAGGCAGATAGCACTTTGTGGTGTCCCACCACTTGCGCCAGTGGACGCCTCGTATCCGACGGCGAGATCCCCAGAATCTCTTCGGCCGCCCGGTTTTCCAACCACACCATTCCCTCGCCATCGACGATCAGGACGCCATCCGACAAGTGAGCAAGGATAGAGACGAGCCGTTTCCTTTCTTCTTCCACACGGGTCAATTCAGCACCCATTCTGGATATGACCGTGCCGAGGAAGTGTCCCAGATCGCTCAACTCTTCCAGGTTCGAATCAGGAAAGGGAGTCGTCTCGTCCTTCCGAGAAAAGCGCACCACGGCGTCAGCCAGCCTCCGAAGCGACGAAGTGAGACGTTCCTCGGCTATCAAGGAAGAGATTAGGATGGAAACCTCTCCAACGGCCGCTGCAAGCGCCAGCCGAGTTACAGGTATCCCCATACCCCACCCCAGAATCGAGAGGAGCGGGAGGAAGAGGATCGTGAAGAAAAATGTGATGCTGAGCCAGAACGGCATTCGCTTCATTTACATCATCCTTCGAACCGATACCCCACGCCGCGCACCGTCACGAGTCGAACGGGGTGCCTGGGGTCATTCTCGATTTTCTCCCTCAAACCACGCACATGCACGTCAACGGTTCTCGTTTCGCCATCGTAATCCCACCCCCAAACCTGTTGCAGAATCCGATCCCTCGAAAGGGCTACGCCCCTGTTGCGGGCGAAGAAAAGTAGGAGATCGAACTCCTTCGGCTTCAGGTGCAATTCCCTTCCCCGAAGGGTAGCGGTGTGGCGCATGGGGCAAATGACCAGGTCCCCCAGGACGATCCGCTCTGTGTCGAGGGGGGAAGACGTCCTTTCGGAAGAGGCAGGCGATTCCTGTTTCATCAAGCGCACCCTTCTGAGCAACGCCTTGACCCGCGCCAGAAATTCCCGAAGGCTGAACGGCTTGGTCATGTAATCGTCCGCTCCAACTTCCAATCCGACGACTTTGTCGACTTCGTCGGCGCGGGCGGTCAGCATGAGGATGGGGACGTTGGATTCCTGACGCACGATGCGGCACACTTCGAAGCCGTCTATACCCGGTAGCATTACGTCCAGCACTATCAGATCAGGCGAATCAATCCTCGACTTCTTGATTGCTTCCCAGCCGTCGGAAGCCATAACGACATCGTAGCCATGTTTCCGGAGGTTGTATGCCAGCGTCTCCAAGAGCACCGGCTCATCCTCCACAATGAGCACCTTCTCGGCCATCGTTCCCCGCAAAAGAAAGTTCTTTCATTCTACACGGATTTTATCATCCACAGAGGAGCATCGTCAAAGGCAAAATGCCAAAACAAATGACATCCCGCACGCCTAAGTTACAGGAGTCACGTTGCCGAACCGTTTCGTCTTTCGCGCAATCGAAGTAGACAACATCAGCGAATGAACGAACCAGCGCACTCTCGAAAGCCCCCCTATTCTCCGATTCGTGGATTCCTTCTCGTCCGAACTTACGCCTGTATTTTGCAGATAGATACCCGCGTTGCTATAATTTTACCCGTTGCTTGGACATAAAAGAAAGGCAGCAACCGCAAAGGGGCGGGTCCTTCGTTTCGCCCCAATGCACCTGCCTCGACAAACCCTAAAAAGAGGAGGTCCACAATTGAAGCTACAAGAGTACCAATCGAAGAGAGTGTTCGCTAAGTACGGCGTGCCAATTCCAAAGGGAGAAGTGGCCACCACGCCAGAGGAAGTAAGGGCAATCGCCCAGAATTTCGGCAAGCCGGTAGTGGTGAAATCCCAGGTTCTGGTTGGGGGACGCGGTAAGGCCGGGGGAGTAAAACTTGCCAAGGACCCCAACGAGGCAGAAGAAGTTGCCAGGCAGATCCTGGGAATGAAGATCAAAGGCCTCACGGTAAAGAAAGTCCTCGTAGACGAAGCCGCCGACATCAAGAACGAAATCTATCTTGGAGCGGTCATCGATAGAAACAACCAGAGAGTCGTGATGATGGCATCCTCGGAGGGTGGAGTCGAGATCGAGGAAGTCGCCAGGGTATCCCCGGAGAAGATCATCAAAGTAGCCGTCAACCCATTCCTCGGACTTCAGGGATTCCAGGCCAGACAGCTCGCTTTCGGCATCGGACTGGACAAAAGCCTCGTTGGACAGTTCACCAAGATCGCCCAGGGACTGTACAACGCGTTCATCGGCAGCGACGCGTCACTGGCCGAGATCAATCCCCTCGTGGTCACCGGTGAAGAGAAACTGCTGGCGGTCGATGGGAAGATGGTACTGGACGACAACGGCCTCTTCCGCCACCCGGAGCTCGCCGAGATGAGAGACGTAGAGGAAGAAAGCCCTTACGAAGTGGAAGCGAGAAAATACGGCCTCAGCTACGTCCAGCTCGACGGCACCATAGGGTGCATGGTGAACGGTGCAGGCCTTGCGATGGCAACCATGGACGTGATCAAGTTGTTCGGCGGAGAGCCAGCGAACTTCCTGGACATCGGAGGCGGAGCGCAGGCGGACAAAGTGGCCGCAGCCCTGCGCATCATCCTTTCCGAAGAAAAGGTCAACGCTGTGCTCGTGAACATCTTCGGAGGGATCACCCGGGCCGACGAAGTAGCGAAAGGCATACTACAGGCCCTCAAAGAGGTGAACACCGACGTCCCAATGGTCGCGAGGCTGGTGGGAACCAACGAGGAAGAAGGTCGAAAGATACTTGCAGAAGCAAACATGGTGACTGCTACATCGCTGGCAGAAGCCGCTCAGAAAGCGGTCGCCCTCTCCAAAGGAGAAAGCGTGGCGTAAGATGAAAGCGGACTGCGTATTCTGTCAAATCGTTCGTGGAGAGAAACCCGCGTCCGTGGTTTACGAAGACGAAGAAACCCTCGCATTCATGGATATCAACCAGGGTGTGAGGGGCCATCTCCTGGTGATCCCAAAAGAGCACTACGTAGACATCACCGACATTCCACCAGAGGTGGCAGCCGCCGTAACGAAGACCACAGTGAAGATAGCTCCGGCCCTCAAGCAAGCGATGGGAGCCGATGGGATAAGCGTGTGGCAGGCAAACGGATGGGCTGCGGGGCAAAGGGTCTTTCACTACCACGTCCATCTGTTCCCGCGATACGAAGGAGACGGGTTGCCGCTGCACAAATCCAAGATAGCTTCCAGGGAAGAACTGGACAGAATCGCAGCACAAATAAGAAAGTATTTGTAACTGCTCAGGCTCGAGCAAGGACAGAACGCCATCAGCGTTATCAACCATCAACGGTTGGGAGAGCTGAAGAGTCGCAAACATCTGTAAAATCAACGGAGGAACAAACCGATGTCGATACTGGTAGGCAAGAACACAAGATTGGTAGTGCAAGGCATCACCGGGAGGGAAGGTACTTTCCACACCCGGCAGATGGTAGCCTATGGAACGAACGTAGTGGCAGGAGTCACACCCGGAAAAGGTGGACAGTGGGTGGATCAGGTTCCCGTATTCGATACGATGAAAGAAGCCGTGGATGCAACCGGAGCGAACACGTCGATAATTTACGTTCCCGCCAGGTTCGCCCCGGATGCAATACTGGAGGCCGCAGACGCAGGCATCGAGCTGATCGTCTGCATAACCGAAGGGATCCCCGTCCTCGATATGATCAAGGTAAAGGCTTACCTGGACACGTTGCCAAACACAAGGCTCATCGGTCCGAACTGCCCGGGGCTCATCACCCCAGGGGAAGCAAAAGTGGGGATCATGCCGGGGCACATACACATACCTGGCAACGTAGGAGTCGTCTCGAGAAGCGGCACCCTGACTTACGAAGTGGTGTATGCCCTGACGAACAAAGGCATCGGGCAGTCCACGGCCGTCGGAATCGGAGGCGATCCGATCATCGGCACCAAGTTCATCGATGCTCTCAAGATGTTCGAAGAAGACCCTCAGACCGAATACGTGGTCATGATCGGGGAAATCGGGGGAACCGACGAAGAGGCAGCAGCGGAATTCATCGCAAAGAACATGTCCAAGCCGGTGGTTTCGTTCATCGCTGGCAGGACGGCGCCTCCAGGAAAGAGGATGGGGCACGCCGGAGCCATCATCTCCGGCGGCACGGGCACTGCCGAATCGAAGATCAAAGCCCTGGAAGCCGCAGGCGTCAAAGTCGCCAGCCACCCTGCTGAGATTGCGGACATCATCGCAGGGATGATGGGGAAATAGAAATTTGGTCCCCCACCAAACCATCGTCGAACGAAAAAACTCCGCTCATGGCGGAGTTTTTTCGTTGCGATGCCTCTATTGACAAATCGCAGGCGTAAAAGATGCAAATTTCACACCAAAGTGGTATCATCTGGAAATTGTAGGGGTGTGTCCCTAAAGATTTTTCCATGCAGGAGGTACAAAATGGCCAAACTGGAGTACGTAGAAGGAATCGGCGAAGTCATGGCCCAGAAACTTCGCGATGCAGGGATTACCAGCACCGACGACCTCTTCAAAAAAGGAGCCACCCGGCGGGGGAGGAAGGAAATCGCCGAAAAAACTGGGATTTCCGAATCCAAAATACTGGAGTGGATCAACCACCTCGATCTTTACAGGATCAAGGGAATCGGGTCGGAATACGCCGATCTCCTGGAAGAAGCAGGCGTGGACACAGTCCTCGAACTGGCCCAGCGAAATCCGGAGAATCTCTACAAAAAGCTGGTGGAAGTGAACAACGAGAAAAAACTCGTTCGGAAGCTTCCATCGAAGTCCCAGGTAGCCGACTGGGTGGAGCAAGCCAAGAAGCTGCCGCGGGGCGTACACCACTGAAACCTACAGTCTCAGTTACGGAAATGGACGGCGGTGGGAGCATTCTCGCTACTGAGAAGCGTCATATGCTCCCATCCGCGTCCGCCTGCATCACGGCAACGGCGGAGCGTACAACGTAGCAAGTATGGCTGCCGCAACAGCCACGGCAGCCGCGACCGCAAGGATCGAATTGTCCAACACGGCTCGGTAGAGCGCATCCCATTCCGTCCCGTGGGTTGCAGAGAAAGCACCCCTCGAGGGGGAAGGTTCCCCAAAAAGGAGCTCCCTCAGCTCGGCTATGTTCTGCGGACGGTTGTCCGGATGCATCGCCATGCTTTCCAGAATTGCCTGTTCCGTGCGCTCCGATATTCTCGGGTTGAGGCTCCTCGGAAGCGGCAAGCTGCCGGGGCGGAGGAACCTCTCTTTCGCATCCGTGGGCGGAACTCCGGTCAGCAGATGGTACAAAGTAGCCCCAAGGGCGTATATGTCGGAGCGAGCGTCGGTGTGTCCCGTATCCCCTCCGTACTGTTCCAGGGGGGTGTATTGCAACGTTCCCCTGCCCTGCACCACCGTTATCGTATGCTCCTCGTCTTCGTCGGAAAGGAGCTTCACAAGCCCAAAATCTACCAGCTTTATCAAACCGGACGGGGTAAGTTTTATGTTGGAAGGCTTTATATCGCGGTGCAACACCGGAGGATCCTGCCCATGCAGGTACTCCAGAGCATCGCAAAGCTGCCGCGCCCACCCAAGCACGGTCTCCTCGTCGAGAAGCTTTCCCCTCTCCTTGTGCTCCAGCAAGATGGTCCGGAGATCCTTGCCCGGCACGAAATCCATGACGAGGTACTCCCGCCCACCCTCGGAAAAATAATCGGAGACTTTAGGAAGGTTGGGATGATCGAGCCGTGCAAGCACGCTCGCTTCCTGATAGAACTGCTCCTGCGCTTCCTTCACGTCCAGAGGTCCCATCAACTCCGGCAGCACTTCCTTTATCGCACAGAGCCTCCCACGTAACCTGAGATCCTCCGACAGGTACACGGCACCTATGCCGCCGTGGCCTATCAAGGACTGTATCCTGTACCTGCCTTTCAGAACCGTGCCCAAAGGCAATAGCTTGGCCATCCGCCCTCCCCGAGCTTCCCCGAAGGATCCAGAACCCGCGCACGCACTCTCCGAAGAGTTGCTCCTTTTCGAAATTCGTGGAAAATTAACGTTAGATTCACATTCAAAATTATCTTGCACATGGCGGCGGTTGTCAAATGACATCGGAGAGCGAAAGAGAGAACGCAATACTGATCCTGCAACAGGGAAACGCTCCCAGCAGGAAGTGGACGCTGGAGCGGGAGGAATACGTCATCGGGCGCCTGCCGGAGTGCGACATCGTCCTGCCGGACCGGCTCGTGTCGAGGCATCATGCCAGGGTTTTCCAGAAAGACGGAACTTTCTGGATAGAAGACCTTGGGAGCAAGAACGGCACTTATGTGAATGGAGATCCGGTTACCTTCCCAAGAGAACTGAAGGACGGTGACGAGATACAGATCGCCCTGAGGTTCAAACTGGCGTTCGTCGGCGCAGAGGAGACCGCCCCTCTGGAAATGGAGCTGGAAAACGAACTATGGATCGACGACAGGTCACACGACGTGTACCTCGGCAACAAAAAGCTGTCCCCTCCGCTTTCCTATTCGCAATACAGACTGTTGAAAGCTCTGATGGAGGCGAAAGGAAGTGTGGTATCCAGAGACCGCTTGATATCCGCGGTGTGGCCCGGTGAGGAATCCGGAGTATCCGATCAGGCCGTCGACGCGCTGGTGCGCAGGCTCAGGGAAAGGCTGACCGAACTAAACCCGCACAAGCAGTACGTGGTCACCGTCAGAGGGCATGGGTTCCGGCTGGAGAACGATTGATGGGGTGGGGAATCTACGTCCACATTCCTTTTTGCGTGCGCCGATGTCCCTACTGCGATTTCAACACCTACGCCGGGCTGGACGATCTGAAACAGCCGTACGTGGAGGCTTTGACGAAGGAAATCTCGAAAGCAGGAGAAAAACTCGGGAAACCGGTGGCTCGGTCCGTGTTCTTCGGCGGCGGAACACCGACAACCCTCTCCGGCACGCAACTCTGCACGATCCTTCATGAAATACGAGAAAGTTTCGAGCTCCCGCCCGATGCTGAGATAAGCAGCGAAGCCAACCCGGGAACCGTAGACTCGGAGCGGTTCGAGGAGCTGAGAGACTGTGGGTTCAATCGGTTGAGCCTCGGGGTGCAGAGTTTCGACGATGCAGAATTGCGATTCCTCGGGCGTATTCACTCAGCCGCAGAAGCAATAGCCGCCTTCGAGATTGCAAGAAAAGCCGGGTTCGAAAATATCAACATCGATCTCATGTTCGGACTGCCGCAACAGCCGGTGGAATCCTGGTCGAATTCCATCGAAAAGGCCCTGGCTCTTGGGCCGGAGCACCTTTCGCTGTACGCTCTCACCGTAGAAGAAGGCACCCCTCTCTGGAGATGGACACAGGAAGGGAAAGTTCCGCCACCGGACGAGGATCGCTCAGCGATCATGTACGAGAGAGCGTGCGAGATGCTCGATGAGGCAGGATACAGGCACTACGAGATAAGCAACTGGTGCAGGAAGGATGGGACGGCCGATTTCCGCTGCCAGCACAATCTGATATACTGGAGGCATGAGCGGTATCTCGGATTCGGAGCCGGAGCGCATTCGTTCGACGGCAAAGAAAGATGGTGGAACGTCGGCAAGGTCGAGCAATACATACGCACGGTGGAAAGGGGCGGGAATCCGGTGGAATCTAAGGAAGTCCTGGGGCAGCGAACCCTCATGGGAGAGAAAATGATGCTCGGCCTCCGGTTGCTCGAAGAAGGGGTGCCGGACGAGCAGTTCAGGGAGGAATTCGGAGCAGGGATAATGGAAGCCTTCCGGGACGAAACCGAGGATCTCATCGGGAAAGGTCTCCTCGAATGGAACAGAGGCCGATTGCGTCTCACCAGACGAGCCTGGCTGATCTCGAATCAGGTGTTCGTCCAATTCGTGTAAACGGAGCGGATGCAGAGGAATCCCATGGACAAAATTCTCGTTGTGGACGACGAAAAGCAGATCGTAAAACTGTTGAAAGCATACCTGGAAAGGGCCGGGTACGAGGTGATCACGGCCGGCGACGGCAACTCTGCCCTGTCGAAGTTCAGGGAAGAGAATCCGAACCTGATCATCCTCGATCTGATGCTGCCGGGTCTCGACGGGATCGAAGTTTGCAAAGCCATCCGCAGGGAAAGCAGCACCCCCATCATCATGTTGACGGCAAAGGTGGAAGAAAGCGACAAAATCCTTGGGTTGGAGCTGGGAGCGGACGATTACGTCACAAAACCGTTCTCTCCGAGAGAAGTGGTAGCGCGTGTAAACGCCGTCTTAAGGAGAACGAAAGGGTTGAGGGAGGAAGAAGTTCTGCGCATCGGCGAAATAGAGATGCACCCGCAAAAACACACCGTCTACATGAAAGGGAAGGAACTCCCCCTTACACCCACCGAATTCGATCTGCTGCGCGTGTTCATGGAGAACCCTGGGAGGGTATTCACTCGGCTTCAACTCCTGGAGAAGGTACAGGGGTACGCGTACGATGGGTATGAAAGGACCATCGACGCTCACATCAAAAACCTGCGCAAGCACCTTGGCGATTCACCGAGAAAATCGAGATACATCCTGACCGTGCATGGCGTGGGGTACAAAATGGCAGAGGAGTAACCCAATGAGGTTCCCCATACGCTGGAAAATCGTCCTTTTCTTCGCCTCCGTGGTGCTGGTGTCGTCCCTGATCACCGGGTGGCAGATGCACAGAGGGATCCAGCAGAGGTTCACGATTTACATACAGGAAAGAACCTACGAACAAACGGGATCGCTGGTCTCCGAGCTGAAAGACTACTACGAGGAGCACGGTTCGTGGAAAGGCATCGCTTCCTACCTCGATTCGATCCGTAGAGTTCGGCGGAGGAAGCTCGCACCGCTCGCCAGAAACGAACTGATACTGCTGGACGAGGACGACAGGGTGGTATGGAGCGCCTTCAAGCACATACCTCCGGGATCGAAACTTCCTAAAAAAGTACGTGCGATTTCCGTACCTATCCAGGTCGATGGAAAGGAAGTGGGGAAGCTCGTCGTTCTTGCCCCATCTCTGAGGGCGCTCAACGGCATAGAATACTCCTTCTTGAAAGAAGTCGACCGCACACTGATATCGGCCACGGTGATGGCGCTTGCAGTAGCACTGATCCTCGGGGTGTTGATCTCTGACTGGCTCACCAGACCGCTGGGATCGCTGGCTGAAGCCGCCCACCGCATAACGCAAGGGAATCTCTCCCAAAGAGTAAACATCCGCTCCAACGATGAGCTCGGAGACGTCGGGAGCGCATTCAACCTGATGGCATCCACCCTGGAAAAGGACAAGGAACTAAGGGAAAAACTGCTGACGGACGTGGCGCACGAGCTCAGGACGCCGCTTAGCGTCATCAAAGGGAACCTCGAAGCGCTTCTCGATGGGGTATACGCACCCACGGATGAAAACCTTTCGATGGTCTACGACGAAGTTCTGCTTCTGGAGCGTCTGATCAACGACCTGAGGGAAGTATCCCTCGCGGAGGCCGGCGAGCTGCGCCTGGACATCTCCAGGATAGACATCGAAGAGATGGTGCTCCAATCGGTGGGCTTCTTCAAACCTCAGGCAGAGGAAAAGAGGATCGAAATCAAGACGGACATGGCACCGCGCCTTCCGAGCATCAAAGGTGATCAGCAAAGAATCCGCCAGGTCCTCCACAATCTGCTGAGCAACGCCATCAGACACACGCCGGAAGGAGGAAAAATCGAAGTCCGGGTTCGGACCATTGCATCTCCCAACAAAGAAGTCTCCATAGCAGTTGCAGATACAGGTACCGGGATATCACCGGAAGATCTGCCTCACGTGTTCGAAAGATTCTACCGGGGAGACCCTTCCAGAGCCAGAGAAAGCGGAGGCACAGGGCTTGGGCTCGTCATAGCAAAAGAACTGGTGGAGGCGCACGGGGGCAGGATATGGATCGAAAGCACACCCGGGCGTGGAACCACGGTCACTTTCACTTTGCCGGTGGAGGAGTGAATGAAACGGCTGAAAGATCTGCTGTCCGTTCTCCCATATAAAGCACAATTCCACGGAAACGATATAGAGATTTCCGGCATTTTCGACGATTCCCGGGAAGTAAAGCCCGGAGGAGTTTTCGTGGCCTACAAAGGGGTTGAAGTCGACGGACACAGATTCATCGAGGAAGCCATCACCCGGGGAGCTTCGGCCATAGTGGGCGAAGAGGAAATATCGATGAAAAGGGATATTCCTTACATCCGCGTTCCCAGCGGCAGGGAGGCTCTGGCTTTGTTATCATCTGCCTGGTTCGACTTCCCGGCTTCGAAATTGAAGCTGATCGGGGTAACCGGAACGGACGGAAAGACCACCACTTCGACCTTGATCTTCAACATCTTGAAGGCATGGGGAAAGAACACGGGTCTCATCTCCACCGTGGAAGCCGTCCTCGGAGGTGAATCCAGGCCCACCGGACTTCACACGACCACTCCCCCTGCGCCGGAGATACAGGGATACCTGCACGAGATGGTGGAAAACGGCGTCGAAATCGCCGTGATAGAAGCCACTTCCCATGGACTCGCCCAACACCGGCTCGACGGATGCGAATTCGACGTTGCCGTAGTGACCAACGTAACCCACGAACACCTGGACTTTCACAGAACCGACCGGGAATACGTGGCAGCCAAAAGAAGGCTCTTCCAAAACCTTCTCAGGGAAGGCGGGACGGCCGTGCTGAACGTCGACGATCGATCGTACAGGCTCTTCCAACCCATCCCGCACGCAAACGTGGTCACCTACGGGCTCGACGCTCCAGCCGACTTTACCGCAGAAGAAATCTCCTGGGACTCCACGGGGCTTTCCATGAAAGTGGTTACCCACAAAGGCGCCTTCGAGGTACACAGCAGCCTCATAGGGAGATTCAACGTATACAACATCCTTGCCTCCGTGGCCGCCACGGCCAGCATGGGGGCCCCCACTGAATCGATAACGGAAGGGATAAGCTCGACGAAAGGAATCCCCGGCCGCATGGAAGTCATCGACCGGGGCCAGGATTTCATGGCCATCGTGGATTTCGCCCACACCCCATACGCTCTCGAGAACGCGCTGAAAACGGCCAAAAGTCTGACGAAAGGCCGGGTCATAGCCGTGTTCGGGAGCGCCGGAGAAAGAGATAAGGAAAAACGCACGCTGATGGGAGAAGTAGCCGGACGGATGGCGGATTTCGTCGTGATCACGGCGGAAGATCCACGTCGAGAATCCCTCGATTCTATAATGGGAGAAATCGCCGCGGGCTGTGAGGCAGCCGGGAGGGAACAGGGAAAGGATTTCGTGTCCATACCGGATCGGTGGACAGCCATCGAGAAAGCCTGCTCCATAGCCCGCAAAGGCGACGTCGTCATCGTGTGCGGGAAAGGGCACGAACAATCCATGTGCTTCGGAACGACGGAATACCCCTGGGACGATAGAATTGCCCTTGCAGAAGTCCTGGAAGGCAAAAGGACCCGGAGATTCCACCTCCCCACGGAATAGCCGCGAAGGATGTACAGCAGGCCGTCGCCATGATTCCAGTGCAAGAGCGCTCCTCCCGTCAAACCAACAGACCTCGCCACAGCACTGCCGGGCTTTGCCGAACCGCTCACCATGTAATATACTTCAACCCGTGACCCGACCCATATCTTTCTCGACGGAGGAAACGATGTCCGAACATATCCACGGAGTCATGGTAAAGGAACTCACAACCCACCCGGATGAAAGAGGCTTCTTCAGGGAAATAATACGTTCCACAGACGATTTCTTCGAGGAAGGCTTCGGCCAGTGGAGCTACTCCTTCATGCACCACGGAGTGATAAAAGCCTGGCATATACACCAAAAACAGGTAGACTGGTGGTTCGTTCCGGTGGGAGCGCTGAAACTCGTGATTCACGACATGCGCCCGGATTCCCCCACCTACCACATGACCGAAGAATTCCTCATGGGAGAGATGTACGATCCTATCGTGGTGAAAATTCCTCCCGGAGTTGCCCACGGGTGCAAAGTCATAGGGCGGGAAGCACTGCTTTTTTACATCACTTCCCGGACTTACGATCCATCGGACGAAGGAAGGATACCCTACGACGATCCTGAAATAGGATACGACTGGCTCAAAGGTCCCGATATCAAGTGACTCCGGTTCCAACGAAATCCGTATGAAAAGATTGGGAAGAGATTTCTACGCCAGACCAACGATGGAAGTCGCCCGAGACCTGCTCGGAAGGTTGCTGGTGCGCATCTACGGCGGAATCCGCCTGAGTGGAAAGATCGTGGAGACGGAAGCCTATCTTGGGGCAAACGATCCCGCTTCCCACGCTTACAAAGGCCCAACGGAAAGGAACAGAGTCATGTTCGGACCACCGGGCTACGCTTATGTGTACTTCATCTACGGGATGCATCACTGTCTGAACATCGTCACGGAGTCGGACGGGGTAGCGGGCGCCGTGCTCATACGAGCAATAGAGCCGGTAGAGGGAGTCGACGTGATGCAGAGATTACGGAACGGCCGCCCGATTGCAGAACTGACGAACGGTCCTGCCAAACTGACGCAAGCTCTGGGACTCGACATCTCATGGAACGGCACAGACCTGTGCACGAGCGACGAACTTTTTCTGGAAGAAGGTGACCCCGTGCCGGACGAAGAGGTGATGACGGCCACCAGGATCGGTCTCTCGGGTGGAGAAACCAAAGATGCCCCATGGAGGTTCGTCATAAAGGGAAATCCATTCGTCTCCTACCCTCCGTGGAAACGGAAAGGCTGAAATGGAACAGCACAGTTTCGAGCCCCAACTTCGAACGGCTCTGGAAAGGACGAAAAACAAAGAACAGGTACGGCGCATTTTCGAACGGTTCCTCGACGAAGCTCCGAACAAGAAAGCATTGATCCGATTCCTCGAAGGGTACCCAAGGGCGGTGGAAAAACTGGTGGCGATATTCGCCAGCAGTCAATTCCTGACGGAAATACTCCTCCGGGATCCGGGCTACATCGACATGCTCACCGATAGAAAGAACCTGACGCGCGTCGCGACACCGGAGGAGATGCAAAAACAGGCGTTGAAGGAAGCCGGCAGGAAGCCTTCGTGGCTGGGAAAATTGAACTCCCTCCGAAAGTTCCACCGGGCCGAGATACTCAGAATCGGCGCCAGCGATATCTTCGATTTCTGGGATCTGGCAACTGTTACCGAGGAACTTTCCAACCTGGCCGACGCGATGGTGCGGTCGGCTCTGACGATAGCAGCGGATAAAACGAAAATCTCTCCCGCAGGATTTTCCATCTTCGCCCTCGGGAAACTGGGAGGAAGGGAGCTGAATTACAGCTCCGACATCGACCTGCTGTTCATCGCACGGGAAGACGCATCTTCTTTCCTTCCCCTCGCCGCAAGGATCATAGACGCCCTTTCGAGGATCACAGAAGAGGGATTCCTCTACAGGGTGGACATGCGCCTCAGGCCGTGGGGAAGCTCCGGGCTCATGGTCTCGCCGTTGAAGTTATACCTGGACTATCTGACCGGCCATGCCAGGCTGTGGGAGAAACAATCGCTTCTCAAAGTGAGATTCATAGCAGGAGACCCCAAGCTCGGAGAAGAATTCCTAAATCGCATAGAACCCAAGATTTTTTCCTACGAGCCCGAAACCCTGCGCCAAGAAGTCGCAAACACGAAACGGCGAATAGAAACCCGCCTCCGCAGAAAAGGACAGGTGCGGAGAGAGGTGAAACTGGGCGAAGGATCCATCCGGGACGTGGAATTCGTGGTGCAGTACCTGCAACTGCTCCACGGCAGGGAAAAACCCGAAGTGAGATCTCGCTCCACGCTGGAAGGCTTGATGCGTTTACGTCGTGCAGGAATACTTTCACCGGACGAATACGGCGTCTTGAGGGAGGGATACATTTTCCTCCGCACGATCGAACATCACCTGCAGCTAATGCACTACCAGCAAACGCACCTGCTCCCGCAAAACAGAGCCCACCTGGACGATCTCGCACGCCGCCTCGGATTTCGGGACGGCGGGTCCCTGATGGATAGATACATTCAACACACGTCGGCAATCAGGCGGGTATATTCGAAGCACATCGAAAGAGAGGAGCGCGAATCCAATGCTCTTCCCTTGATCTCCCGGTTTCGATCGATGCCCAGCTACACGAAGACGTTCACAGAAGAGGAAATGCGCCACCATTCGGAACTCCTGGAGCGCATCGGAGGAAGCACCATCGCCCTGGTGGAGCCGAGGAGATTTGGAGATAGACGCTGGAAAGTAACCGTGGTGGGGCTCGACTATCCGGGAGAACTCTCCATAGTGTGCGGGCTGCTGTCCGCATACAAGATAAACATCGAAAAAGGGCTGGTGCTCACTTCGGAGGAAGAACACCCGAGGAAGATCGTGGACGTGTTCGAAGTATCTCCGGTGGAAGGAGAAATCACCGAAGAAACGTGGAAATCTTATCAGGAAGAGTTGAACCGCTTGCTGAACCTGTTGAAGCAAGGGGAGAGGAAAAGAGCCCTTGGAGAGCTCGCCAGGAAAGTCGCTGGAGCAGCCAGGGAAACGATGCCGACGGACACTCCTCTCTACCCAGTGGACATCACCATCGACAACGATAAATCGGAAAAGTACACAGTGATGCTGATAAACTCCATCGATACCTTTGGATTCCTCTTCGAGTTCACCGGAGCCCTTGCCCTCCAGAGGGTTTATATTTCGAAGGTGATGGTCGAGACTGTGGGAGACCGGGTGACGGATGTCCTTTACGTGACGGACTTCGAAGGCAGAAAAATCGTCTCCCCGGAGAAGATCCGAGAGCTGAAAGCGGCCACGGCGCTGGTGAAGCAATTTACTCACCTGCTCCCGCACGCCCCAGACCCGGAGCCGGCGCTTATCCACTTCAACGATTTCATCAACAAACTGTTCTCCATGCCGAACTGGCCCCGGGAAGTGGCTTCTCTGGAAACTCCAGCCGTGCTGAAGAACCTTGCAAAGCTCCTCGGAGTGAGCGATTTCCTGTGGAGTGATTTCCTCCAGATGCAATACGCCAACCTGTTCCCTGTGGTGAAAGACGTCGACATCCTCGTGAAGGCGAAGTCCAAGGGAGAAATGGAAGAAGAACTCCACAGCGCCGTCCAGGATAGCTCCGGCATCGATGGATTCCGCAGAGCACTCAACGATTTCAAAGATCGGGAAATCCTGAGAATCGGCCTAAGACAGATCCTCGGAAGCCCGGACGATTTCTGGCGGTTTTCCGAAGAACTGACGGATCTGGCCGAAGTAGTGGTGGAAAACGCTTACCGACTGTGCCTCGAATCGGCCGGGAGATCGTTTCCCGATATGGCAGTGCTGGCGCTCGGGAAATTCGGCGGATTGGAGATGGGAATAGCCTCCGATCTGGAGCTGATGTTCGTGTACGATTCCGAAGGAGCAGAAGCGGCGGATTTCTACAACCGTTTGGTGGCGTGCTTCCTCGAAAGCATCCGGGCACGCAGAAAAGGCGTCTTCGATGTGGATCTCCGGCTCAGGCCGTACGGCAAAGCAGGTCCGCTGGCGGTATCGCTGGCATCGTTCGAGAAATATTTTGCTCCGGACGGAGCAGCATGGCCTTACGAACGTCAGGCGTTGATAAGGCTAAGGACCGTGGCCGGGGATATGGGCCTGGGCAAGAGGATCGAGCAAATCAGGGATAGGTTCGTGTACAACGGAAGTCCCCCGGACTTTGCATCGATCAGGGCCATGAGAGAGCGACAAATAAGACACCTCGTCGCGGGAGGAGCGATAAACGCGAAATTCAGCCCCGGCGGGCTGGTGGATATCGAATACCTGATCCAGGCTCTGCAAATGGCCTACGGGGACAGGCTCCCGGACTTGCGAACCACAAACACCCGAAAAGCGATGAGGGCGCTCGCCGCCCACGGTATTCTGGAACAGGAAGAGGCAAAAGACCTTTCCGCCGCACACACTTTCCTCGCCAGGGTTATAGAGGCTTTGAGAGTGGTGAGGGGGAACGCCCAGGACCTCGACGTTCCGCCAAAGGGATCCAGCGAATTCTCCGCCCTGGCAGCGCGGATGGGAAAAGGAGACGATCCCCCCTCCCTTTGGCAGGAACTGATCGAACGCATGAACGCCGTACAGCAGATCGTGGAGAAACACTTCGTTCAGAAGCGCAGGAAGTAACCCCCAAGCACCTCCGGCTTCATGGTAGGCTTTCAATTTTCGCTGGTGCATCTTTCCCAAGGATCAAGAGGAAGTCAGAGGAGCTCTTCAGGTTTGCTCCCGTGCGCACGTTCTCGGGCTTTATGTGAAATATCTTCTGAAGCTCCTCGGAAGTGAATTCCTTGGGAGTGTAGACTATCAAGACGGAATGCTGGTAATCCGCCCGGTCGGCATTTCCGATCGAAACCACATCGAATCCAAGTCTCTTGAGCTGTTTCGCAGTGTTGGAAGCCAAGCCGGATTTCAATGTCCCGTTCAGCACCACGATCCTGGCTGCTTCCATCTTCAGACGTTCCTGCTTCATCTGGAGCGAGCTTCTGCCGATGGGCGTGGTTCCGGGAGTCCCCGCGCCGACCGGAGGGGCGTTTCCCATGACCTTGTCCACCACAGCCCGGACTTTGTCCCTGAGTGGCAGCAATACCCAGGCTCCACCCTGAGTCCGATACTGCTTGGTGCACGAATCGTCTATGACTGCTTGCTCGATGGTGAGATCCTGAGAAGCAATCGATCTCGCCAAAGCCACCATAAGGGATATCGGCATATCGGTGCTGACGGAATTGCCCAGGGCCTTGTAGATCTGAGGCGCACGGGCGATAAGGGATGGAAGCATCTTCTTCTCCATGACCTTGTCCCTAATCGCCATTATCACCTGCTGCTGCCTGCGTGCCCGGCCGAAATCGGAATCCTGGTGCCTCGTCCGGGCGTACTTGAGCGCCAAATCCCCGTCCATGTGAATCCGCCCGGCAGGTATGTAGAGCGGAGCGTATCCATAGTTATCGTTCGGGAATTTAGGATCGTTTATCGGCTTGGGCACGTCGATATCTATCCCCCCGATGAGATCCACGAGCTTCCTGAATCCATCGAAGTTTATCATAACGTAGTAATCTATCGGGTATCCGATGAAACGCCTGACGGTTTCCTTGACCAACACGGGGCCACCGCCGGGATACTTCTTCATCTCCCCGATTCGGTAAGCCGTGTTGATCCTCCCTTCACCGTAATTGGGTATCTGAACCCACATATCACGAGGAATGGACAACATTCCAAGCCTATGGTTCTTCGGGTCGTAATGAAGCACGATCATAGTATCCGTGCGAGGCGGATCGACTTCCTTCGGCCTCTTGTCCACACCGAGCAAGAGGATGTTCAACGGGCGCAACTGACTGACTTTTTGCTTCGATCCGCCCTGACCGCTGGGGGACGGAGAGTTCCCGTTGTTTCCTCCGGGAAACAGAGGCCTCACGAAAGGAGGCATCAAAGAAGAAATGTCCGGTGTGTTCAACGCCGTGTACTTCGCCACAGCGTACACACTGTAAGAAGCTGCCGCCAACAGCAGGAGCAATATCAACAAGATGGCGATTTTCTTGCCAGACCCCGTTTTCTTCCTGGCCCTTCTGACCGAACTGTATGTACTCTTGGTTCTTTCCATAGCGAGTGTAATTTTATCACTTGTAATCACGAAAGCAAAATTGGCGGCGCGACGGCCGCCGAGGTCCCTATCTTCCCAGAATCTTCTCCGCTTCGCGTATCACACTCTCCACGCTGAACCCGAGTTTCTCCATCACGATCTTTCCCGGCGCCGAGGCACCGAATCGCCTCAGGCCTATGACTGCACCTCTTTCTCCTACCCATCGCTCCCATCCCTGAGGATATGCAGCCTCTATGGCGATTTTCGGTTTGCCGGGTATCAGGACAGATTCGATGTACTCTTTGGACTGCGATTCGAATATCTCCCAGCTCGGCATCGAGATTACCCAGGCACATATTCCCCTTTCGCCAAGCTTTTCCGCAGCGCTCAAGGCCAGGTGAACTTCCGAGCCGGAGGCAAGGAGTTGAATCTCGGGGTCGTCACACTTCTTTTCGAGCACGTATGCGCCTTTCCTGAAGCCGGATGCTATCACCGCCTCGTCGACATGGAGGATCGGGAGGGATTGTCGAGTCAAGACCAGCGCAACAGGTCCCTCGCTCCATTCCATCGTAAATCTCCAGGCTTCGACGGTCTCCCTGGCGTCTGCAGGCCGGATGACCGTGAGACCCGGTATCGCCCTGAGGGCAGGAAGATGCTCTACCGGCTGATGGGTGGGGCCGTCCTCGCCGATTCCTATGCTGTCGTGGGTAAATACGTAAATCACAGGCAGCTTCATCATAGCAGCAAGGCGAATCGGGGGTCTCATGTAATCGCTGAAGACCAGGAACGTTGCCCCAAAAGGCCTGATCCCGCCGTGTTCGGCGAGACCGTTCAGAGCAGCGCCCATTACATGCTCCCTCACTCCAAAATGCACGTTCCTCCCCACATAAGACCCGGGCTCGAAATCCCCTTTGCCTTCCATGTACGTGTTGTTCGAGGGTGCGAGGTCCGCCGATCCTCCGAACAAGGATGGAATGCTGTCGGCGATGGCGTTGATGGTCCTACCGGAAGCCTTCCTGGTGGCAATCGGGGGGTCGTCGGGAGAGAACTTCGGCAGATTCGAATCCCATCCCTCAGGAAGATTCTGAGACATGACGATAGACCATTCCGCCGCTTCCTCCCTGCAATCCTTTTCCCACCGGGCGAAAGTCTCCCTCCACTCCTTCTCCAGAGCCCTACCTCTATCCAGCGCCTGCCTCATATGGGCCAATGCCTGCTCCGGCACATAGAAAGCAGGTTCCAACGGCCAGCCAAACCTCTCCTTGGTGGCCCTGACGGCCTCCGGCCCCAACGGAGCTCCGTGGCTGGAAGCACTATCCTGCTTCGGACTGCCGTATCCTATGTGGCTGTGAACGATAATCAACGAGGGCCTTTCAAGCTCTTTCCTCGCATTCTCTATGGCCGTGGCGACACTTTCGAGATCGTTGGCGTCCTCCACTTCCTGCACGTGCCACCCGTAGGCAAGGAATCTCGCCCCCACGTCCTCGGTGAAAGCCAGCGA
>CAZEXY010000014.1:0-21625 GCA_964516345.1 uncultured Anaerolineae bacterium
CCGGGTTGCTCCCACGGCGGGAGTTCCTTCTCCTTTTTCTGCTCCTCGACGTACCGCAGGACGTCTTTCTTCGTCACCCGACCGCCTTTTCCGGTTCCTTTCACCCGGCTCAGGTCGATCCCGTGTTCGGCGGCCAGCTTTGCCACCACCGGCGATACCGGCGGTGCTTTCCCGGCCGCTTCCCGGGCCATTTCTTTCGCTTTCTCACGCGCTTCGATGTAAGCCATCACGTCTTTCTTGGTGATGCGTCCGTGGAGCCCTGTCCCTTTCACCTGGCTCAGATCCACGTCGTACTCCGCGGCCAATCGAGCCACCACGGGGGAGATCTTCCCCGCCTCTGCTTTCTTCATCGGCGTCGATTCGGCAGGGGCTGCCTCCGGCGCGGGAGCTTCCGCCTTCGGCGACGGAAGTTCGACGCCGGCCTCTGCTTCCTCCGGCGTGCCGATGAGAGCGATAGGCGTTCCGGCGTGGACGGTGGTTCCTTCCTCCACCAGAATTTTCAGCAGAACGCCGGACGCGGGGGAGGGGATTTCCGTGTCCACCTTGTCCGACGAAACTTCCGCCAGCGGCTCGTATTCCGAGACGGTATCTCCTACTTTCTTCAGCCATTTGCTGAGCGTTCCTTCCACCACGCTTTCGCCCAGCTTTGGCATCAAGACTTCTATCGGCATAATGTCCTCCTACAGCATCATACAAGCAACACAAAGGCGGCAAAGACGCAAGGGATTTTTTGGAGTTTGACGAATCGTTCTGACGGAAGACCTTGTCCGCATTGCGTCTTTGCATCTTCGCTGCTCTGCGTTGAGAATCATCGTTCAATACGCTGCCAGCTCGCGGGCAGCTTTCGCTATCTTCTCCGCGTTCGGCATGAACCATTTCTGCATCGGCGGGCTGAACGGCACGCCGGGTACGTCCGGGCCTGCGAGTCGCATCACCGGGCCGTCCAGATACTCGAACGCTTCCTGGGCGATGATGGCCGATACCTCCGCACCGATCCCCAGGGTCAGGTTGTCTTCGTAGACGATCAAGACTTTGCCGGTTTTCTTGACCGTCTCGACTATGGCTTCTTTGTCCAGCGGGGCCAAGGATCGGAGGTCGAGCACTTCCACGCTGGTGCCTTCCTTCTCCAGCATCTCCGCCGCTTTGAGCGATTCGTGGAGCATCATCCCGAAGGTGATGATGGAGAGGTCGTCCCCTTCTTGCTTCACGTCCGCTTTCCCGGCGGGAATTTCGTAGTATTCGTCCGGTACTTCTCCTTTGACAGCGCGGTAGATTTTCTTGTGCTCCAGGAAGATTACCGGGTCGTTGAGCTTGATGGCCGTTCGGAACATGCCGAAGATGTCGTAGGGCGTGGACGGGGCCATGACGTAGAGCCCCGGAACGTGGGCGTAGAACGCCTCGACGCTCTGAGAGTGGTAGAGCCCGCCGCCGACGCCGCCGCCGTAGGGCATCCGGATCACCATCGGCAGGAAATACTGCCCGTTGGATCGGTAGCGCATTCTGGCGGCTTCGTTGACGATCTGCTCGAACGCCGGGAAGGAAAAATCGGCGAACTGGATTTCGGCTATGGGGCGGAGTCCGTTTATCGCCATTCCGATGGCGACGCTGACGATGGAGTACTCCGCCAGCGGTGTGTCAATTATTCGCTCCTCTCCGAATTCTTCGTAGAATCCCTGGCTGGCCCGGAAGACGCCTCCACGCGGGCCGACGTCCTCTCCCATCAACAGAACTTTGTCGTCGTTCCTCAGAGCCTCAAGCATGGCATCGTGAACAGCCTGAAGGTTTGTCATTATGCTCATTTTCATGCTCCTTTGCATGGTTTTGATTCAACGCAAAGACGCAAGGAAAACCGGGGCGCAAAGCTCTGAAAATTGCATGTCACTTAGCGGCTTTGCTCCCTTTGCAGCTTTGCGTTTTGGTCTTACGCTGCCTCGAAAACGGGATATGCGGCTTCTTCGCCGGAAGGATAGGGCGCTTGCAAGGCGTAGGTGGTGGCGTCGTCTACGATGGACTTCACCTCTGCTTCGAGCTGCTCCCGCAGGTCATCGTCCATCACGCCCCGCTTTCTGAGTTCTTTCTCGAAGAGCAGGATCGGGTCTTTCTTCTTCCACGCCTCCACTTCCTCGCGGCTCCTGTACGTGCGGTCGTCGTCGTCGGAGGAATGGGGGACGGGGCGGTAGGTCTTGGCTTCGACGAGGGTGGGGCCGCCGCCGCTCCTCGCCCGCTCCACAGCTTCCATCATGACGTTGTACGAAGCCAGCACGTCGTTTCCGTCCACCCAGACGCCGGCCATGTTGTACGCCGCAGCCCTGTCGGCCACGTTTTCCACGGCCATTTCCTTGTACTGCGGGACGGAAATGGCATATTTGTTGTTTTGGCAGAGGAAAACCACGGGGAGTTTGTAGATGCTGGCCCAGTTCAGGCCTTCGTGGAAGGAGCCCTGGCTGGTAGAGCCTTCGCCGAAGCACACCAGCGTGACTTCGTCCTTGCCGAGCATCTTGGATGCGTAGGCGGTTCCGGGTGCCTGCGCCACCTGAGTGTCCACGGGGCTGGAGATGGTTACCAGCTTGTGCTCGCGGGAGGAGAAATGCTCCGGCATCTGCCGGCCTCCGCTGCTGGGAGCTCCGGCTTTTCCCAGCAGGTCCAGCATCAGGCCGCGGGGGGTCATGCCCATCACCAGCACCAGCGTGATGTCTCTGTAATAAGGGTAGACCCAGTCGTGATCTTTGCGAAGCGAGAAAGCTGCTGCCACCTGGATTGCTTCGTGGCCGATCCCGGAGATGTGGAACGGCGCTTTGCCCTGGCGGTTCAGCATCCACATACGCTCGTCCAGCCTCCGGGCCAGCAGCATGTAGCGGAACATTTCGACGAGGGTTTCGTCCGTCAGCTCCGCCGCATAGTCCTTGGCGGGTTTTCTGGAGTACTTTTGTGCCATCTCTATGCCTCCTTGCATAAGATATTTGGTTGTGAATCCATTCTATGCGGGCTGTTTCCTCTTATAAGTATAAGCCACCAAGCCTGTTGCAGCAAACTGGAAGCGTAGCCGTCGGTGATTTGTCTAAAAAACCACAACTATTTGGTTCCCGATCGGTTGGTCTTTCACCCCGGAAACACTTTCCCCGGATTCATGATCCCGTGCGGGTCGAAGACCTGCTTGATCGCCTTCATCTTCTCGATGACGTTTCCCGGAAGAGCCAGCGGCATGTAGTCCCTCTTCAGCATCCCGATTCCGTGCTCCCCGGAGAGGGTGCCGCCCAGCTCTATGGCTGCTTTGAAGATGTCCTCCGCAGCCCCCTGGACCCGCCTCATCTCCTCCGGATCGCGGCGGTCGCACGCCAGGGTGGGGTGCAGGTTCCCGTCGCCGATGTGTCCGTACACCGGGATCACCAGACCCCACCTCTCGCCGATCTCTTGCACCCTTCGCACCATATCCGGCACTTTGCTCCGGGGCACGGCGATGTCCTCCCCCAGCTTGTGGGGCCGGAGCCTGCCCAGCGCCGGGGAGACGGATCGACGGGCTTTCCACAGCCTCTCTTCTTCCTCCGGAGTATCGGCCACGTCCACGCCCGTTGCCCCTTGCCCTCGGCAGATCTCCGCCACCTCCGATGCCTGCCGTTTCACCGATTCCGGCTCGCCGTCCACGGCGATCAGAAGCATCGCTTCCGCATCCCGTGGCAGGCCCAGGTGCAGGAAATCCTCCACCACTCCGATGGAGACTCTATCCAGGAGCTCCGTGGTCAGCGGTAGGATGCCCGAAGTCACCACTTTCACCACCGTCGCGGCGGCCACGTCCAGGTCGGCGAAGAAAGCGGATACGGTAGCTCTGGCGGGCGGTTTGGGCAGGAGCTTGAGGATGGCTTCCGTGACCACGCCCAGCGTCCCTTCGGAGCCGACGAAGAGGTGCACCAGATCGTAGCCGGTGACGTTCTTGATGGACCGTCCGCCCAGCCGGAGGATTTCCCCGCCGGGGATCACCACCTCCAGCCCCAGGACGTAGTCCGATGTGACTCCGTACTTGAGGCATCGGGGGCCGCCGGCGTTCTCGGCGATGTTCCCGCCGATGGTGGAGATATCCAGGCTGGCGGGGTCCGGCGGGTAGAAGAGGCCGTAAGGCTCGGCGGCTTTCTGAAGGTCCAGGTTGACCACGCCGGGCTGCACCACGGCCACCAGATCATCCGGTGAGATTTCGACGATCTCCCGCATGGGGGTCAGGCTGAGGGCGATGCCCCCATGCTCCGGCACCGAGCCGCCGGATAGTCCGCTGGCGGCTCCCCGGGGCACCACCGGCACGCGCTCTTCGTCGGCGATGCGGAGCACCGCCGACACGTCGTCGGTGGAGCGCGCCAGAACGACGGCGTCCGGCCATGCTTCGCCCCAGGTTCCGTCATACGCGTACGCCGCCCGGTCTTCCGGCGAGGTGAGAACGCGCCCTTCAGGCAGGGCGTGTTTCAGCTTTTCTATCCAGCCAGTTTTCCCGTTTTTCATGGGTCGCTTCCGTCCTTCTGTTCCTCTCGATCGAGCTTTAGCTTCTCCAACGTGATCTGGGTCAGGTGCTTCACTTCTATGTCGACACCGCGCTCCCGCAGACCCTTTTGAATCTGCAACATGCAGCCCGGGTTGCCCGTCACCACGATTCCCGCTCCGGTAGCCACGATGTTGTCCACTTTTTCCCTGAGGAGTGCTCTGGACGTTTCGATGTGGGTGATGTTGTAGATACCTGCGCTTCCGCAGCATTTCGTTTCGTCCTTCAGCGGGATCAGTTTTACCTGGGGCAGGCTCCTCACCACGGATTTGGGCTCTTCCAGCACTCCCTGAGCGTTCCCCAGGTGGCAGGGGGAGTGGTAGGTGGCGAGGGTGCAGCGGGCGCAGCTATCGTTTGGCGGTGAAGATGGCGCTCCAGGGAGGAGTTGCGCCAGAAACTGACTCACATCCAGCACTTTGGCGCTGAAGGCCTCTGCCCGCCGAGCGAACTCTTCGTCCTCCGATAGGAGTTCCCGGTATTCTTTCAACATTCCGCTGCATGCCGCGCAATCGCTTACGATCACGTCCAATCCTTCGAATTTCTCGAACACCCGGATGTTGGTTCTGGCGAGCTCCCGGGCTTTGGGTTTGTTTCCCTGGTCTTCGTGGGGAGCGCCGCAGCAGACCTGGTCCTTCGGCACTACCACTTCGCATCCGAGCCTGCGGAGGAGTTCGATGGAACTCTGGCTCACGTCGGCCAGCACCTGGCTCATCATGCACCCGAGGAAGAACCCCACGCGGTATTTCCTCTCCCCGTATGCCGGCAACGTTTCCGGGATCGCTTTGTGGAGCGGCTTGGAGGGCAGGTCCTCGGGTAGCAACGTCTCCATCTCGTAGAGGGTGCGGAAAGCGGGTATTTTTTCCCCCAGGAATCGGAGGATCGGCCGGACGATTTTGTGCAGTCTGAGTTTGCGGTAGATCCTGGCGGGAGCCATCACCCATTCCAGGCTTCGGGCGGAGTTGAGGAAGGTGTCCACGGAAATCCGCTGCCAGAGCGGGCGGCCGTACCTTGCGGAATACGCCGCCCTTCCTTTCAGGATGAGCTCTCCGATGGGAAGGCTCAGTGGGCATACGGTATTGCACGCCCGGCAGTCGAGACAGTTGTATAGGTGATCCAGCACCCCCTCGCTCAGCGGGAGTTTGCCGTCCTCCACGGCTCTGAGCAGGGAGAGCCGCCCGCGTGGGGAATCGGTTTCCAGCAAGGTCTCCTGGTAGGTTGGACAGACCGTCAGACACCGCCCGCACCTGAGGCAGTTCTGAAGCTCGTCGTAATCCGGCAGTTCGGGGCCGAAGACCTTTTGCCCCGGTATTACTTTCCCAAGCAGCGACGTCAATTCCGACTCCCGCGGCAGGTTTCTCTTTCGATCCCATTATACATCCGCGCGGAATTATCCAACAAAACCGGAGTCGAGCTTTGGCGGCTTAGGGAGAATTGTCCGGTTCCCGGTATTTCCAGATCAAATCCATCAGCCTTCGAACGAACTCCTTCACTTCATTTCTTTCCCATTTCAAACGGATTGTGACACCGCCACCTTTGCAGCAGGATGGTTCTGATGAAACGAGTCCTGCTTTCTCGAATCTTTCGAGGAGTTTGGGTGCATCGAATCCGGATATCAGGAATCGCAAAGAGATCCCTTTGGTCTGGACGGAGATCGTAAGCGTGTCGCCGAGAGTTTTGAGGGCGGCTGCATGCGGTTCTGACAGGTCCAGTAATAAGCCGTCGGCACCTTTTCGTACCCCAAGCTCTGTCTTGTAGAGGAACACGGCTTTTCTCCCCAATGCGTTCGCCGATGCGAGGAGCTGGGAGAGGGTGAGCGTTACGAGGACGGCTATGAGGATCGCTATGCCGAACATGAAGCTTAATTTCAGGAAGCCTCCTTCCCCGAAGATGTTTTTCGTCATGGAGAAGATGGTGCCTGTGGTCACCGCAAAGACTATGCCAAGAAATGCAAGGGTCGGCCATGGTGGGGCGGTGGGTATGTCTACGAAGATCATATCGTCGTTTTCAGTCATCCTCGTATCTCCTGTGGCTTGACGAGAAAATTGCTTCCCATGCTTCGATTTCTTCTTTGGATAGATTGGGTCTTTCCCGGAAGTTTTCTTCCGGTGTTGGCAGGGGGCGTTTCAGTTCCGATACGAACTCGGTGGAGGATATGACTTTCGCCCCCAGACGTCTTGCCCTGCCGGCGAGATCTCTATCCGAAGTGACGATGGTTATCCCGGGAGGGTTTCCCCTTCTGACCATGCCGATGATGACTTCGTCTGCGCTCAGGCCCACCGGTGCGAATCTCACCGATACGCTTCTGCTCGAAAGGTTTCTCGATTCCCCTCCCGGCAATCCATGGTCGAAGACCACAATGATCTTACCTCGGATGCGTGAGCGATACCTTCTCAGAAGGGCAACGAGTTTTGCTTCGTCGTCTTCGTCCTCGAGGGAAATGCCGGGTAGCCTTCCCGTGCCGATGACGTTGTGTCCGTCGACGATGATCGTCATACTTCCAGTTCCTCTCCCCAGAGTCGGTTTTCGAGAACCAGGTTAGGGGTCAGATTGTCGATCTGCATGTACCACTTTGCGGCATCGAGCAAGGCTCTTTGCGGCACAAGGCCAATGACCTCCGTGTGAGTGACGGACACACCGTGTCTTGCAGCTTCCCTGCGAATCGTCTCGAGTACCCGGTACATCGGGGTTTTGTGGTAGTTGGTGAGGTTCATCGAGATCTGTGCCTGCCCCCTGACCAACATGCCCAGGGCTTTTACGTATCTGAACCCGCCGCTGGAGTGGCGTACGGCTTCGGCGATTTTCTTCGCTATCTCCACGTTGTCGGTGCTGAGGTACACGTTGAAAGCGATCAGGGGGTGTCTGGCTCCGATGATCACGGCCCCGGCCGGCCCCAGTTTTGCAGGCCCGAGATCTGGTTCAGCGGAGGGATCTTTTCCGATTCTTTCCTTCAGACCTTCGTATTCTCCCCGTCTGATGTTTTCGAGCTGGCGTCTTTCCGGCCTGGTGGCAGCTTCTTCGTAAAAGTAAACCGGCAATCCGAGCTCGCTTGCGACGCGTTGCCCAAGCTTGACGGCGAGGGAGACGCAATCTGCCATCGAGACCCCGCGTATCGGCACGAAAGGCACCACATCCGCCGCTCCGATTCTTGGATGTGTTCCCTGGTGGTGATTCAGGTCAATAAGCTCGGCAGCTTTCTCTATCCCTCTGAATGCTCCTTCCAGGACTGCATCGGGCTCGCCCAGAATCGTCACCACGGATCTGTTGTGATCCGGATCACTTTCGACATCGAGGACGCTCAAGCCCGACACCGAGCTGATTGCACCGACGATTGCATCGATGACCTCTTTCCTTCTCCCTTCGCTGAAATTTGGTACACAGGCGACGAGTGCATCTGTATTCATCGACCCCCCTCCTTATTGAGTATGGCCGTAGCACGGCTGCGGATATGACGTTTCGTATAAGTATATCCCTTGAAAAGGATATTGACAAGTGAGCATATAAGGGAGTATACTGTATTTGAGAGTGCGATAGTGTTTTAGATAGTTTTTTCGTGTATTCCAAAATGTCTTTCGGAGTTAGATGTTGGCTGTGTATCGGAACGAAAGCGGTATCCCAATCCAAAACCAAAGAAAAGCGTCGTTTTTCCCAGTTCTCCCTTGACAAGCGCTGTTGCGACAGTGTATACTGAGGTGGGTAGTAGTGGGGATAAGTAGTTAAAAGTGCAGTATTGTCCCTTAAAGTTCCACCTTTCAGTAGAATGCGGGAGAGGGGATGTTTTTCTCAGGCACTTTCGAGCACTCTTTGGACAGCAAGAACAGGCTGACCATTCCGGCGAAGTTTCGTCAGGCGTTGCTGGGTGGTGTGGCTATAACGAAAGGGAAGGATAAGTGCTTGGTGGGTTACCCGCTAGAGAGGTGGAGACAAATAGGTGAGGAGCTGGTAAACCGGGAAGACACCGAGGAGAACAGGAGAGAAAAAAGGAAGTTCTTTGCCTCCACGGTCGAGTCGATACCCGACAGACAGGGGCGGGTTTTGCTTCCTCCTCACCTCAGGGAATATGCGAACATCACGGGCGAAGTGGTCATCCTTGGGACCGGAGATTGCTTCGAGATCTGGGACAAGGAAACGCTCGAGCGGGAAATCCCTGACGAATAACACATTTTGATAGTGATCCAACGGGATGGGAACCTTGCATAAGCCGGTGCTGTACCGTGAGGTGCTGGAGTATCTGAACGTCGGTCCCGGCGGGGTGTATATAGATTGCACCGTGGGCGGCGGTGGGCATTCGGAAGGTATACTCGAGCTATCGTCTCCGGACGGGCGGCTTCTGGGGATCGATGCAGACCCGGATGCCGTAGAGCGAGTTGGCAGGAGGCTGGCTCGTTTCGGAGAGAGGGTGGTACTCGTCCATGGGAACTTCGCAAAGTTGAAGGAGGTCGCGGAGAGGGAAGGCTTCGTACAGGTTGATGGGGTCTTGATGGACCTGGGCATTTCCTCTTACCACGTCGAAGCTGGGGAGAGAGGGTTTTCGTTCCAGAGGGAGGGACCTTTGGACATGAGGTTCGATCCCAGTCAGAGGTTGACGGCAGAGGCTCTGGTGAATGAACTGTCGCAGGAGGAGCTGGCGGAGCTCATCTGGCGGTACGGTGAGGAAAGGAAAGCGCGTGTCATCGCCAGGGCTATAGTCGGTTCCAGGCCGATTCGCACCACTACCGAGCTTGCGGAGTTGATCTCGAAGACGGTGGGAAGGAGGGGAAGAATCCATCCCGCCACAAGGACGTTCCAGGCCCTCAGGGTTGCAGTCAACGACGAGTTGGGGGCTCTGGAGAAAGCCTTGCCGCAAGCGGTGGATCTCCTGGGGCCGGGTGGAAGGTTGGTTGTCATAACGTTTCATTCGCTGGAGGACAGGATAGTAAAGCGATTCTTGAGGGATATGTCAATCCGGTGCGACGGAGACCCTCGTTGTGGCGGAGCGCTCAAGGTACCCGAATTGAGACTCGTCCGCAGGAAGGTGGTGAAACCTTCCGGAGAAGAAGTTAGATCGAACCCACGGAGCAGAAGCGCTAAGCTGCGGGTGGCGGAGAAGATTCAGGAGGAGCCATGAACAGGAAAGAGAGCAAGGTGGAATTACTGAAGGAGACAATTTCTCCATATATGGGAACCGTCAGGTTCTTTCTGGGGCTTGTCGTTGCGTTGCTTTCCCTTTTCCTTTACCTGTACCAGCCGGCGCAGGGTACTGTGCTGTCGAGAACTGCCGATGCTCAAGCGCAGCAGCTGGAGGTTACGCGGGAGGAGATTGCCAGGGTATCGATACAGCTATCTGATCAGATCACCCTGGACCGAGTGCGGCAATATGCTCAGGAGAATGGACTCCAATTCGGTGGCAATGCTAACGTGCACTTGATTTGGGAATCGCCTACGGACGACCAGACGGCGATGAGGAGATAATAGTCGGCGACATTTAAGGGATGGGAGAGCGCAAAGTGACCCGTAACGCCAAAGTTCGAGAAATGAAAAAGCGCATATTGATTCTGATGGCGCTGATAGGGCTTTTCTTCCTCGTTTTGTTTGCCCAGATCATGCGCCTGCAGGCTCTCGCCCAGAAATCCGGGAGCGGTACGGTGTCCAGGGTAGCCGGAGCGCGGGGCAGAGGTCCGGCGGGGAGCGGAACCGGGCAGCGCGGGACCATCGTGGACAGCAACGGGTATCTCGTGGTGGCCGATGATCCGCAGTGGGTGCTCTCCGCAACCCCCATCAACATCCGACCCAAAGATACGGAGGAGATTGCCGGAAAACTGAGCCAGATTACCGGGATTCCCGAGGAGAAGATCGCAGAGAGGATCGATAAGGCTAGAAAGCAAGGGGCGAGGTATGTGGAGCTTTCGGATACCCCGCTCCCTTGGGACGTAGGGATGAAGGTTCTCAAGGTGTTCCCTCCAAGGGAATACAGGAACATCGTGACGGTTACCCTTCGACCCAAGCGGGTGTACGGCCAGGGCGATTTGTTCGGCGGTATAACGGGTTTCTACGGATGGAACCAATCCGGGCGTCATTGTGGTATCTACGGGGTCGAGGGATTTTACGATGCTTTTTTGACCAGGGGTGGCTTCGTGCCGGAAGCGGATTTGAGCGAAGCGCAGGCTCTTCCAGAAAAGTACGCCGGGAGGTACCTTCCTTCTGTCGTAGGACACGATTTGATTCTGACGGTGGACAGGAACATTCAATATATCGTGGAGGACGAGCTCAAGAAAGCAGTCGAAAGGTATAAGGGGGAGAAGGGCATCGCTGTGGTGATGGATCCTTACACGGGAGATATCTTGGCGATGGCGGCGTACCCCCCGTTGAAGCCCACGGACCCACACCCTGCCATATCTCAACCTTTCGAGCCAGGTTCGGTGTTCAAGGTGGTAACCGCTGCTGCTGCGCTGGATAGCGGAACTGTGACCATGAATCAGGTTTTCACCGATACAGGGAAGATCGAGATAGGCGGGAAGTATATCCAGAACGCCGAGAAGAAAGCTTATGGTCGTGTAACGATTAGAGAAGTGATGTACTATTCTCTCAACGTAGAAGCGGCGAAGATGGCTCTCGACATGGGACCTGACACATTTTACAATTATTTGCACCGGTTCGGGGTGGGGGAGAAGACAGAAATAGACATGACGCCCGAATCGGATGGGTTCGTGCGTTGGCCCGTCGGGAAGCGTTGGAGCGAGTACGACTTGGCTGCGAACTCCTTCGGCCAGGGACTTAGTGCTACCGTCCTTCAGATGGTTACGGCGGTGGCGGCAATCGCCAACGGCGGCAACCTGGTCAGGCCTCATGTCGTGAAAGCGCTGGTGGTGGACGGAAAATATATCCCGTACGGCGTTTCCATCAAGCGTCGGCAGATAATCAAGAAGGACACTGCCAGGAAGGTAACGGAGCTTATGACCATTGCCGCAAGGATAGGGAGAAAGGATTTGATTCCGGGGTATTCCGTCGCAGGTAAGACGGGCACGGCCCAAGTTCCGACCGAGCACGGTTACGACCCGTATAAAGTCAACACCTCGTTCGTTGGGTTCGTTCCAGCTAAGAACCCCAGGTTTGTCTGTATGGTCACTATAATGAAGCCGAAATGGGGTGGATGGGCTACCGTAGTTGCTGCTCCTACTTTCAAAGCGATTGCGGAGCGCATTTTGTACTATATGAAAGTTCCTCCAGACAATCCGAGGAACCTTAATGGTACAGGGTAAAAAAGGTGGGAATAACACTAAAAGACATCTGGGAAGGTATCGGCGGAAGAGGAAGGGTACCGCAAGGGTACGAAAGAACCCTGCGGGATGTGGTGATCGATTCGAGGAAAGCTGCACCTGGTAGTCTTTTTGTCGCGTTGAAGGGAGAGAAGACCGATGGACACAATTTCATAGAGGACGCCATCGAAAGGGGAGCTATGGCGGTTCTCTGTAGAGAGGATTGGAAAGGTACAATCTCTCGCCCTGTGACGAACGTCTTCCCGGGCAGCGAACCGCCGGAAACGGACGGCGTCGTGTGTTTCAGAGTCAAGGATACGCTTTTCTCGTTGCAGGAGATCGCTTCTTTCTGGAGGCGGAAGTTCGACGTTACCGTGGTGGGGATAACCGGAAGCATCGGGAAGAGCAGTACCAAGGAGCTGGCTGCTTCTGTGGCAAGCCAGCGGTTCGGCACCTTAAAAAGTGAAGGGAATTACAACAACGAGATCGGGCTCCCATTGACACTGCTGAAACTCAGGCCCGATCACCAGGTCGCGGTTCTGGAAATGGGGATGTACGCCCTTGGGGAAATCGAGAGACTCGCCGAGATCGCTTTGCCTTCCATCGGCGTGGTGACCAACGTTGGCCCTGTGCACCTCGAAAGGCTGAAGACCATCGAGAGAATCGCTCAGGCGAAGTCGGAGCTCGTGAAAGCGCTCCCGGAAAACGGGGTTGCCATTCTGAATGCGGACGATCCTTTGACGAGGGCAATGGCACAGGAGACGAATGCAAGGGTGTTCTTCTACGGCCTGAGCCCATCGAGCGATCTTTGGGCCGACGGCATAGAGAGCCTGGGGATCGAAGGGACCAAGTTCTGGCTCCATTACGGCAAGGAGAAGCTTTACGTTCACATCCCGTTGCTGGGACGGCATAGCGTGCATACAGCCCTGCGTGCGGCTTCGGTCGGGATTGCTTTGGGGCTATCCTGGGAGGAGATCGTGCGTGGGCTCCAGGATCAGAAAGCAAGGTTGAGGTTGCTTGCTGTGCCGGGTATCAACGGCAGCACGATCCTGGACGACACGTACAACTCCAGCCCAGACTCGGCGCTTGCCGCGTTGAACCTCCTTGCCGAACTCGACGGCAGGAAAGTCGCGGTGCTGGGGGATATGCTGGAGTTGGGAAGCTACGAGGAGATCGGACACAGGCTCGTCGGCCGAAGGGCGGCTGAGGTAGCGGATTATCTGATCACCGTAGGGCCCAGGGCTTCCATGATCGGAGAGGAGGCTATATCCCAGGGGATGTCTAAGGAGCATGTCTACATGGCGTCGAGCAATGAAGAGGCGGTCGGGGTCTTGAAGAGCATACTCTCCGAAGGCGACAACGTGCTGGTGAAAGGCTCTCGCGGCATGAAGATGGAAGAGATCGTCTCACGTATAGCTCTGGAGGAAGGAGGAGCTTCATGGCATACTCACTGACGCTCGGCACCCTCTCCTTTTTGCTCGCCGTAATCTGGGGCGATCCCCTGATCTACCTCCTCAAGAAATACCGGATAGGCAAAGTCATCAGGATCGAGGGCCCGCAGCGACATCAGACGAAACTCGGAACCCCGACGATGGGAGGTTTGATGATCATCCTGCCGGTGGTGACGATAACCGTGGCGCTGAACGTGGCGAACCTGTGGGGCATGACCCTCATCGGCAGGTCTGTGCTGGTTCCGCTGTTCGCTGCTATAACTTACGGCGCCCTTGGAGCCATCGACGATTGGGAGGGTGTGCGGGGTCCCAGGCGCGGCCTTGGTCTCAGGGCGTGGCAGAAAATGGCCGGACAGCTCTTGCTCGCCACCGCCATCGCCCTGGTGTTGATGTGGAAGCTCGACATCCACAGCATAGCGATACCTACGATCCGGAACAAAATCGATCTGTCCTATCTCTACCTTCCCATAGCGATTTTCGTCATAGTCGGTTCGTCCAATGCCGTGAATCTGACCGATGGACTCGATGGGCTGGCCGGGAGTTTGGCTTCGTTGTCGTTTTCGGCTTACGGGATAATAGCGTTCCTTCAGGGGCAGGTGTGGCTTGCTGCGTTCTGCTTCACGGTGGTCGGAGCGATAATGGCGTTCCTGTGGTTCAACGCCTACCCCGCCGACTTGTTCATGGGAGATCTCGGGTCACTCTCCCTTGGCGCTACGTTGGGAGTGGTGGCGTTGATGACGGGGCAGTGGGCAATTCTGCCCATCATCGCTTTTCCCTTCGTGGCCGAAGTCCTTTCGGTGATGATCCAGGTTGCTTATTTCAAAGCCACCGGGGGGAAAAGGGTGTTCAAGATGAGCCCTTTGCACCACCATTTCGAACTGCTGGGGTGGGAGGAAACTCAGGTAACCCAGAGATTCTGGCTGATCGGTACCCTGTGTGCGATGTTGGGCGTCGCGCTGGCTTTGTTGTGACACCGGAGAGCTCGATGGCGGATTCGATCGAAGGGAAGAGGATTGTGATACTGGGACTCGCGAGGCAGGGGACTGCGCTTGCCAGATGGGCGGTGCGATCTGGCGCGAAGGTGACCGTCAGCGACGTGAGAGATGCAGATGCCCTCGAAGGGGCTATTGCCTCTCTCCGTGGTCTTCCGGTGCGCTATGTGCTCGGTTCCCATCCGATGGACCTGCTGGACGATTGCGATTTGCTCTGCCTGAGCGGGGGAGTTCCGACATCTCTCCCGATCGTGAAGGAGGCGAGGAGGAGGGGTATACCTTTGAGCAACGATACGCTGCTCTTTCTGGAACGCAGCCCTGCTCCCGTGGTCGGCATAACCGGCTCCAGCGGCAAGACCACCACGACGACCCTGGTCGGTGAGATGTTGAGAGCGAGCGGGTACACGACCTGGGTTGGTGGAAACATCGGCTTGCCGCTGATAGACCATCTGGACGAGATCAGGAGCACCGATAAAGTGGTGCTCGAACTTTCCAGTTTTCAACTGGAGCTCTACGACAGGAGTCCTGAGGTGGCGGCTGTACTCAACATAACACCGAACCATCTCGACCGACATCCTTCCATGTCCCATTACGAGGCTGCCAAGGCGAACATCCTGAAGTGGCAGAGGGAAACCGATTTTGCGGTGTTGAGTGCGGACGATGGGGTCACCGGCGGTTGGCTGAGGGAAAGGCGGGTGAAAGTGGCGGCCGGAGAGGGGCAGCCGGCGGTCGATTTTCCCATAAAGTCGAGGCTTTACGGGTTCGGCCTGCAGGAGTCGGAAGGGGAAGGTGCTTTCGGAAAGTTGGATGGCACCCTTTTGCTTCGGCTTGGAGGAGAACCCGAGGTCATATGCCACAGGTCGGATCTCAAGTTGAGGGGAGAGCACAACGTTGCGAATGTTCTGGCAGCGTCTCTTATAGCATCGCTTGCCGGCGCTTCGATCGAGGGGGTACGCAAGGTGGCGACGCAGTTCAAGGGCGTTCCTCACAGGTTGGAGGAGGTCAGGGTGTGGAAAGGGATTTTGTGGGTCAACGATTCCATAGCCACGACCCCGGAAAGAGCTATTGCTGCTTTGAAATCCTTCGACGAGCCTATAGTGCTCCTTTCGGGTGGCAGGGACAAACATCTTCCCTGGGATGAGTACGCCGACCTGGTTCACGAGAAAGTGAAGCATCTGATACTTTTTGGGGAAGCGGCCGAACTCATAGCGAGGAACGTTGAAGAGGCAGGGAGGGAAGGGAGCGCTTTGAGATCCATCGTTTTGTGCGATTCTCTCGAAGATGCCGTCCGCACGGCGGCAGAAAGAGCCGAGCCGGGAGATGTGGTTCTCCTTTCTCCCGGAGGTACCAGTTTCGATGCCTACAAGGATTTTGCCGAACGAGGGGAACATTTCAGGAAGCTGGTGGGTGAATTGTAGCGGAGGAGATGATGGCGCAAAGGTCGAAGAGGAAGATCCCGGATATGGTTCTGGTATCGGTGGTGGCGGCGCTGCTTGCCATCGGGCTGGTGACCATGTTCACCGTGGGTATTCTCTTGGGCGATCCAACCTATTACCTTTTTCGTCAGGCGCTTTGGGTGGGCGTCGGGAGCGTTGCACTGGTTGTGATGACCGTCCTGGACTACAGATTCTGGAAGAAAGCGGCGCTTCCGTTGATGCTGGCGGTTTTGGCGCTTTTGCTGGCGGTTCTCTTCGTCGGGGCGACTAAATACGGCGCCACCAGAACTCTCTTCGGCGGTTCGGTTCAGCCTTCCGAAGCTGCAAAACTCATAGTGGTCATATACGCTGCTGCGTGGATGGAGGCAAAAGGGGAGAAATTGCGGGATACGAGGGAGGGGTTGGTGCCTTTTTCCGTGATCATCGGGCTCGTGGCCGGATTGGTGGCGCTGGAACCAGACCTGAGCACGGCTTTGATCATTGCCGTCACCGCCATAGGGATGTTCTTCATCGCCAGGGCTACGGTGCTTCAGATGGGAGCCTTGCTGGGGATTGGAGGGGCGACTTTCGTCTTGCTTGTGACGAAATTCCACCATTCCTCCCAGCGGTTCCATGATTTCATCAGGTATTTTGCTCACCCTATGACGGCGTCTCAGGGGCAGGTCAGATCGAACCTGACGGCGATCCTGCATCCGAGGTTTGGAATTTTCGACCTCGGCAACATCAAAGTGCCGACCCTCGTGTGGAGCGACGGGGTGTTTGCCCTGCTGGGGCAGGAGTTTGGCATCGTTGGGACGCTGTTGGTGTTGGGGCTGTTTGCATTCCTGGCATATCGGGGGTACAGGATCGCTTTGGAGAGCGCGGATACTTTTGGCAGCCTTGCCGCCGCCGGCATCACTACGTGGATCACGTTTCAGGCGGCGCTCAACATCGCAATGGTGATCGCAGTCGCGCCGACCATGGGGGTGCCGTTGCCGTTCCTCAGCCTTGGAGGGTCGGCACTCGTTACGAGCCTTGCTGGTGTGGGGTTGCTGCTCAGTATATCGAAAGAGACGGGGGCTTATGGCAGAAAGAAGAAAGCGTCTGATTCTGGCGGGAGGAGGAAGCGGGGGACACGTCTATCCACTGTTAGCAGTGAGAGACGCCTTCCGAGGAATCCAGTTGCCGGACGTAAAACTGCCGGAAGAAGTAAGAAAGGCTGATTTTCTCTACGTCGGCACGGCCACAGGGGCAGAAGCGAAGCTCGTGCCGGATGCGGGTGTGCCTTTCAGGACCATCGCGGCCGGGGCGTTGAGGGGGCAGGGAGTGCTGAAGACGCTAAGGAGCTTGTTCCTCCTCGCCAGGGGTACGATTTCAGCGGTTTCCATATTCATGGGATGGTCTCCGGACGCCGTGTTGGTCAGCGGCGGGTACGTGGCGGCTCCTGTGTTGCTGGCGGCGAAGCTTACCGGTACCCCCGCCATGATTTACCTGCCCGATATAACACCGGGAGCGACGATCAAGTACCTGAGCAGGCTGGTGAAAAGGGTTGCAATCACGGCGCAGGAGACGCTGGATTATTTCCCGCAAAAAGGCGTCGTTACCGGGTATCCGGTGCGCATGGATTTCTACAGGATGAACAGAGAGGTTGCCCGGGAGGCCCTGGGATTGCCGGACGACAAACCCACGGTCGTGGTGCTGGGAGGAAGTCAGGGTGCGAGGAGCATCAACAAAGCCATTGTGGATTCCCTCCCGGAGATACTGAAATACGCCCACGTGATTCACGCGACGGGGGAAAGGGACATACAATGGGTGCAGAAGGAGAGAGAAAAATTGCCTGAGGAGCTTCGATCCGGCTACGAACCCGCGGCTTACCTGACCAACATGCCTCAGGTGATGGTCGCGGCTGACCTGGCGGTTTGCAGAGCCGGAGCTTCCACCCTTGGTGAGCTGCCGGCGGCGGGATTGCCCGCCATTCTCGTGCCGTATCCTTATGCAGGCGCTCATCAGAAAGCAAATGCTCAGTATCTTGCGGGGAGGTCCGCGGCGGTGATAGTGGAAGACGACGAATTGGATTCGATGCTGTTGCCGATGTTGCTTTCCTTGTTGAACAATCCGGAACGTCTCGCAAGCATGAGAATTTCGATGAGGAAATTGTCGAGGCAGGGTGCAGCCATAACCATAGCCAGAGAGTTGTGGTCCCTGGCAGAGGAGGGGTGAGGAAATGAATCCGGCTGCAGGTGGCGCCGTATCGTTGACCGGCCAGCAAGCTTTTGCGCTCCTGTTTCTGGTCGTGCTGTTTGGCATAATGGGATTCAAATGGGGGACGAAGAGGAGCTTGCTTTATACCCTGGTCGTATTTGCCGGGGAGGTCATGATATCCGATGCAGCTATAGCCAGGAAAATCATCACTTCCCTGAACGGAGCTTACTTTGGGGTAATGCTTGTGTTGAAAGGCGGGCTCGGCGCTTTGGGCACGGGAGACATAGAGACGGCGAAAAATTTGCTCAAGGACGTGCATCCGATATTCTCGCTGAATCCGACCACGATCCTTATCCTGTGGATGGTTTTGATCGCAGGAGCATTCGCACTGGGATCGTTGAAGGTGTTCAAAGGGAAACCTTCTATGTTAGGGGCCTTGTTGGGAGGTGTGTTGGGGTATCTGATAGGTCTAGTGGTACTTCCGCTTCCGAGAAACATGCCGTTGTACCCATGGGAGATAAAGCTCCAGGGCTCCGGACAGGTGACGAAAGGGCTCGGCGTTCCTTCTTCGAGCGTGAAGACTTTGATTCTGTTGTTCATACTGGCAACGATAATATCGGCAGGCCTTTCGCTTTCGCCGAACAGCAAGAAATGAAAGGAAAACCGGACAAATGGGACCGATAGAAATCTTGTGGGCGACAGTGCTTGCATTCTTCGTCTTCATTGCGCTGGTGCGAGGGTATCACAAAGAACTCGGGGTGACCATAGTCCTGCTCGCCACGATCTGGGCTCTCAAGCAGTTGGAAGTGATCGTGGTCAAGAAACCTACCACGGGACTGTACGGGAGCTTGTACCTGGCTCTGAGCAAAGGCAACCCTCTCCACGTGAATTTGATACCGGGGAGCAATGCCATGAAGATGTATCTGTTCCTCGGAGTGCTGGTGCTCATAGTGCTTGCATCCTACAGAGGGAGGACCATTTCTTTGAGCGGGTCGCCCACCAGAGGACATGCGAAAGGGTTGTTGGATATAGCGGTAGGAGCGGTGAACGGGTATCTTTTCGCCGGTACGGCGTGGTACTACATGGCGATTTTTGGATATCCGTTCCCGAAGTGGATGAATGTCGACATGAGCCATACCACGCACCTTGCGAAAGTAATCGTGGCGCAGTACCTGCCGCCTACGTTGCTGGACGACAAGATAATAATCGGAGCGGTGGTGCTCTTGGTGATTCTCGGCGTGAGGAAATGAAATGGCAAGACGCGTGGGAGAGATCTTGAGCGATCGAAATGCCCATATCCATCTCGTTGGAATCGAAGGCACAGGCCTTTCGGCGATCGCTCGCGTCTTGCTGGAGATGGGGTATGAGGTCAGTGGATCCGATAGAGCCGTCGGAGATAGGAGCAAGGTTCTGAGGTCTCTTGGCGCCGTCGTTTTCGACGGGCATGAATCGGGTAACGTGGATGGTGCCGATCTGGTACTCGTTTCCTCGGCAGTTCCGGAGGACAACCCCGAGGTGGTGGAGGCCAGGAGGAGGGGGACACCTGTGGTGAAACGGGCGGACTTCCTCGGCGATTTGACCTCAGGCAGGGATGTGATTGCGGTGGCAGGCACGCACGGCAAGACCACCACCACGGCGATGATATCTTTCATCCTGACCGGAGTGGGGCTGGATCCTGGATTCATCGTCGGTGGAACAATGCTCGATCTGGGAGAGAACGCACACGCGGGAACCGGACGGAGTTTCGTGATCGAGGCGGATGAGTACGATGGCATGTTCCTTGGCCTCGAACCGAAGGTTGCGGTCGTCACCAACGTGGAGTGGGATCACGTTGATTGTTACCCGACTCCGGAGAATCATCGAAAAGCTTTCGTCGAGTTTCTGCGGCGCGTCAAGCCCGGTGGAACCGGCATCGTGTTCTCCGGAGACGAAGGAGCTCGATCTGTCGAGAACACTGTCGCCAGGGAAGACATCCGTTGGGTCGAATACGGGGTGCAGAGCGGCCAGTGGCGCGCTGAACAGGTGATTTCGGGCAGGGAAGGTGCGTCTTTCCTGCTGGTACATCCGGAGGGGAAATGCTGGGTGCGGCTGGCGCTTTCGGGGGTCCACAACGTTGCCAACGCCATTGCTGCCGCTGCGGCTTCCTTCTACGCCGAAGGAGTGCCTCCGGAAGTATCCGGCGAACTGCTGGCCGATTTTCACGGCGCAGAGCGCAGGTTTCAGGTCAAAGGTGAGGCGCAGGGCGTGATCGTGGTGGACGATTATGCTCATCACCCCACCGAGATAAAAGCCACGATACGGATGGCGAGGGATAAGTATCCGGACAGGGAGATCTGGGTGGTCTTCCAGCCGCATACGTTCACGAGGACCAAAGCGATGCTGGACGGGTTCGCCAGCAGTTTCTCCGATGCCGATCACGTGTTCGTCACGGATATATACCCGGCGAGGGAAAAGGACGATCTTGGGGTGCATTCCCGGCAGATCGTTTCGAGGTCGGAACATCCAGACATTTCCTACACCGGAGGCATCGAAACTACATTTCGGATAGTCACGGAGAAGATTCGTCCCGGCTCGGTGTTGCTGACCCTTGGTGCCGGGGATGGGTACAGGATTGGAGAGATGGTGCTCGAATCGTTGAAGGAGCAGGGACGGGGTGGGGCATGAGTCTCGAACGGTTCGTGGAGATATGGAGGATGAGATACGGGGAAGAACCCGGCAGGGATGTGCCCCTGGCGTCTTACACGACGATCGGGATAGGCGGCCCGGCGGACATGCTCCTGGAGATAAGCGATATAGATCGGTTGGTGGACGCACTGAGGCTATCTCTGGAACTCGGGATACCTTGCACCGTGCTCGGTGGCGGAAGCAACGTGCTGATAAGGGATTCTGGCATTCGAGGTCTGGTGGTGGTCAATCGCTGTAAGAAGGTGAGCGTGAAAGGTGTCGTCGTGGAAGCCGAAAGCGGAGTCCCGTTTGCCGGACTCGCCAGAAGGACGATACGGCAGGGGCTTGCAGGGCTTGAATGGGGAGTCAGCATCCCGGGGACCGTTGGCGGTGCGATCGTTGGAAACGCAGGCGCTTACGGTGGAGACGTGGCGTCGGTGCTGGAGTGGGTGGAGGTTTTGTCGCCGTCGTTGTCGAGGAAGGTGTGGAAAGCAGAGCAGTTGCGCTTTGGCTACAGGAGCAGCTTCTTGAAGGAATCGGCGGATGGAGGAGAGACCTGGCTGGTGTTGAAGGCCGCTTTCAGACTGAGGCCCGGAAAGAGGGAGGAGCTCGAGGCGAGAGCTGCGGAATATCTGGCCCATAGGCGCAGGACTCAGCCGCGTGAGCCAAGCATGGGTTCTACGTTCAAGAATCCTCCCGATGATTACGCCGGAAGGTTGATAGACATGGCCGGGTTGAAAGGGAAGCGTGTGGGGAACGCTCAGATATCGACGACCCACGCGAATTTCGTGATCAACCTTGGGGGCGCAACGGCTTCTGACGTGGAAGCCTTGATGGAACTTGCGAAGAACGAGGTCTTCCGGAAGTTCGGCGTCGAGCTGGAACCGGAGGTCTTGATACTTGGAGGGTAGATGGGCAAGCTGAGAGTTGGAGTGATTTTCGGAGGAAAATCCGGAGAGCACGAAGTAAGCCTGTTGTCTGCGCAATCCGTCATGGATGCGATGGATAGGGACAAGTACGAGGTCGTGCAGATAGGGATAGATAGGGAAGGCCGGTGGATAAGCGGCGGGAATCCTATGGCTTTGCTGAAAGCTCGGGCACGGTTGCGCCTTGGTGAGGATTGGGGCAGAGGGGAGGATCCGGGCGA